>JAFSUH010000137.1 GCA_017445365.1 Kiritimatiellia bacterium | reverse complement strand
GTCTTGACGAGCACCAGCACGACGCTCTCTTCGCCCTTGTCGCCCTTGACGAGGAAGCCGGTGGCCAGGGTGCTGTCCGAAAGGGCGCGCGCCGGGGCGTTGGGTTCCCAGCCGGCGATGGTGCCGATCCGTTCGGCAAAAGCCGCGGTCTCGGCGATGTAGGCGGAGATGGCGGGACGGTGGGCGGGCGGGAGCATTTCGTACGTCGCCGCGGGCGAGCCTTCCTTCCAGACCGTCCAGAAGCCGTCCACGGCCTCCTTCGCGGCGGGCGGCAGGGGCACCGCGTGCGCACCGGCCTGCGGGCGGGCCAGCCCTTCGGCGAGATCGAGGGCGACCTGCCAGTCGTCGCCGTAGCGGCGGACGGGAACGGGGACGAGGCCCTTTTCCGTGCCGCGGACGACTTCGGCGATGAAAACGTACGCCTCTTCGCCGAGGGCGACCGGGGCGTTGCCGTCCGCGGGGACGGGCTGGACCTGCGAAAGGGTCGCCGCGAAATCCCCGGTGCCGCGGGTGTTGCGCAGCATCGTCCGGAGGATGCTTTCGAGCCGTTCCGGCGCCAGTTCCTTGACGAGGAGGCCCTGTTCGATGGCGTCGAGCTTCTCCTGCGCCATGCCGGGATTCCGGCGGCGCTGCTCGCCGAGGCGGGTCTTGAGGAGGCTTTCGCGCATCGAGCGCATGTCCACGAGGGCGACGGCGCGGTCGAGGTCGTTGTCCGCGAGCGCGGCAAGGTACGCGTTCGCGAGCGCGACGGCCGCTTCCGGCGCGTCGAGGGCCGGGGCCGCGGCGGCCGGTTCGCCGGCCGGTCCGGCGGCGGCGGGTTCCTCCGCGAAAGCGGGAAGCGCGGAGAGGAGGGCAAGCAGGATCAGGGAAGGGAGGAATGTTTTCATGGAATGCTCCGGGTTGGACGGCTCCCGCGCGGGAGGTGGGGAACTGGGCGGGAGGGGACTCGAACCCCTACCCCTTGCGGGACCGGATCCTAAATCCGGCGCGTCTGCCATTTCGCCACTCGCCCATGCACGGGAACGCGCGGGAACGATACCTTCCCCCGCCCCCGCCTTCAAGCGCGGTGTCGCGGTGTCGCGGACACTTTGCTTGCGGCGCTTCCGCTCCGCGTAGCGCCGCGTTCGCCTCCAAGCCGCGCCCGAAGGAGATTTTGCCAATGTTGGGCACTTCGCACAGCCCTTGGCCTCCGCCTCGTCGCTTGCGGCGTTTCCCGAATTCCGGCGCTACCACGTCCAGATGGCCCCGTTCTCCCGCATGACGGCCATCCCGGATGAAAAGTCGTGGACGGGGCCGGTCGAAGTCCCGCCGGAGAAAAAGAAGGCGTCGCCGGCGTCGACGCACAGGACGGGAGGATACGCCATGCAAACGTTGCCTCCGAGATACACCGCCGCTTCGGCCAGCGTTGCGGGGATTTTCTCCTTTCCCGAAATCACGCTTTCCGGGATGGAGGGATATTCCATCTTCGTCCGGATCTCCGCCAGCCGTGCGTCCAACTTCGCATCCAGACAAACGACCCGTGCATGGGAGAGGAAGCCGACAACCCCCAAATCGGACAATTTCGTCGGCGGCGCATCCGCCCGCCCGTTCCAGCAATCGCCTGGCGGCACCCACCCGTCCCCGCGGGCTGCCGCCACCGGCAACGACAAGACGCACAACGCAAACGGGAGAATCCGTTTCATGCGCCCATCCTGCCATCCGCCCCCGCCCGTTGCAACCGCCGCGCGTTTTCCGTTTTGCCCGTTTTCGCGCTTGACCCGGCGCAAGGCGTGTGCGGGAATGCGGCAAACCCCGTTCCAACGGAAGAAACCCATGAAACCCACCCGCACGCAAAAGAAGACGCCGGAAACGCCGGGGGCCGTCCCCGGCAAGCCTCCATCCATGGACGGAACGGACATCCCGGACATTTTGCCGGATGAATGCTGGTGGATCGATGCGGATCCGTCTTTCATGGAATTCGTGGCAGGTGTCCTGTCCGCGTTCGGCGATGACTGCGAACTGGTAATCGACAACTGTTGGCTGGAGGAGGGGCTCGGGAAGGCATTGTCGAGCATCGCGGTCGAGACGCAACCCCTGTACGGGGGCATGAAACGATACCGGATCGAATTGGCCGAACGGGCATCCGATCTCGGGAAAATCGCCCTCCCGGTCCCCCTGGTCGCTTTCTGCGGCAGTCTTTTCGTTTTCACGGGCGGACATCCGGCCCTCATGTGGTTCGATGTGGGAGGGGACCCGATTCACGCCGCTTCCGGCATCGACGAGAAGGTCGTTGCCTCCTTGGCGGCCCATTGGAACGGGCGGTACGGTCGGGAGGTCGCGACTCCGGACGGCTCTGTTCAAAACCGACAGGAACATGCAGGGGTCCCTGACAGCCTCGCCGGAACGCCCTGAAACTCCTTGATTCCCGGCAAAAACGGACATCGGAAAAATGCCCTTGCGGACGGGACGGGGCGGCAGGTACGGTTTCCCCATGAAAAGGGCTTTTCTTCTTGTTTGTGCCACCGTTCTGGCCGCCGCTTCCGCCGTCCGCGCCGGCTCCGAGCCGCCGCGTTCCGTCGCCGTGTTCGTCCGCACGGCGTACGAGGAGGAGCCCAATGTGTATCGTTTGGATATCTTCGGCGACGCCTCCGGGCTTCCCGTGGAAGAAGCCGTGGCCGCGCTCGGTCCCGCCATTGCCGGAGCCCTCGCCGAACGGGGCATCCCGGCAACCCTTCCTTCCTCCCCCGCGCCGAGGGGGCTTGCCTTCGCCGACACCATCCCCCTCCCCGCCCCCAATCCGGCCGAAGCGGACGCCGCCAAGGCCGCCGGGACCGCCTTGCAAGTCGATGCCATCGCCCTCGTGTGCGTCACGGGCACCGGCATCGTCCACGCCTTGATGCCGGACGGATGCATCACCGGGTACACGCTCGAAACGACCCTTCGCGTTCTCGCCGCAAGCAACGGACTTCCCGTCCTTGAGCGGGCAATCTCGACATTCGACGCCGGGGAAAGCGACCGGGTCCAAGCTGCCGCCGGGCGGATTGCCCAAGCCATCGCGGACTTCGCCCTTCCTTGAGCGGGCCCGGACTCCTCCCTCCTGTTTTTTTCAAGGGTCGTGCGACTTTTTGCCAATATTTGGCAAATTTCATGCGTTTTTGCCAATGTTTGGCAAATTCGCAAAACCGCGCGGCGGGTAATTTTGCCAATGTTCGGCAAAACCGGGCCGTTTTTGCCGAACATTGGCAAACGGCCTGCCGACAAATGTGCCGGACAAATGTGCGGAGCAAGATGGACTGGACCGGGCGGGGAGGGTTGCGTAAACTTGGCGGAACTCCCCTCCCCTTTCCGCCATGAACCATCCGCAAGACGTTTCCCCTTCCTCCCCCGCCCGCGTCCCCGGACTCGCCGCCGTGTTCTGCGGCCTCGCCGCGGGCGTGCTCTACGCATGCACCGCCGCCTTCTCCCTCCTGCCGGGGCTGCCCTCCACCGCCATAGCTTCCGCCCTCGGCCTCGGCGACAACCTCGTCTTCGAGAACCCCCTCTTCGCGGTCCTCGTCCGCCTCTTCGACCGGACGCCCGCCGGTGCCGCCGCCGGGGCCACGGCCCTCTCCGTCCTCTGCGGCGCGTGGTGCGTTTTCGCGGTCTCGTGGCTCGTCTCCCGCATCCGCCCCGCCGGTTCCCCCCTTCCCTCCGGCGACGAAGAAGACGACGGCGACGCCCGTTCCGCGCGCGCCGTCCGCTCCGCGCAAACGCTCGCGGCCGTCGTGGCCGGCCTTTTCGCCGCGGTCTCCCTCCCCGTCTGGGTCGTCGCGACCCGTTCGCTCTGGGGGCTTTTCTCCTGCGCGCTCCTCCTCCTCGCGGCGGTCGGCGTCGAACGCTACCGCACGCGCGGCGGCACGTGGCGGCTCTACCTGGTCTCCCTGCTCTACGGCTTCGGCATCCCGCTCTACACCGGCTTCATCCTCTTCGCCCCGCTCTTCTTCGTCTGCGTCCTCGCCGCCATGCGTTCGCGCGGCGCCTGGTCGGCCAAGGTCCCCGTCCTCTCGGCGCTGTGCCTCCTGCCGGGCATCGCGACCTACTTCCTCTGGGCGGAACGCTTCTCGCACGCGACGCCCCTCTCCTTCCTCGGCTACGACGGCTTTTGGAGCGTCCTCTACCGCGGCATCCTGCGCCTCCAGTGGTTCGCCATCGTCCACGCGCTGCCCCTCCCCGTCCTCCTCCTGCTCCTCGCCCTGACCCTCGTCCCGGCCATCATCCTCGCCATCCGCCCCTCGCCCGCGCGCCGCAGCGGGCCGATGAGCCTGATTCTCCGCCTCGTCATCCTCGCGGCGCTCCTCGGCGCCCTCTTCGACCTGCCCTACGCGCCCTGGCGGATGACCGGCCCGAACCGCGCGATGCCTTTCGCCTATCTCGTCATGGCGGGCGTGGCCGGGGAAATCTGCGCCGAATTCAAGATCCTCCGCGCGCGCCGCCCCGCGATCGCGAACTGGATGACAAGCGCCCTGCGCGCCCTCCTCCCGTGGGTCGCGATGCTCGTCCCCGCCGCCATCCTCGCCGCGGGTGCCGTCAACTTCCCGAAGGCCGACGCGCGCGGTCCGGCCCGGCGTTTCGCGGCCGCGGAGGCCTCCTTCTTCGACGCGCTCGAAGGCCGGGACCTCCTCCTCGGCAACGGCATTTTCGACGACTGGCTCCTCGTCGCCGCCCGCGGGCGCGGCGTCCCCCTGCGCGTCCTCGACATGGCCAACGCCCGTTCCGCGCGCTACGCGGACTACCTCGCGCGCACCGCCTTCACGGACATCCGCCAGCAAGCCCTCCTCGACGCGGGCATCGAGCCTTTCCTCCAGGAAATGCTCCTCTCCGACGAGGGCGTGAAATCCGTCGCGGCCATCGACGAAACGGAGCTCCTGCGCAGTTGCGGCTATCTCGTCCCGGACGGCTGGATCAACCGCGCGGAAGCGGAAGCGCCCGACCTCGCAACGCTTGCGGCGAAACAGGCGCCCCTGCGCGAAGCGCTCGCCGGGATGCGCGCGCGTCCGCTCGCCGCGGCCAATCCCCTCGCCCCGTACGAGTCGTACCTCCTCCGCCTCGCGGCGAAAGGCGCGAACAACCTGGGCTACCTCTTCGCCGAGCACGGCCACCCGGAAGAGGCGATGGCGCAGTTCGCCGCGGCCCGCGAGCTCGCCCCCGACAACCTCTCCGCCCTCGTCAACCAGGTTTCGACGAGCGAGCGGACGGGCGACGCGGAAGCGTTCGAGCGGTACAAGGCCGAGTTCGAGGAGCGGCTCGCCATCATCGGGCAGGGCGGCGTCTGGTCGCTCTCGCAGCGCGACGGGTACGTGTACGACGCGGCCTTCTTCAACCAGCGCGGCATGCTCTTCGTCCAGAGCGGCCAGCCCGCGCAGGCGGAAGCGGCCCTCCGGCGCGCGCACGGACGCAAGGGCCTCCCCCCGCAGGTCGAAGCGCAGCTCGCGAGCGCGTACCTGTTGAGCGGCGACACGGAGCAGAGCGCCGCGCACTACCTCGAAATCCTCCGCAAGAACCCCGACGACGGCCGGGCGCTGCTCGCCCTCGCGGACATCGCCCTCAAGGAAGGGAAACCCGACGAGGCGCAAAAATTCCTCGACATGCTCGAAGCCGGCGGCGTCGATCCCGCGGAGCTCGGGTTCGAGCGCGCCGCGATCGCGCTTTCGCACGGCGACCGGGAAGGGGCCCTTTCCACCCTGCGCGGCTACCTCGGGACGCACGGCGGCAGCCTCCCCGGCTGGAGCCTGCTCGCCGCGATCCTTGCCCGCGACGAAAGCAGCGCCGAATACGAAAAGGCCTTCTCCTTCATCCGCCGCGCGGCCGAAACGGCGACGGAACCGCAGATGAAGCTCATCCTCGCGAACCTGTACCTTTCGCGCGGCGACACCGACGAGGCCCGCCGCACGCTCGAACAGACCGTCCGCATGAGCCCGCGGCTGGTCCTGGCGTGGGAATCGCTTCTCCGCGTGGACTACGCCGAAAAGCGCATCGACCTGGCCGAAGACCACCTGCAGACGCTTTTGAGCATCGACCCGCGCAACGCCTTCGGCAACCTCATGATGGCCTCGACGCAGGTCGCCCGCGGCCACCTCGCGCTCGCGGAAAGCAGCTACCGCGCCTCGCTCGCCGCCAAGCGCGACCCGGCGGCCCTGAACGACCTGGCGAGCCTCATCCTCATGCGCGACGGCGACACCGGCGAGGCGCTCGCCCTGATCGGCGAGGCGCTCGCCCTCGCGCCGGACAACCCCGCGTTCCTCTTCACGGCGGCGGAAATCTCGCGCGCCCGCGGCGAATGGAATGCCGCGATGGGACACATCCGCCGGATTCTCGCCCGCGTCCCGAACCACGCGCCGACCCTGCTCCTGGCCGCGCAGGTGTCGCACGACGCCGGGCAGGACGGCGCGGCCCGCCGGATCGTGGAGACGATTTCGGGCCGGACGGGGGAGCTTTCGAGCGAGCAGCTCGAGGCGTTGCAGGCCCTCAAGATGGAGCTCGCCTCCCCGTGACGGCCCGCCCGCGCATCCTCTTCCTCTGCCCGCAACCGTTCTTCCGGTGGCGCGGGTCGCCCCTGCGCGTCGCCTTCGACGTGCAGGCGCTCTCGGAAAGCGGCTACGGCGTGGACCTGGTGACGATGCCCGTGGGCGAAGACCACCCGATTCCCGGGGTGCGCCACGTTCGCGCGCGCAACATCATCGGCGCGAAGGAGCTTCCCATCGGCCCCTCGCCGCAGAAGGCGGTGCTGGACCTCGCCCTCGCCGCCGCCGCCGCGCGTCTTGTCAAGCAAAACCGGTATGTCGCCGTCCACGGCGTGGAGGATGCCGGGGCGATCGCGGCGTTCCTGGGAAGGAAGCACGGCATTCCCGTCGTCTTCGAAAAGCACTCCGACCCCGCGTCGTACAAGAAGGGCATCGTCCGCGCCGCGGTCCTCGCGGCCTACCGCGCGGTCGAGCGGCGTTCCATCCGCGCCGCCTCCCTCGTCCTCGCCACCGGTCCCGCCCTCGCGGAGCAGGCGAAGGCCGTCGCGCGGCCGGGGACGATCGTGCGGGCCGTCCACGACATTCCCTCCTCGCTCGCCGAAGCGACGGCGGAAGGCGCGCGTGCCGCGCGGGAAGCGCTGGCGTTGCCGGACGGCGCGGTCCTCGCGCTGTACGTGGGAAGCTTCGCGGTGTACCAGGGAATCGACCTGCTTGTCGACGCGCTGGGAAAGGCCTTGGCCCGCGTCCCCGATCTGCATGCCGCCATCGTCGGCGGAAACGCGGAGGAAATCGCCGCAAGGAAGCGGCAGCTCGAAGCCGCCGATCCCGCGATTGCTTCGCGCGTCCGCTTCCTCGGCATGCGCGCGCCGGATACCCTCCCCGACCTCTTCGCCGCGGCGGACATTCTCCTTTCGCCGCGGACGCAGGGGACGAACACGCCGCTCAAGCTCCTGGATTACGCGAAGGCCGCGCGCGCCGTGGTCGCCTGCGACATCCCGGCCAACCGGTTGATCCTCTCGGAAGAAAACGCCCTCCTCGCCCCGCCGTCCGCCGAAGGCTTCGCCGCGGCGCTCGCGCGCGTGGCGGAGGACGCCGCCCTGCGGCAGCGCCTCGGGGAAGCGGCGGGCAGGCTCTACCGCGAAACGTACAACTACGCCCACTTCCGCGGCCTTCTCGCAGGCGCCTATTCCGACATGCTTTCGGGGGAAACGGCGGAATGACGTTCTCCCGCCAGCTCGCCCGCTTCGCCTGCGCCGCGCTCCTCGCCGCCGCGGCCGGCGCGTGGACGCCGCCCGCCGCGCGCGCGGCGACGGTGACGTTGACCAGCGTGGCGTACGCGGGCAAGTACTTCGTCCCGCTTTCGGAACTCGCCCGCGCGTACTCGCTTTCGTATGCCGAAAACGGCAAGCAGGTCACGCTTTCCGCCGGTCCCTCGCGACTTTCCTTCCGCGGGGAAGGCCGGGAGATGACCTTCAACGGGACGAGCATCTGGCTCAACGCGCCGGTGTACATGGTCCGCGGCAAGTGGTCGGTGAGCGACGCCGACGCGCAGAACATCGTCGGCCCCCTCCTCCGCCCCACGCAGTACCTGCGCGCCCGGGGAACCAAAACCGTCGTGCTCGACCCGGGGCACGGCGGCAAGGATCCCGGTGCCATGAGCGGCGGGCGGGAGGAAAAGACGCTCACCCTCGACATCGCGCGGCGCGTGCGAAACCTCCTCGAAGCCGCGGGCGTGAAAGTCGTGATGACGCGGGACGAGGACAAGTTCATCGACCTCGACAAGCGTCCCGCGGTCGCGGCGAAAAACGGCGGGGACGTGTTCGTGTCGATCCACATCAACGCCGCGCGCGACCGCTCGGTCCGCGGCATCGAAACGTACGTGACCGCGAGCGAAAACTTCCCGCCGACCTCGGAGGCGAGGCTCCAGGGGAAGTACCCGAAGAAGCCCAACAACGACTTCAACCACTCCAACACGGTGCTGGGCCACCAGATCCAGTCGGCCCTGCGGAACCTCACCCGCGCGGAAGACCGCGGCCTGCGGCACGCGAGGTTCGTGGTCATCCGCGAGTCGAAGGTGCCCGCAGCACTGGTCGAGTGCGGATTCGTCACGAATCCCGACGAGGGGTACCGGCTGGGCCTTCCGAGCTACCGCGACACCTTGGCGCAGGCCATCGCGCAGGGGATTCTCAATTATTTCGCGCTGGTCGAGCAATCGAAGCGCGGAGCCGCGGGATACGTCCCCGCCGCGCCGAAACCGCCGGTCCAGGCGCCCGCGGCGGTCCCGAAACCCGTCCCGCCGCAACCCGTCACGCCCGTGGCCCCGCAACCGGTCCAGCCCGCTCCGGCCCCGGTGCAACCGGTCTCCCCCCAACCCGTCCAGCCCCAACCCGTCCAGCCCCGGCCCGTGCAGCCCGCGACGCCGCCCCCGGCGCCGCAACCCGTGACGCCCCAGCCGGTCCAACCCCAGCCGGTCCAACCGGCGTCCCCGCAACCGCTCGACCCCCAACCGACGCAACCCGTCGTCGTACCCACGCGCCCCATCGCCCCGCCCCCGGGCAACATGCTTGCCATCTAGTGCGCTGTTCGCCCAAAAACTTGTCCAAGCGACGGAATGGCGTTTCCCAACGCGACGCCGGATGGAAGACGCAGTTTCCTGCGCCGGAATCCGGCAACAAAGCCGGGGAACGTCAGGGCAAGCTTGGGCAGGGAATTCCAAGAACGGCACACGAATGCGTCGCGTGAGGAAAGACCTTCTCCGGCGTTTGGCCGACCGCTACGAAACGGCCGCCTTTTCCGACGGCGACCCGGCCTGCTTCCTGCGCGGCGCGGGAACCGGCCCCAACGCGGAAACGACGGCTTTCGTCGCCGCGTGCCTGAGCTACGGCAGCCGCGCGCAGTTCCTCCCCAAAATCCGCTGGATCCGGGACACGGCCGGAGGCGACATCCACGGCTGGATTCTTTCCGGCCGTTTCGCCCGCGTCTTCCGCGCCGGGGACGCGCGCAGCTTCTACCGCCTCTTCTCCTTCGGGCGGATGCACGAGTTCTTTTCCGTCCTCCGCCGTCTCCTCCGCCGCCACGGGTCGCTGGGAGCCTTCCTCCGCGATGCCGGCGCCACCGACGGCCCGGGCGCCCTGCGCGCCCTCTGCGGCGCTTTCGCGGGCCGCGCCGCGCCCGTCGTTCCGAAAGACTGCACGTCCGCCTGCAAGCGGCTCTGCCTGTTCCTCCGATGGATGGTGCGCGACGGCTCGCCCGTCGATGCCGGCCTTTGGAGCGGGTGGTTCGACAAGCGCACCCTGCTCCTCCCGCTCGATGTCCACGTCCTGCGGCAGGCCCGCGCGCTGGGGCTCCTGCGGTGCCGGTCGGCGTCGATGCGCGCGGCAAGGGAACTGACCGCGCGTCTCGCGGAAGTTTTCCCCTCCGACCCGTGCAGAGGCGATTTCGCCCTCTTCGGCCTCGGCCTCGAAGGCGGCCTCCCGCCCTCGCACGGAACCACCTGAACCGCGCCGGGGCGGACGCGCTCCCCTCCCCGACCGTCTTTTCCCGCCCACCGCGGCCCGTCAGCCGCCGTGCTTGTCGTACACGGCTTTCCACGAGGGCTTGCGCGGGGCGAGACCGACGAGGTCGATGGCGCGCGCGAGGCCGTAGAGGAAATACAGGACGGCGAGCTGCGGGACGAGCGCGGCGCGCCCGGCGCGCTTCGCGATCCAAAGCGCCGGGGCGAGCGTGATGGCCGCGAGCGGCAGGCATCCGGCGAGCGGCCAAACGCTCCGCAGGACGGCCGCCGCGACGGCGGACGCGAACGCGAGAAGCAAGGCGAAGAGGAACGCGAGCGAGAAATAAATCGCGTTGGCGCCGCTCTTCCCGCCCGAGGAGCGGAGGATGGTCGCGTATGCCTTCCGGTTCGCGTGCCAGAGCTGCTGGCGGAAGAACTGCGACAAGGTCGCCGGTTCCCCCAGGTGGATCACCCGGAGCGCGCGGACGGCCAGGATCCGCGCCCCCCGCTGCGAGGCGCGGAAGGCGAAGTCGGTGTCCTCGCCGGTCGAAAGGTGTTCGTCGAAGCGTTCCGCGAGCGCGAGAAGCGGGCGGTTGAAAAGCATGTTGCGCGTGGTGACGAGCCGGAAGGCGTCGGTCTCCACGGCGCCGGAAGCGGCATCGCCGCCGTGGCGGTTCTTGTGCCGCCAGTGCGCCCACCAGGCGGATTGCACCCAGTTGCCGCTGCCGGGCGGCATGACCGGGTACCCCACGAGGGTCGGCTCGGCGCTTGCGAGGTACGGCGAAGCGGCTTCGAGCCATTCGCGGCACGGGATGCAGTCGGCGTCCAGAAAGGCGAAGGCGTCGCCGGTGGCCGTTTCGAGTGCGGCGTTCCGGCAGACGGGGATGGACGCGCCCGGGAGGACCAGCACGCGGGTGAACCCCATGTCCCGCGCGAGGCGGGCGGTGCCGTCGGTCGAGCCGCCGTCGACCAGAATCCGCTCCATGCGCCAGCCGTCGGGAACGGCCACCTGGTCGAGGGCGATGCGGATGGCCTCCAGGTGATGCGCCTCGTTCAGGGCGACGAGCATCACCGAAAGGGTGCGCGGGACGGTTGGTCGGGAATCGGGCAAGGGAGCGGAAGGAGAAAAGCGGAAAAGGGCGTTTGCCAAGGTTCGGCGGAATCGGGGAAGCCGCAACTATCCGGCGCCGGTCGGGTCTTCGGATTCTTCGAGCGAGGAGAGGATTTCGAGAACCGCGCTGCCCTTTTCGATGGATTCGTCCAGGGTGAAGTGCAACTGCGGCGTGTAGCGGATCGGCACGTTGTCGCGGATGGCCGCCTGGAATTCCGTCCGGTAGCGCTTGAGGACCCCCAGCGCCGCCTTCTTCTCCGCTTCGTCCCCCATCACCGAGACGTACACCCGCGCCGTCCGCAAATCCACCGCGGTCCTTACCCGCGTGATGGTCACTTTCGCCGGGTCGAACCCCACCTCCCGCACCAGCCGGTAGAGCTGGGTCGCCAGTTCCCGCCGCAGGATTTCGTTGACACGTTGAATCCGGTCCGTTTTCATGCCTCTACTCCACGTTTTGCGCCTGCTCGCGGAACCGTTCCAGCTCCGCCTTGAACGACACCGCCTTCCCGCCCGCTTCCGCGTCGGCGACCTTGCTCGCAAGCGTGTTGATCTCCCGCGAAAGCTCCTGCGAGAGGAAATCCAGTTCCCGGCCGATGCATCCGCCGGTCGCGAGCAGCCGCCGCGCCGCCGCCAAATGCACCGCGATGCGCGTCCGCTCTTCGCTGACGTCGGCCTTCTCCGCGTAGATCGCGACTTCCCGCAAGATCCGCGCGCGCGTCTCCCCGTCGGCCTCCACCCCGGCCGCCCTGACGGCGTTGACGAGCTTTTCGCGGAAGCGTGCCGCCCCCCCTTCGTCCAAGCGGTTGATTTCCCCGTGCAACGCTTCCAGCCGGTCGAGCCGCCCCGCCAGGTCCTTCCGCAACGCCTCCCCTTCCCGCCGCCGCGCCTCCCCCAATTGGTCGAGCGCCTGCTCCACCGCCGCGAGCGTGCGGGCCGCCCACTCGTCTTCCGCCGCGGTCTCCGCCGGGGCGAAGACGCCCGGCAACCCCAAAAGCGACGACGCGGTCAGGTCGTCGCGCAAGCCCAGCGCTTCCGCGAGCTTGCGCACCTGCCCCACCGCTTTCGCCGCGGCTTCCGCGTCCGGCGCGCAGGCGGTCTCCCCGGCGTTGCGGACGATCGACACCTTGCAGACGACCGACCCGCGCGCGATGCGTTCCCGAAGCCGCCGTTCCACGTCCGCCTCGCGGCCCGCGAGGGAATCGGGCAGCGAAATCACCGCCTCGAACCCGCGGCGGTTGAGGGTGGAAACGACTGCTTCCACTCGGCCTTCCCGCCCGTCCACGCGGGCGGCGCCGCGGCCGGTCATGCTGGAAACGGCACCCATCAGCCCAGTTCCGCGAGCGAGGCGGCGAGCGCCGCGAGGCACTGGCGGTTTTCCGCGGGGGTGCCGATGCCGATTCTCACGTGCTCGGGAAGCCCGAATCCCGCGAGCGGGCGGATGATGACGTCGTGCCGCTCCATCGCCGCCGCGAGTTCCTTCGCGCGCTTGAAGGGGACGAAGATGAAGTTGGTCTTGGTCGGCTGGGGCGCAAGGCCGAGCTTCCGGATTCCGTCAAGCAAAAACGCCGCGCCTTCGCGCAGCATCGCGCGGGTTTTCGCGAGATGTTCCTGGTCGTCCAGCGCGGCGATGCACGCGGCCTGCGCCATCGCGTTGACATTGAACGGCTGGCGGACCTTGTTCAAGAGGTCGATGCCGTCGGGCTGGGCGATGGCGTATCCGCAGCGCAGGCCCGCGAGCCCGTAGGCCTTGGAGAACGTGCGCAGCACCACCACCGGCTTCTTCCCGGCCAGCACGTGCTTGACGGTGTCCACCTGCTCTTCCGGCTCGACGAGCTCCATGTACGCTTCGTCGAAAACCGTCACGACGTTGGCGGGGACCTTTTCGACGAACGCGTCCACGGCCTCCTGCGAGACCATCGTTCCGGTCGGGTTGTTGGGGTTGCCGACGACGACGATGCGGGTGTTTCCGTCGATGGCGGCGAGGATGCCGTCCAGGTCCGTCGTCACGCCGTCGGCCATCGGCACGCGCTTGGCGGTGCATTCGTAGAGTTCGGCCACGAGCTGGTACACCACGAAGGAGCGCTCCGAGAAAACGAGGTTCGTCCCCTTGGCGAGGAAGGCGTGCGCGAGAAGCACCGCGTGCTCGTTGCATCCGCACCCGAGCATCACCATCTCCGGGGAAATCCCGTACTTCGCGGCGATCGCCCGGCGGAGGTAGAACGACCCGCCGTCGGGATACAGGTGCATCCGCGGGATGGCGGCTTTCATCGCTTCCTGCGCCTTGGGGCTCGGCCCCAGCGCGTTTTCGTTGCTCGCGAGCTTGATGATGCCCGCGATGTCCGCCTTGCCGAGCTGGCGGGCCACTTCTTCGAGCGGACGGCCCGGCTGGTAGGGCCGCTGGGAAGCGATGAACGGGCGGGCGATGGATTGGAACAGGTTGCTCATGTCATTCCTCCTCTTCGGGGATGGGTTCTTCCGCGGATTCCGGCGGCACGGCGCCGGGCGGGAAAAGGTCGCCGCTCGGCCCCACCGCTTCGGCGGGGGAGACGGGCGCCGGGTCGATGCCGGAAATGGTCAGCTGGTTCGTCGCGGGCGCGTCCGCAGTGGCGGCGGCGGGCGCGGCGGCGCGCGCCTTCTTCTGGGCGGCCTCCATGCGGCGGAGTTCGTCGGTGCCGGGGAGGTCGCGCAGGCTCTTCAAGCCGAAGTGCTCCATGAACTTGGTCGCGGTCGCGAAAAGCCACGGGCGGCCGGGAAGGTCGCTCCGGCCCGCGACGCGCACGAGGTCGAGTTCGAGGAGGTTCTTCAGGACCGCGTCCACCGCGACGCCGCGGACCGCTTCGATGTCCGCGCGGATGCACGGCTGGCGGTACGCGATGACCGCAAGCGTTTCGAGCGCCGGAATCGAAAGGCGGGTGCCGCGGGAGCGGCCGAGGAGGATGCGCAGCCACGGGCCGCAGGCAACGTCGTTTTCGAGCTGCCAGCCGCCCGCGATTTCGCGCACGCGGAAGCCGACGGAAGCGTGTTCGAGGGCGCGGGCGACATCGGAAACGGCGGCGCGGAGGGTGTCGTCGTCCGCGGAGGCGAAAGCCTCGGTTTCCCCGCCGTACGCCTTGGCGGCCTCCTTGAGGACGCGGCGGAGTTCCGCGAGGGTCAAGGGCTCCTTGCGGACGAAAAGCATCGCGCCGACCAGCTCGGAGAGCGCGGGCAGGCCGCGCGGGGGCTGCGGCGCGGCGGCGGGGGAAGCGGCGTCCGGCGCGGAAGGCGGATCGGTTGGAAACAGGGTGGACACGAGGCGGAAGTTCTACTGGACTGCCCGGAAAACTGCAAGCGTCGGGCGTCGCCGCGTCGCGGGAGACTTTGCTTTGCGGCGCTTCCGCGGCGTGACGCCGTGCAACGCTTTCGTCAGGGTGCCGGTACTTGCCAAGCGGCCGGTCTGCCGCCCGATGGCTTTCCCGGAAAGGTTCTCCGCGAAGCGGCCGTTTCGAAGCCCTTGTCCGCGCGCCCGGCGGCTTCTTCCATGATTTCCGCAAGGCATCTTCCGTCCCCCCCTGCGGTATCTAGGACCCGTCTTGTATTGAATCGGCAGGAAACACCGGACGGAAAAGCCGGAAGCGGATCGCGTCGGGCATGGGAGATACTGGAAGCGGAACTTCGATGAATGTGCAATTCCACTTGCCGGAGATGGCGCAGAGGAGTTCTCCGGGAGATTCAAATTCCCGGTCCGGGAGACGGGGCGCGGGCCCGGGGTATTTCGAAAAATCGGTACCTGGCTCATAGGGAGGCTTTTCGCTCATGAGTACGTATGAAACCCGGCGACAACTGGCTTCGTCCATATTGAGAGCATAACGAAGACGGTAGAGCTCCCGCCCGGTGCGGCGCAACGCAAAATACGCGGAGTTGTCGCAACAGACGACATCGGACGGCTGGAAGAAATCAGGAATCCAGCGTTCCATAAAAGCTTCGTCGACCCAGAATGTATCATCGGGAAATGTCCGCCACGGACCATGGCCGTTTTTCACTTGTTGCCAATGGACTCCGGGAAACCACAGGATGCACAGGGCCAAGCCAAGCAAGAGGAGGGGATAGCGCGAAAACAGGCGCCGCATGAGAGCGGGACCGAGCAGGCAGATTGGCAAGAGCAATGGCCTTGTGTAGGACTGAAGCATGTGACCGAAGAGCGCCAATGCCATCCAACAGGCAACAATCGAAAAAACGAGAAAAACAAACAGGGGTTTCTCCCGGCAGTCGGAGTGTCCGCGAAAGCACAGGGAAGGCATCGAGATGGCCAGCATGGCCAAGGGACCATCCACGACGCTTGGCGGGGCAAGTCCGACCGAGAACAAGCAGCTGAAATCCCACGAAGACAATGCCGTGTGCAATTTGCGCGTGGCGGCATGGAAGGCATCAAGGCCTCCGACGCGGGCGGCTTCCTGGAGATAGGAAGGCCACATGCCAAGGGCATGGTAGGCGGCAATGGTGGCAGCGGAGGAAATGACAAGGGCAACGGCGACGAGGAAGGGATTGCGGATACGTCCGCCAAAGACAAGCCAGTGAAGGACGGCGGGAAGCAAGATGACATTCCATTGGAATCCGCAAAGGGGAACGAGCAGAGCCGCAAGAAACAAGAGGACGGGACGATCGGCGGCCCAAAAGAAAACAAGGAGCGCGATGACGGAAAGGAGAATGGGTTCGGGACGGAGATAAAGCGCCCAATGGAAAAAGGTGCAACACGCGGAGTAATAGACGGCATGAAGGACTTCGGCGCGGGATTGAAGAAATCCCTTGCGGTGAAACAACCACAGCAGAGCGGCAACGGGAGCGAGCCCGAAAACGAGCATGGAGCCGCGGAGAATCCAAAAATTGACGCCGAAAATGCTTATCAGGAGGCGGAGGATGTTGATGAGAAGGGGATAATTGGGAGCAAAGGGAATGGTGTCGATGGAATCCCATTGGGCGATGGAGCGCCAAACGCCGGCGGTGGCCCGGTGGTAGGCCGGATCCACCATGCAGATTTCGTCGTACCAGCAGGGAGTGTGCTGGTTGGCGAATACAACGGCGCCAAGGATGAGAAGGATGACGGCAAGCATGAAAATGTGCAGGAGAGGCAGCAGAGGCCGGGAAATGGCGTTGATGCCCTCCCAAATCCGGGCGAGACAGCGTGCGAAAGAAGAGTGGACAAGAATGGAAAATCCGCTGGGAGAAGGATTGGCGTCGTATTGGGAGGGAGGAATCGGTTTCATGGTCGCGATGCGCGCTGCATCGCGGCGGGCAATGGGAGAAAACAAAAAAGCGCGTTCTCGATTCCATGCCCTCACCGGAGGCCGTAGGACTGGCCTGTGTGCATCGCATGAAGAGAACGCGCCTAGTTTGGGCGCGCCTGCCGATGGATGCACACAAGGCCAAATCCGGCCCTGCTTGAAAGAAACGACTTTGGAAAGTGTCCTACGTTTTCCGGTGAGGCGTCGTTTAGCAGTTCGCTAAAAGGTTGGATTGTTGGATGGATTCAATTCAAAAAAGGGTCGTTTTGCTCCGTTTGGCCTGTCCGGTGGATGGCGCGGGAACAGCCCGCGGTCTCCGGGTCGGAAGATGGGTGGTACCGTATCAAACCCCCATCCTGCCCGACAACATCCGAAAAACAGCCGCCGACGGCACTGCAAATTCCAAGATGAGCTGGACCGGGCGGGAGAATGTCGCGGACCCCGGTCGGTGGGGGCGGCGGGGGGATGGGGCCGCGGCCCCATCCCCCCGCCATCGGCAAAGGATGCCCTTTCGGGCAGACTGCACTTTTTGAAACTGAAACAAACAACCCAACCAAAAGGACATCCAATGACCCGTCGTTGTACCACCCGGCAGCAGCCGAAGAAACACCTCGTCTTCGACCGGCGCCTCGTCTTCGGGCAAGCCTGCAACGACAACCTCCGCACCCCGAAGAAAGACCGCCTTTCCAAGCGCAAGCTCGCCGACTTCCCCGGCCTGTCCTTCTCCACCTTCCTCCGGGAGGAGGCCCGCGGCCTCCTCCCCGTCCCCAACACCTTTCCGGGATCGGGACATCCGCGACTGCTCCGCCCAGGTGGG
>JAFSUH010000136.1 GCA_017445365.1 Kiritimatiellia bacterium | reverse complement strand
CGCCTTCGACCCGTCCACGCCGCCGAATTTCCACTGGAGGAGGGCAAAGTCCACCGCGTCCACGTCGGCGGGGACGGGCTCTGCCTCCTCCGCTTCGTCTTCCGGCTTGGTCTTGCCCGCGAGGAAGTCGCGCGCGTCGGTTTCGGAAATGCCCTGCTTTTCGGCGGTCAACCACGTGAACGCGTAGGCCAACTGGGCGCGTTCTTCGGCCGCGTCGAACTTGGCCGCGAGAACGTCGGTCCCGGCGAGCTTCTGGACGTCGGCGGCGATGGCCGCCTGCGTCTCCTCGCTCCGCCAGATTTTGCGGATGGTGCTGCAGCCGGTCGTTGCCAGGCATTGGCAAATCACCGCCGCGATTGCCAGGGATTGGCAAATCTTCCGCATCTCGTTTCCCTGTTCTCTTTTCACTGTTCTCTCCTTTGGGTTGGGGTTGCAAAAATCATTCCGCCGCGCCCTCCAGGGCGGAGACGCGGGCTTCGAGCGCGGAGAGCGCGGAGAGCAGGTCGTCCGTGTTTTCCCAGGCATAGCTGGTGACCGCGCCGCTCGTGTGGTTGCTCACGTGCGCGACATAGACGTAATTGCTCATGCCCGTGTGGCCGACGCCCCCGTGGGTCGGGGCGCGCGGAACGAGCAGGGCGTTGGTGGACGACAGCGCAAAATGGTTCCGGCTGCCGGAATAGCCGGTGCTGGTCCAGCAGGCGACCTTGGGCGAGGGATCCGGGGAGCCGCCGACGGAATACTGGACATTGGAAGGGGCGACGGGGAGGAGACCCGCAATCGCCGCGGCGTTGGAGGCGACCGCGCCCCGGAGGCCGGTGCCCGCGCCGCCGCCTTCTTCCACCGAGCCGAACGTCAAGCCAACCCGGCATTCCCACTCGTACCACGTGTCCTCGCCTTGCCACCACACGCCGATGGTGGAGCCGGAGCAATAGAGGTCGTCCTCCGTGACCAAACCATCCCCGATGTACCAATTCCAAACGACGCCGCCCTCCCCGGTGAGCGACTGCCGGAGGGTGCAGACGACGTTGTCCTCGGTGTTGGTCCAGCTGTACGCGTGGAGGGTGTTGGTGACTTCGGGGTCATCGGGGTCCTCCTCCTCCCACGTGTCGGAGAGCGTGTAGATTTTGTCGCTTCCGAAGCAATCTGCTTCGCCCCAATCCATGTACCTCGAAAGCGGCTCGAGCCAGTTCCCGTCGCCCTCGATCCAGTAGGCGGTCTGGCCGTTCACGTTGGTGTCGACGACGTTGGCGTAGGCGTAGTTGTCTTCGCCCGGCTCGCTCGCCTCCCGCGGCCAGGCAATCCAGTCCTCGCCGCCGTCGTGGGAAAATCTCTCCTCGCCTTCGTTGCGCCACACCCAGCCGGAGTACTCGGCGTCGTTGGCGCGGAGGGTGCAGGCACCGTTGGAGTAGATGCCGCTCGCGTCGCGGCAGACGTACGGGTTGTTGGTCCCGCGGAGGCACCATTCGTCGTCCGGGAACGTGCCGTCGTCGTATCCGCTGTCGTCGCCTTCGACGGTGTAGTCGTCGGCAATCCAGATGGCGGGGAAGGTGGCGCCGCCGCCCGCGGAGCCGATCGCGGCGGCGTTGCTTGCGATGCCCGCCGCGTTCGCCGCAATCGCCGTGGCGTTGCTTGCCACGCCGTCCGCCGCGGCCTCGCCCGCCGCGAGGCGCGTTTCCACGCTCGCGGGATAGACACGGCCGGTGGACGGGTCGCCCAT
>JAFSUH010000135.1 GCA_017445365.1 Kiritimatiellia bacterium | reverse complement strand
CTCCGGCGAAATCCGCCGCCCGCGCGGCCCGCCACGCCGCGTCCGCGAGGAGCGTCCCGTCCGCCTCCCCGCACCCCGGAAGGGCCCGCGCGTTCCGCAGGGCCGCGGCCCTTTCCGCCTGCCAGCGCGTTTCGAGCGCGGCCGCGACGGTCTCTTTTTCCGCGCGGGCCTTTTCCGCCTTCCCGAAGCGCGCCTTCGCGGCATCGACTTCGGCCTGCGAGGGGGTTTCCCCGTCCTTGCAGGCGAAAGCGGCGCTGGCGGCCGCGTGTTCCGCGCCGCAGACCGGGCAGACGCCCTTCCCCGTTTCGCGGATGCCGGCGGCAAGACGTTCGGCCATGAGCCCCGCCTGCCCGCGGAGGAACGCCGCGTACGCCCCGTTCCACCGCGCGTGGCAAGCGAGCGCCTCCTTTCCCGCGGCGGCGAGTTCGCGGCGCGTTTCGGCAAGCCGGGCGGCGGTCTCCTCCGCCGCGGCCACTTCTCCGCAGACGGCACGGAAGGCCGCTTGCTCCTTCCCGGCGGCCTCCGCGGCGGCCTTGGCGGCAACCCATTCCGCGCCCGCGTCGGCGAGCGCGGCCGCTTCCGCTTCGTTTTGCGCGATTTCCCCGGCCAGGCGGGCGACTTCCGCCCGCTTCGCTTCCGCCGTCCGGCGGGCTTCCGCGGCGGCCGCGGCGTGTTCCCTTTCCGCCCGTTCGCAACGGGCGAGTCCGCCGTACGCCGGCAAGGCCGCTTCCAGCCTTTCGATTTCCGTCTCCAGCGCCCGGAGCCGCGCTTGCGCGGGGGCGAGCGCTTCGCAGGCGGCGCTTGCCGCTCGCTCTTCCGCTTCCGCCCGTCCGCTCTCTTCTTCCGCCTCGCGGACGAGCTTGCGGGCCTCTTCGCAATCGCGGCGGGCCTCTCCGCAAAGCCGGTCGGCATCCCGCACGGCCGCGGCGCGCGTGCCGCGGTCCCATGTTTCCCGGCGGGCGTCCATTTCCGCTTGCCGCGCGGCGAGCGCATCCCGTTCGCGGCGCGCTGCGTCGAGCGCGGCGAGCTTGCGGTTGCGGTCTTCCGCGAGGGCTTTCCGCTCCTGCCGCTGGCGGAGGAGCCGGTCGCAATCCGCGTACCGCTCCCGCGCGGCCTCCGCCCGTTCCGTCTCTTCGGCGAGCAGCACGGCCAGTTCCTCCGCGACCGCGGGGGACCGCAGCACCCGCCCGTCGGCCGGATCGACCGGTTTGAGCCGCGCCACCCGTTCCGCGGGAAGGTCGCGGGGGAGCGTCATCCCCGCGACGGCGAGGCGGGCCGCCTCTTCGTCGGCGCGGCGCCGTTGCCACAGCTCCTTGGCCGCGTCCGCGAGGAGCGTCTGCAAGGCCCGGTGCTTCGAGGTGTCGAAAACCTGCGAGAGGATGGCCGTCCGTTCGCCGCTTTTCGCTTCGAGGAATTTGCGGAAATCCCCCTGCGCGAGCATGACGACCTGCCGGAACCGTTCCACGTCGAGGCCGAGCAGTTCCTCCACCCGCTTCGTCACTTCCCCGGCGCCCCGGAGCGGCTCCTTGCCCGCTTCCCGCAATTCGGCCTGGGGGTTGCCGGGCGAAAACCCGCCGTCGCGGTGGCGGACGAACCGTTGCGTGCGGCGGACGCGGTGCACCCCGCCCGCGTGTTCGAAGACGAGCTCGACGACGGTGGGCATGCGCTTGTCCGCGAAGTCGCTGTGCATCATCGCCATCGTCCGTTTCCCGCCGCTCGAAGCGCCGTAGAGCGCGAACGCGATGGCGTCGAAAAGGGTGGTTTTCCCCGCGCCCGTGTCGCCGCGGACGAGATGGAGGCCGCTTCCGAGGGCCGCGAAGTCGATGGCGGTCGGCTCCGCGTACGAGCCGAAAGCCGCCAGGGAAAGCGAGAGGAGTCTCATTCCGCGTCCTCCGCGCAGGCGGTCGCGAGCAGCGCCGCGAGGTCCGTCCGGCCCGTTTCCACCTGCCGGGCCGCCTCCCGGAGGAGGGCGAGCGAGCGGGCGTCCGGGTCGGTGCCGCCGTGGAAAGCCTTCCAGAAAGCGGCGAAATCCGCGTCGAGCGGGCGCTCCGCCGCCGCGTGCGCGCCGCCCGGGGCGGACGGCGCGGAAAACGGCCGGAAGGAGGAAACGATTTCGAGGGCGACGCTGCCCTTGGCCTCGAAAAGGGCGCGCAAGGCGTCGGCCTCTTCCGGCCCCACCCGGCGGTCCGCGAGGACGACTTTGACGTATTCGCCGCGCGCCGGATTTTCCTTTTCCGCGGCGAGGAGGTCTTCGTACGCGCCTTCCGCCACCCGCAGCGGGTGGAGGGGGGCGAGGGGGATGCGTTCGAGGGAAACGGCGCCTTTCGCCCCCAGTTCCACCAAGACCGCGCCCTTGTCCGGCCAGCGCGCCTCGTCGAAGTGGTAGCAGAGGGGGGAGCCCGCGTACCGCACCGTTTCCCGCCCGACGGCCTGCGCCTTGTGGATGTGGCCGAGGGCCACGTAATCGAAGGCGGCGAACGCCGCCGCGTCGACCCCGCCCACGCCGCCGACCATGGTTTCGGAGCCGCCGGGTTCGGCCTCCCGGCCGTTGCACGTGACGTTCTGGTGGGCGACCAGCACGTTGCGCGCGGCGGGGGGCACGTCCTGCGAGGCGAGATAGCGCGCGACCGCTTCGGTGTAGGTGCGCGGGAAGTCCGCGTCTTCTTCCGCCCCGAGCGCCTGCTGGATGGCCGCGGGGAAGGTGAAGGGCATCAACCAGAAAGTCAGCGGCCCGTGCGCGTCGTGCAGGACGACGCGTTTCATCGCTCGTGCGGTCTTCCCCGCGATGTGCAGGCGCTGTTTGGCCAGGATGTCCGCGCCGAAGGAGAGCCGTTGGGGCGAATCGTGGTTCCCGGCGACGAGCAGGACCGAAAGCCGTTCGTCCGCGTCGAGGAGGCCGGTCAGGAACCGGTCGAGCAGTTCCACCGCTTCGCCGGACGGGGCCGCGCGGTCGTACACGTCGCCCGCGACCACGACCGCATCCGGCCGGATTTCCTTGACAAGAGCGATGAACTTTTCCGCCCAGCCGCGCTGGTCGGCGAGAAGGCTTTTCCCTTGCAGGGTTTTCCCGAAATGGAGGTCGGCGACATGGAGGAATTTCATGCTGCCCCGTCCTTCCCGGCCCTGCCGTCCCGTCCCGGCCCTAGGCGCGCAGGACGACGATTTCGTCCGCGGGGACGCGGATGCGCGTCGCCACCTTCTCCGCGTCGCGCGCGACGGCCTTGGGGCGGAGTTCCAGCGCCTTCAAGCGGAGGTCCCCCGCGAGCGCCGCTTCGTGCTGGGCCATTTCGCCCAGGTACTGCGACCCGGCGAGCGTCGCGGCGAAGGTGTTCTCCCCTGCCGCTTCCACGTGGAGCCGCACCGCCTCCGGGCGGATGGAAAGCACCACCTTTTCGCCCGCGGCGAAGCCTTCCGCCACCGCGGAAAAAACGCCCGCCGCGGTTTCGACGGCAACCTTCCCGGGCGAAACCGACTTCACGGTGCCGGGAACGAGCGTCGTTTCGCCGATGAAGTTCGCGACGAACGCGCTCTTCGGCGCGCGGTAGACCTCTTCGGGCGGACCGACCTGCAAAACGCGCCCGCTTTCGAGGACGGCGAGCCGGTCGGCGATGGAGAGCGCTTCCTTCTGGTCGTGGGTGACGTAGATTGCCGTGAGCCCCGCGGCCTTGCAGAGGCGCCGGATTTCGCCGCGCATTTCGAGGCGGAGCGCCGCGTCGAGGTTGGAGAGCGGTTCGTCGAGGAGCAGGCACGTGGGCTCCACCACGAGCGCGCGGGCGAGGGCGACGCGCTGCTGCTGGCCGCCGGAAAGTTCGTTCGGGCGGGCGGAAGCGCGGTCGCCCAACTTCACCGTTTCGAGCGCGGCGCGCGCGCGGCGGACGGCTTCGGCGCGCGGGACTTTGCGCATCTCGAGGCCGAAGAGGACGTTTTCCAAGAGCGTCATGTGCGGCCAGAGCGCGTACGACTGGAACACCATCCCCATGCCGCGCTTGTGGGCGGGCAGGCGCGTTACCTCCTTCCCCCCCACGAGGATGCGGCCTTCTTCCGGCGGGTTGAGGCCCGCCACGGCGCGCAAAAGGGTCGTTTTTCCGCACCCGGAGGGGCCGAGGAGGAAGAAGATTTCGCCCGGCGCGATGGCAAGGTCGATGCCCCCCAGAACCTCCTTGGCGCCGAAGCGCTTGCGGACGCCTTCGATGCGGACTTCGACCGCCATCGTCACGCCTCCGGCGGAGCCGCGCCGTCCGCGACGCCGCGGCCGGTTTTCCAGAGCTCGCGGACCATTTCCGGCGGGATGCCGGTTTCGTCCTTGCGCCACGGGTACACGCCTTCGGGCACGTCGTCGGGGAGGAACAGGCGGCGCGGGTCGGGGATGCCCTTGACCTTGACGCCGATCATCTCCTGCTTTTCGCGTTCGGAGAAAAGCGCGCCGGGAACGAGGTCGGAGATGGTGTCGATGACCGGGTCGCTCGTGGGAACGACCGCGGTCGCGATGACGCGGACTTCGCAGCTCCTGCGCGCGTCGGGGGAGGAGCCCGCCGCGTCGTGGCCCGCGCCGGAGAAGAGGGCGAAGACGTAGGGAAGCTCGATGGTTTCGCCGCAATCGACCGCGGCGATGACGGAGAGATGCGGATACTGCGGGACGAGGAGCGCTTCGACGACGCGGCGGAGGGCGGGGCCGCGGAAGCGGCAACGCACCTGCGCGGCGGGATCGCCCGAATCCGCTTCCTCGCGCGGGGCGAGGGAGCCGTCGAGGAAATCGTCTCCGGCGGCGGCCTTGATTTTTTCGAGGACTTCTTCCGCGCTCAAGGGGGTGTTCGTTGGCAACGCGCGCGCGTCCGCCGTCCAAGTCTTGGGATTCGTCTGCATTCCCGAATCGTACCACGTCCCCTCCCCCGCCCCCAAGCGCAATCCATGGCGCGCAACGCGGGAAAGGGACGCGGCAAGATGCCGCATCCCCCGGAAGACGGCCAAGCAGCGGCAAACGTCATTTGGGGGCGCGTCCGGGGGTGCGGCAAAGCCCCAAGAAGCAAGTTCCTTGGGGGCCCCAAGTCTTGTCGCGCTCTTTCTGGATGCAACAGCGCAGCCCTCCCAAGCCGAGGCAAACGTCATTTGGGGGCGCTTCCGGGGGTGCGGCAT
>JAFSUH010000013.1 GCA_017445365.1 Kiritimatiellia bacterium | reverse complement strand
GGTGCGGGACGGACCGGAGGCGCGGTCCGCGCGGAAGCGGCGGACGCGCCGCTTGCCGGACGGGTCGGTTGCGTGGCCAGCGGCTTGAAGGAGGGATGTGCGGCGGCCGGGGCGGGTTGCGTTGCCGCGGGCGCGGGTTGGGCCGCGGGCGCGGAGCGCGTCGGCTGGACGGCCAGCGGCTTGAAAGAGGGCGTCTGGGCGGAGGCGAAACCGGTGGCGGCAGCCAAAAGGAGAACGGGAAGGACGGAACGGGTCATGGAAGGAGGGAACGGGGGACGGAACTTTCCGCAAGCGCGGGGAAACGGGATGCGCTACATGTCAAAAATCGGTCCCTTTGAAAAGCCAAGACTTGCGGCGGCGCCATGCCGGCCCCTTGCCGCGCCCAAGAATCTTGCCGATGTTTGGCAAAAACGCCGGGAATTTGCCAAACATCGGCAACGTGCCGGAGGCACGCCGCTTTGGGGTTCCCCTCCCCCGCCGTTTACCGCGCGGCGGAATCGCCGCCGCCGTTGGCCGCCTGCCACTTTTCCAGGTCGCGCTGGCGGATGGCCTTGCGGCGGATTTTCCCCGACGTCGTTTTCGGAAGTTCGTCCACGTATTCGACGATCCTGGGGTACTTGTACGGCGCGGTCACCTTTTTCACCACGGTCTGGATTTCCTTCGTAAGCTCCGGCCCCGGCGTCCAGTTGCCGTTTTTCGCAAGCACCACGGTCGCCTTCACGGCCTCGCCGCGCGCGGGGTCCGGGTACGCCGTCACCGCGCACTCCAGCACCGCCGGGTGCTGCATGATGGCGCTTTCCACCTCGAACGGGCCGATGCGGTACCCCGACGACTTGATCACGTCGTCCTCCCGCCCGTGGAACCAGATGTACCCGTCCTCGTCCCGCCACACCGTGTCGCCGGTGAAGTAGTCGTCGGTCGTCCACGCGTCCGGCTCGTCCACGTAGTCCCAGATGAGGCCCGGCTGGCGGCGCGATTTCGCGTGGTGGATGACGAGGCGGCCGACGATGCCGTCTTCGCAGGAATTGCCCTCGTCGTCGACGATGTCCAGCTCGAAGAGCGGCGAGAACTTCCCCGTGCTGCCCGGCTTGACCGCGAGCCACGGGAAGTTCGCCATCAAAACGTTGCTTTCCGTCTGCCCGAAGCCTTCGCGCAGTTCGAGGCCGGTCTGTTTGAGCCACTGGTAGTACACTTCCGGGTTGAGCGGCTCCCCCGCGATCGCGCAATGGCGGATGGAGGAGAAGTCGGCTTGGCTCAAGTCTTCCTTGACGAGGAAGCGGTAGATGGTCGGCGGCGCGCAGAAGCTGGTGAGCTTGAAGCGCGAGATCGCCTCCAGCATGTCGCGGGCGACGAAGCGGCCGTCGTAGTCGTACGACGCGGAGCAGGCGCCGCAAATCCACTGCCCGTAAATCTTGCCCCACGCGAACTTGCCCCAGCCGGAATCGGCCGCGGTCATGTGCAGGGTGTTGTCCTCCACGCACTGCCAGTACCTGGCCGTCACGATGTGGCCGATGGGCAGCGTGAAGTCGTGGATCATCATCTTCGGCATCCCCGTGGTGCCGCTGGTGAAATAGAGCAGCATCGGGTCGTGGAGGCAGGGATACCCGTCGCCCTCCGGCTTCTTCCATTCCGTGGAGTACCGCGCGATTTCCTTGCGCCAGTCGAAGAGGCCTTGGGGCACGTTGTCGCCCACCACGAGCACTTCCTGCACGCTCGGGCACTCTTCCGCCGCCGGGAGCACTTCCGCGAGCACTTCGGGCAGGTCCACCGTCACCACGGTTTTCACCTTCGCCGCCGTGAAGCGGTACACGAGGTCGTGGCGTTTGAACTGGAAGTTCGCGGGAATCACGACCGCGCCGATCTTGTGGAGCGCGACCATGCAAACCCACACTTCGATGCGCTGCTTCAAGATGAGCAACACGCGGTCGCCCTTGCGGATGCCGTGGTCGCGGAACAGGTTCGCGGCCTGGTTGGACATTTTCGAAACGTCCGCGAAGGTGAGGAAACGTTCGCGCATGGAATTGTCCATCCACGCGAGCGCGAGCTTGCGGTCGTCCTGGCGGGCCCATTCGTCGACCACGTCGTATGCGAAATTGAAGCGTTCCGGAACGGTGACGCGATAGTTGGCCTTGAAATCTTCGTAGGAGGAGAACTCCTGCCGGGGGAGGAATTTTTCGAGCATGGGGAAATGTGGTTGGGAAAGGAGGGAGGGTTCGGAGGCTCCCCGGCCGCCAAGGGCTACTGGATGACCGTCAGGAACTTGGCGGGGACGTCCAGGGCGTACTGGCCGTGCGGGAGCGTCGGGTCGAAGTAGATGGAGTCGCCGGCATCGAGCGTGAACTCGTGCCGGCCGATAACGACCGACATGCGGCCCTCCAGGACGAGGTTGAACTCCTGGCCGCCGTGGGTGACGGGAGCGGCGGGGGCCTCGCCGGGGACGAGGGTGACGACGAGCGGCTCCATCGTGCGGCCCTTGAAGTTGAAGGCGAGGGATTCGAAGTGGTACTGCGGGTTGCGGTTGATGACCACGCCGTGGCCCTTGCGGCAGAGGGTGTAGCCGCCCATGCGGGGCGCTTCGCCGGTCAAAAGCGTGGTGAAATCCATGCCGAAGACGGTGGCGATGCCGTGGAGGGTGGAGATGGGCAGGGCCGAAGCGTCTTGTTCGTATGCGAGATACGCCTCTTCCGAAAGGCCGACTTTCCCCGCGACCTCGGCGGGGGACAGGTCGAGGCTCTCGCGCATTTCGCGGATGCGGGAGGCGATGGGATGGGCGATGGAGGGATTTTCGGACATGGGAAAAAAGGAAAATTATCCCCCCCCTCCCCCGCGGGCAAGCCAAAACGCCCGTTCCGCGCCGTTGGGGCACTTTGCTTGGCGGTGGCTCCGCTTCGGTGCCGCCGCTTTCGCCTCCGAGCCGTTTTCAACTTTTACCGGACATCGGCAAATTCGTCCGGTGCGACGTCCCCCACGAAGCAAGCTCCGCGGAAGCCCCGCATCCGCCGTGCCGACGCCTTGCCGGAGTGGCGCCCTGGCGGGGGGATGCGGGCGGGCAGAGTGCCCCCGGGCGTTTCGATTGCCCTCGGATGAAACTCGGGGTTCCCGAAGGGAAAGAAAACGTTAGCCCTTCCCTTCGGGAATTTGTTCCTTGCCAACCGATGTTTCCGGTGCTCCCGGTGTTGTCGGTGTTCCCGAAAACGCCTGACGCAAGCCCGGCGGCCATCTCTCCCGCGCCAGCGGCGTCGCTCCCGCCTGCCTTTCCAACCGGCGCCTCCGGCGGCGGTTCTTCCGGCACCGTCGGCCAAAGCGTTTCGCTCGCGCTCCCCAACGTCGTCGTCCACTACGTGACGCAGAGCATCCCGAGCGAGGCGGTGACGCCGGGGACGAACGCGACGGGCATCGTGAACGTCATCGCCGAAGTGAGCACCCCCAAGGCCATCGCCATTCCGCCGGAGTGGGCGGCGCAATATCCCGGCTTCGAGACGAAGTACGGGAGCGATTTCGCCGCGGCGCTTTGGGCCATGGGTGGAAAACAATGCACAATGGGAAGCTGTGCGAGATTACGGGAATTCATGCGAGATTACGGAAAAAGAGGCCTTTTTCGAGCCATTTCAATGCCCGCGAAGCGGATTTCAATGGTTTTCAATGTTTACCCCTTTGCGGACGTTGCGGACTTGGCGCGAGGCTTTTTCAATGCGGCCCGACAAGCGGCGCCCCTTCCCCGTCTTCCGGTGCCTCCGCGGAAAACGACGCCTCCCATTTCGCTCGCGGCAAACGGGCCGCGGAGGCTATCCTTCCCGGCATGGAACCTTCCCGCATTTTGGTTTCGGGCCTGCTCAACGTGGAAACGTCCGTCCGGGTGGACGACGGGTTTCCCGTCCCGTACGTCCCCGTCACCTACCCCGAAGGCGCCGTCCGCGTCTCCGCCTCCGGCGTCGCCTTGAATCTCGCATGCGCCCTCTCCGCCCTCGGCGACGTCCCGCGCGTCCTCTCCCCCGTCGCCGACGACGCCCCCTCCCTCCTCGTCCGCCGCGCGCTCGAAGACGCGGGCATCCCTCCCGACGGCCTCCACCCCCTTCTCCCGGAAACGCCCCAATCCGCCGTCCTCCACGGCCCGGGCGGGGAACGGCGGATTTTCTGCGACCTCAAGGACGCGCAGCTCGTTTCCTTCCCGCCCCGCACGGCGGAAGCCGCCGTTTCGTCCTCCCCGAAGCCGGACGCGGCCATCCTCTGCAACATCAACTTCTCCCGCCCGCTTTTGGAAAAGGCCCGGACCGCGGGCGTCCCCGTCGCGACGGACCTCCACGTTTTCTCCGACCCGGACGACGCGTACAACCGCGATTTCCTCCGCGCCGCGGACATTCTCTTCCTGAGCCACGAAGGCCTCCCCTGCCCTCCCGGAGACTTTTTCCCGGCGCTGGCGGCCCGTTCTCCCGCGCGCGCCATCGTCATCACGCAAGGAGCGGGCGGCGCCACGCTGTGGGAGCGGGATACGGGCCGGGCGACGCACTTGCCCGCGGTCGCGACACGTCCGGTGGCGAACACCGCGGGCGCGGGAGATGCCTGCCTCGCGGCCTTCGTCCACCATTGGCTGCACGGCGGCGAGGCGGTCGGCGCGCTCCGAAAGGCAATGGTCTTCGCCTCCTGGAAAATCGGCGAATCCGGCGGCGCCCGCGGCTTTCCCGACCAAGCGACCTACGCGCGGCTTCTCGCGGCGCAGGGAGATGCCGGATGAGTTTCTTCCGCCGCTTCCGCCCGGCCCTTTCGCTGGCCGCCGCGCTTGCCTTTTCCCTCCCGGCATGCAGTACCGTCGCGGGAGGCATCTCCCTCCGGGAGGAAGCCGCCGCCGGGCCCGCGCCGGAAACCGGACGGGAACGGGTGGTCCTCTTGCACGGGATGCGGCGGACGGGGCGGAGCATGGAAAAGATGGCGCGCTCGTTGCGCCGGGAGGGATACGACACCATCGTCTGTTCCTATCCTTCCCGCTGGGACGTGCACACCACCGCCACCAACGTTTTCGCCGCCCTCCGCCCCGTGCTGGAACGGCCGGGACGCGTGCATTTCGTCACCCATTCCCTCGGCGGCATCCTCGTCCGGGACGCCTTTCGCGACGGCGCCCGCCCGGCGGATTCGGGCCGGGTGGTGATGCTTTCCCCGCCCAACGGCGGGTGCGAACACGTCGACCGGTTCGCATGGCTTCCGTTCTTCGGTTTTTTCTGGGGAACGCCCGCGCGGGAACTGGGCACCGGGCCGGAGAGCTTCCCGAACCGCCTGCCGCCGGTGGATTTCGACTGCGGCGTGATCGCGGGCACGAAGCGGGGCTTGCTCGGGTTGCTCCTGCCGGGGCCCAACGACGGCAAGGTGACCGTCGCGCGCACCCGCGCGGAAGGGGTGCCGGAAGTTTTGGAACTGCCGGTGAACCACACGTGGATGATGCGCGACGACGCCGTCATCGCCGCGACGGCGCGGTATCTGGCGACCGGCCGCTTCGACGGGGAGTCGGGTTCCCGCCGAACGGCCGTTTCCCGGCCCTTCCGTTGACCCGACGCGGCTAGAGCGACCCGTACGGCACGGAGAAGGTGTCGCCCTGCGAGAGGTCGCCGGTTTGAAGCCCCTTCTTGAACCACTTCATCCGCGAGGAACTCTTCCCGTGGGTGAAGGTTTCCGGCTGGTCGTAGCCGCGCGCCTTTTTCTGGAGGTAGTCGTCGCCGATGACTTCCGCGCAACGGATGGCTTCCTCGATGTCGCCGTCCTCCAGACTCCCGAACCGCGCGTTGTCGTGGTGCGCCCACACCCCGGCCAGGAAGTCCGCCTGCAGCTCCAGCCGCACGCTCTCCCGGTTCGCGGATTCCTTGTCCAGCTTCGCCATCTTCCGGTGCGCCTCGCCCAGGGTCCCGAGCAGGCATTGGACGTGGTGGCCCACTTCGTGTCCGATGACGTAGGCATACGCGAAATCGCCGTCCGCGCCCAGTTCGCGGCGCATGGTGGAAAAGAAGGACAAATCGATGTACAGGCATCGGTCGGCCGAGCAGTAGAACGGTCCGGTCTGCTTGCTCGCCCCGCCGCAACCGCTCTGCACGGCATCGGTGAAAAGGACGAGCGTGGGCGGTTCGTACACGCGGCCCGCCTTCTCGAAAATCTCCGTCCACACGTCTTCCGTCCCGGCGAGGATCTGCTTCGAGAACGTCGCGAGCGCCTGTTCCTCCGCGGTGGGTTGGTACGCCTCCCCGCCGCCCGTCGCGACGGCCGTCCCGCCACCGGTCCCCGCCGCGCCGCCGACCACCGCGTCCAGCACCGCGTTGAGGGGGTTGCCCCCCGTCATGTAGGCGAAAAGCGCCACCAGCACCAGTCCGCCCAAACCCAGGCCGCCGGCCACCTTCGCGCCGCCGCGGCCGCGCACGTCGCGCACGTTCGCGCTTTCCCGTCTTCCCTGCATTCTCATTTCCGCTACTCCGTTTCGTTGTTTTCTCTTGACAAAATGGAATCTTCCGGCAGCTTGAACTTCCCGCCCTCCCGGCGGATGGTTTCCACCGCTTCGGAGAGTTCCTCCGCCGCTTCGGCGACCTCCTCCAGCCCTTCGCGCCCGGCGGCGCCGAGGGCGTCCAAGGCCTCCATGCTCGTGCGGATGCTCTCCGCCCCCTCGCGGCTGCTGCGCAGGCCCTGAGCCAGTTCGTCGATGCCCGGCGAGAGCGCTTGCACCTGCGAAATGAGCTGTTCGAGCCGCGAGCCGATCAACGTCGCCTCCCCCGCGCCCGCGTGCACCCGCTCGACGAAGCCGTCCATCGCCCCCATCCCGCCGCCGACGGCCTTCGAGAGGGTCCGGATGGTCCGGTCGATGCGCACGCTTTCCACCGCCGTGCGGTCGGCCAGCCGGCGCACGGCCTGCGCGACCACGGCGAACCCCTTGCCCGCGGCCCCCGCCTTGTCCGCCTCGATGGCGGCGTTGAGCGAAAGCACGTTCGTCTGGTCGGCGATCTTGGTGATGGCGGTCACCACCCCGCCGATGTCCGCCGTCGCGGCGCGCACCGCGTCCAGGTGGGCCGAAATCTCCTTGCAGGAGTCCGCGAGCGCGTGCATCCGTTCTTCCATCCCCGCGAGCGACCGGCGGCTTTCCCCCGCGCCGCGCGCGGCTTCCTTGACCGCGGCGGAGGCGACCGACGCGGTCACCGCGAGCTCCTCCGCCCGCCGGGCGATCGCCTTCGCCGACTCGGACGCCTTCTCCGTGCGGCTTTCCCGCTCCGCGGCCTGCCGCACCATGCGCGCGGTCTTCTCGGCGATGGCCCCGCCCGCGTCCGCCACGCGCGTCCCCGTCCGCCGCAGGTTGGCGACCACCGCGCCGATGGCCGAAAGCATCCGGCGGAAGGCCGCGCGCAGCTGTTCGGTTTCGTACACGTCGCTTTCCTCGCCGTCGGCGCCCGCGGGGGTGCGCAGGTCGCCGTTGGAAATCGCTTCCGCCGCGCGGCCGAGCCGCTCGATGGGGCGGGCCAGCGCGCGGGCGAGGAGGACGCTCAGGAGGATGACGGCCAGCAGCACCCCCGCCCCCGCCGCGGCCATGTTCTGCGAAAGGCGTCCCATCAGGGAGCGGATCTGCCGCTCGGCGCCCGCGTAGGTTTCCTCGTTCATCGTCGCCCCGAGGACCCAGTCCCACGGCGCGAAGTACCCCACCACCATCGTGCGCGCCGTTTCGCCGCGCCCGCCGGGGTTCTCCCACGAGCCGCGGACGAGGCGGGTCTGCCCGGCGGGCAGGCGCATCGCCGTGGCCACCAGTTCCCGGACGGCGGGTTTCCCGTCCGCGTCGCGCACGTTCCACGCGTCCGTTCCGACGAGGCCGGGGTCGGAGGCGGCGAGGTACCGGCCGCGGTCCTCCCCTTCCCCGCCCATCACCCACAGCTCGATGCCTTTCGCCGACGAGACGCGCGCGAGGGCCTTGCGGCTTTCGCCGATGGCCGCGGAAAGGTCCACGGAAAGGCTCGTCATGCCGGTCACCCGCCCGTTGCCGTCGCGCATCGGCTCGCTCAGGACGAGGCGCCAGGCGTCGTTCCCGGCGGGCCGGGCGCCCAGCCACGGACGGCCCGCGAGGATGCGGGCGAGTTCGGGATCGGGTTCGCCGCGCTCGTCGACGACGGGCCGGAGGAGGCCGACGTCGGTCAACCCGTCCGGCCCGGCGGCGTCGGCCGCCACGCACACCATGTCGCCCGCGTCGTTGAGGCGCGAGTAGAGGCCGTGGGCGACGTTCGGGTCGTGCGGGAAGAGGGCCGCCGCGGTGCCCGGTTCGCGCGAAAGGGGGATTTTTTCGCCGTCGTACGTCGCCGCGCGGACCGAAACCTGGCGCACCGCGTTCGCCTCGCCCGCCGGACGCGCGTCGCAGCGCGAAGCCGACGGCGAGAAGCCCAGATGCGAGAGGGGGCCGCCATCCGCGGAGAGGACCGCCGCGGCGCGGGAGAGCTCCGCCGCGAGAATCGCGTTGGCCGCCTGGCAGCGTTCGTACGCGTCCTCGACCGAACGGGTCATGCTGCCGGTTGCGAAGGCCTGCCATTCCGCGACGACGCGCCGGACGAAGCCGTCCTCTTCGATCTTGAGCAGGGCCGACAGCAGGGCGATGGTCGCGAGGACCGCGAGGGCGGAGAGCGAAACGATGCGCGTGCGGAGGCGGAGCTTCATGGCGGGAGCGGGCTAGAGGATCAGGTCGCCGGGGGCGCCGCCGCCCGCGGGGCCGAGGGGCGCGCCGCGGCCGGGGACGACGATCTGGCTCGCCCGTTCGCGCTGGAGGGCTTCCATCTCGCGGCGGAGGTCTTCCAGGGCCGCCTGGATGGTGGCGGAAAAGCGTTCCGCGGCTTCGGCGAGGGTGGCGGCGCCTTCGATTTCGCCGCTCAGGGGCAGGAGCCCGCCGGGGGTGGCGATTTGCGCGGAGGCGGTGTAGACGGGTTTGCGGGAGGGGTCTTCCGCGCCGTCGGCGGTGACGGGGACGAGGCGGCGGATGGTGCCGGTTTTCATGTCGGAAAAGACTTCTTCGCGGTAGAGGTTGGCGGCGTCGAAGGCGGGCGGGGAGGAGCGGTCGGGGTTCATGTCGGGGTCCTTTCGGGGTCAGAGGGGGCGGTCCATGCGCGATTTGAGGTCGGCGCGGGCCTTGTTGTAGAGGGTGCGGGCGGTTTCGCGGCTCGTGCCGAGGAGGCGGCCGATTTCCTCGAAGGAGCGTTCGCCCTTCCCGTCGAGCCCGTGGTAGAGGGTGACGACGGCGCGCCGGTTGTCCGGGAGGGTCGGCAGGAGCGAAACGAGTTCCTCGACCATTTCCTGCGGGAAGGGCGGCGGGTCGGGCGTGTCGGGCAGGGCGTTGTATTCCTCCCCGTCGCCGGGCCCGCCGTCGTCGGGGGGCTTGTCGAGGGAGACGGGGCGTTCCGCGAGGCGCTTGAGGCGGGCGACGCGGCGGCGCGGCTTGCCGGTGGCGTCGGCGAGTTCGGCGGGGGTGGGCTCGCGACCGAGGGTCTGGGAGAGGATGTCGGCGGTGCGGGAGAGTTCGAGGATTTCGCCGACGAGGCGGGCCGGGAGGCGGACGAGGTGGCCCTGTTCGTTGAGGCTGTCGCGGACGCGTTTCTTGATCCAGGCGGGCGCGTAGGTGAAAAACGGCGTCCCGCGGCCGGGGTTGAAGTGGGCGATGGCGTCGACGATGCCGCGGACGCCGGCGGAGTAGAGATCCTCGACGGAGAGGCCGAGGCGGGCGGCGGCGCGGGAGAAGTCCTCGCGGACGATGCGCAGGACCAGGGGGTAGTAGGCGATCTGGAGGCGTTCGGCGGCTTCCGTTTCGCCCGCGCGGGCACGGGCGAGGAGGGCGGCCTCTTCCGCGGGGAGGAAGGGGGCGCGTTCGCCGGGGGAAGGGAGCGGCGCGTTCGCGGGATTCTTGGCGGAACCGTCCATGGCGGAAGCATCGTAGCGCCTCCCCTCCCCCGCGCAAAGCCATTTTGGTGCAGGGGGACGGCGTGGCTTGCCGGAAAAACGCTTGCATTGGCCTGCCGGAAAGAGGATTTTCCGCGCCCGGAAAAGGCAACCCCGATGAACGCCCCGCTCTCCGCATCCCGCACCCGCATCCTCCCGCCCCGCCGGCCGCTCCAACGGATCGCGCC
>JAFSUH010000134.1 GCA_017445365.1 Kiritimatiellia bacterium | reverse complement strand
GCCCAGCGATCTTATCGGGTGTCTCCCACGAGGACAGCAGTTGGTTGACCGACCACCTGCCGCCCGCATCATACTCCAATGCGAGACAGGCTTGTAAGACCCTCGCAAGGCGTTGTTTCTGGTGCCACATTACCGACAAGGCTCACAGAAGAAAAACTCACACAGAGGCACCGAACCGCAGAGAGGTTCGGACAGGATTTGCAGAATGGACAGGATTTTGGAGGGGAATGGGCGGTTTTTCCGCAATCTTGCACGGGGGAGGGGAGGGGCGGAGAGGGGCGGAAAGCGTTTTGCACGGGGTTGGCGCTTGTTTAATTTTCCGTGAATGACGGATAGGAATAAATTTCAGATTTAATTTGCAAAACGGCGGGGCGCGTGCTTGTATCGCCCCCATGCAAGACATCTTCGGCACAACGGACGGAAACGGCGGGTTCGGAGGCTTTCCCCCCGGGGAAAGAAACGGACCGGCCTTGGCAACGGGCACCTTGGATCTGTGGCGGGCGGCGGAAGAAGCCCCTCCCCGCGGAAGCCCCCCGATGGGGTTCGCCGAGCGCTTCCTCTCCCTCGAAACCACCCCGCGCGCCATCGCGCTGGGCGTCCAGGAGGAGAACGGGCGCTTCGCCGCGGTCTGCTTCCAGGGCCGCGCGTACAAACCCACGGAACGCTTCCTCAAGGGCCTCGCCCGGCGCATGAAGGTCCCCGTCGGCGTCTTCACGCTCTTTTCCCCCGTGGAAGTGGTCCACCGGGCCGCCGCCGTGGCGCCGGACCTGGGCTTGCGCGTGACCCTCGACGAGGAAAAGGGCGAAGCCCTCGGCCTCATCGAAAACACCGGCCACCCCATCCCCGCCGACGCCGTCGAGCGCGTCATGAAGGAAGACGGGCGCCTCCAGCGCTTTGGCTACGCCAACGGCGTGATCGAGGGGATGTTCGACATCGGCGAGGCTTGGAGCATCCCCGGCGACAGCGACTACCGCGTGCAGGTCCGCGCCTCCGTCCCCGTGGACGGCATGGACGCCCCCGACGCGACCCTGGGGCTCATGCGGCAGGTCTGCTCCAACGGCGCGGTCGTGGAAGCCGCCTCCTTCCGCACGAAGCTCGAAATCAAGGACAACAGCGGTGAGCATTTCCGCCGCCTGCTCGCCTCCTTCGGCAATCCCCAGGGCATCGAGGTGCTGCACGAGCGTCTGGTGGCGGCGGCCGGAACGAAGGCCTCGGTGGGGGAGGTGCACGCGGTGGACGAATTCCTCCGCCGCCAGGTGCGGCGGGCTGAAGACGCGATGCACCTGCGCGAGCGCCTCCAGGAAATCGCGGGCAACCCCTGCGTCCGCTACGGGGTGGCGGACATCGGCGCCATCGGCGCGCGCCGCCGCGCGCTCCTCCCGGTGGACTGCCCGGTCTCGGACGTGATGAATTTCGTGACGGAGCTCTGCACGCACCATCCGCGCGCGCTCAAGGACCCGGCGGCGGGCAACGTCCTCATCGGCCGCTTCTGCACGGGCGGGTTCGACCTGGAGGAGATGTACCCGAACACGCGGGAGTCCCCGGCGCGCCTGCTCGGGAACATCCGCTGGGCGGGGCGGGCGGAGGAGGAGGGGTCATGAACTGGGAGGAGCGGCCGTACCAGCAGGAGGCGATCGCGGCGTGCGACGCGGCCTTCGCGGCGGGGAAGACTTCGGTGATGCTCGAGTCGCCGGTCGGTTCGGGGAAGACGTACATGGCCCTTGAAACCGTCCGCCTCCTCGAAGCGCGCGCGGGCCGGACGCTCCGCGTCGCGTGGGTGGCGCCGCGGCGGCACCTCCTCCAACAGGTCATGGAGGCGAACCGCGACCTGCACCGCCTGCTGGTCCGCCCCGTCTCGCTCTTCGAGAAAACCCCGCCGCCCGCGGACGTGGTGGTGCTCGACGAGGCGCACCACGAGGCGACGCAGAGTTGCGTGCTGCTCTACGAAAAGATCCGCGCGCCGCTGGCGCTGGGGCTTTCGGCGACGCCGCTGCGCACCGACCGGATGAAGCTCTCGTTCCAGGAGACGGTGCGGACGTGCGGGATCGGCCGCCTCGTCCGCGAAGGGTGGCTGAGCCCGGTCCATTCGTACCTCCTCCCGCACTGGGGGCCGCGCATCGTCGCGGCGTGCTGGCTCGCCGAACCGGAGCGCTGGGGCAAGTCGCTCGTGTTCTTTTCGACGGTGGCGGAGTGCGAGGAATTCCGCGGGGCGCTCGCGGAAGGCGGGGTGCGCTGCGAAGTGGTGACGGGGGAGAGCGACAAGGACGCGCAGCTCGCCCGCTTCCTCTCCGGCGAAACGCGCGTGGTGGCCAACGTGTCGGTGCTCACGGAAGGCTTCGACCAGCCGGACGTGCAGTCGGTGTTCGCGCGGGACGCCTCGCGGGTGCCGACGATGCAGATGTGCGGGCGGGGGCTGAGGACCGCGCCGGGGAAGGACCACTGCAACATCGTGCAGGGCAGCGGCACGCCGTATCTCTTCGAACGGGTGGCGCCGCCGCGGCAGTCGTTCCGCTTCCACGAAGGCCGCTGGCTCGCGTTGCAGGACAAGACGCACGAAATCGAAGAAACGCTCGCGCGGAGCCTGGAACTGCTGGAAGCGCGCGAGGCGCGGGCGAAGGCGCGGCGGCCGGGGATGGCGGGAAGCGGCGGCGGGAAGCGGGGAAGCGCGCAGGCCGCGCCGCCTCCTCCTCCGCCCCCTCCGCCGCCCATCGACGAGGCGACGAAGCGGAACTACCAGGCGGTTTACTGGCTCTACGAACTATGCAACCGCTTCGGCTGGCAGGGGGCGCTTCCGGCTTGCAAGCTTTCGCTCGATTTTTCGACGAGGAGCACGAACGCGGCGGGGTGGGCGAAAATGGAAAACGGCTTCCCAAGGATTTCGCTCAAGGTCGCCATCGTCGCCACGCACAACACCGCGACCCTGATGACGGTCCTCTTCCACGAAATGGTGCACGTCTGGCAGTTCGCGCAGGGGCGGCGCGGCGGGCACGGGAGCGATTTCCGCCGGGAAATGATGCGGCTTGGCATCGACGAACGGGGAGGGAGGGTGCTCGCGTGGGGACCGGCGTACCGGGCGATGGAAACGGCGGAACGGCTCCACCCCGAAATCGCGGAGCGGTTCCGCGCGATGGCCGGGAATCCCCCGAAGGGGCAGAAGGCGCTGGAAGAGGCGATTTTCGCCGAATGCCTCGCCGCGAAGGCGCGCGCGGAAGCGGCGGGAGGTGCGCGGTGAACGGGCGGGCCGTTGATGAACGCAACGGCGGGAACAATGGAACATTGAAAACCATTGAAAGCCGCCTTCGGCGGACATTGAAAAGCATGGAAAGCCGCTTCGCGGACATGGAAAGGAAGCTTTCGGACGGGATGGGGGAGGGAAGGAAAGCGCAAGGGAAAAAGTCCGGCCCGGGGGGATTTGCGCTTGATGCAAAGTTCCCTGGCGGCGACAATGAGGGAAGATGAACACCACCCGGACAACGCAGGAATCCGCCGTTTCCCCATTCGGGGCTTCGCTCCGCATTCCGTTGCGCGTTGCGGGGGGACGGAGAGGATTTGCGTTTGAAAGGCGGGAGGGGAGCGGAGCGTATGGGGAAAAAGCAATTTTTGAAACAAATACAAACATGGAGCATCATGAAGAAAATCGATACACTTGCAAATACCGGAATGGATTTGAAATCAGGCAAAAGGACCTTTGTCGTTGAGATATCGTATCAAGGCGACGATGAGTACGTCACGAAAGAGGTTGGCGGTCTTTCAGGCAGGTGCATTGCCTATCTTGAAAAGGGATTTCTGGTTGGCGATGGGGAGAAGTGGTATTTCCATGATGCGGGAGGCAATCTTTTGGCGACCACACCAAAGACGGACCTTGGGGAATGCATTCAGATTTCGGTTCTCGGAGATTTTTACGTGTTCGCGAAATCAAAACGATGTGGATCGTCCCCAGCTTCCGGGATTCAGTGCGTGAATGTCAGCGGAGAACGAATTCAAAAGGCCGGTAGTTTTATGGGCATGTCGCCCAAGGAGTTGTTTGCAGCTGACGACCCCATCCTGGAACACGAGGACGGCGAGTTTGAGGAGGAGGGAAGTCGGTGGAGTGAATTGAAGGAGATGAATAGGAGAATCGCAACAGCGTACTTCGAAGCCGAAGCCAAGCGCGAGGGGAAGACCGGAGAATCAACATGACTTTGGAAGAACAACGCAAGATGCTCGGGGCGGATGGCGACATCGAACGGGATTGCGAGGACATTGCCCGGAAGGCTGCCCAGCTGATCTTGGACAGGACGGAGAATACCCCTTCGATTGCCGATATGCTTGGCGAAGAATCCGAGTTCAAGGACGAGGAGCGACAAGAGATCGAAAAGGCCATTGCACTGGAACGGGAGGTGGAAATCAATGGGGACCCGTACAAGATGTGCGAGTTGGCCGACTGGATCGAGGTATGCACGTTTTTCGAGGACGATGAAGAAAAATGCCGCTTGATGTTGCACTGGTACGCGGAGGCGGCGCTTGGCGGTGCCCCCGCGGGCATGTCGGCCATCGGGCGGGCATTTGACGGCTGGTATGGCGATGCGGAGCTGTTCGATTCAGAGGATGACGAAGACGATGACGAGTTCCTGATTCAGGATGATTTGATCGGCTCGGCTTGCGAACTGGCCGCAGCCAAGCGTGGCGATTCCTATGGATTGCTCCAGTGGTTTTCCTACTATCTGGGATGGAATCTCGAAAAGCCGTGCGAGAAGAATTTCGACAAGGCGATGGATTGTCTCGTCCAACTTGTCGAAAGAAGCCGCGTTGTCAATGCGGGCCGCATCCGGCGGGACATCTGGGCATATCAAGGGGCTCGCAAATTGGAGGATTTGGTGAAAAAGGCACCGCCTCAAAACGAGTGGGATGATTGCGAATATCCGTATATTTTCGGGTTATGCCACGAAAAGGGATGGGTGTTAGAGAAAGACCTCGAAAAGGCGCTTGCCTATTATCGCATGGCCGCAGGATTCGGGCATGAGAGGTCGAAGTCCGCCGCAAAGCGGGTGCAGGAAGAGGTGGCGGAACGACGGTGATGTCGCCAGCAATTCCGGGACTCCGTTTGGCGGAAAATCCACTGGTTTTCCGATACGGGACCAAACGGGCAAAATGGGAACAACCTTGCGTATTTGATGCAAGAAAACGGTCGATTTTCAATCCAATCACGGAGAAAACATGAACAAAGAACACGAATTGCCTATCCATGACATTCCAGAGGTGGTGTTTTCCATTCCATGGTATCAGCGGGGATATCGCTGGACGAGAGATGAGGTTTGGGCCCTGATGGATGATTTGCTCGCATTTTGCAGTGAAGCCGACGAAGTTTACTGTCTGCAACCATTGGTGCTGGAAAGGCGGAATGATGGCAAAACATTTGTCGTGGACGGCCAGCAGCGCTTGACGACAATCGCCATCATTCTTCACGCATTGAAAAGCAACCCCGACTGGGATATCGAATACACAACCGAGGGCAATCGAAAGTTGTCCGACTTGCTGTCCACTCCGGGCCATTCGATTAACGACTATTTCCGCAAGAGGGCGCAGAAGGCGGTGGAAGAATGGTTGGAAATCGACTCCTCGCGATGCGCTTCCTTGAAGTATTTGCTGACGGGAAAACAGAAAGCCAAGAACGTGGTATTCCTTCGCCATGAAATCGCAAAGGACGAAGACGGTCGTGTTGTCTTCCAGCGACTGAACGCAGGAAAGACACCTCTGACCTCGTCGGAATTGATTCGGGCACTTTTCATGGAAGCGGGCAATGGCCTTGCGGATGGCGAAAAGGCCGACATCGCCAAGGAGTGGGACTTGATCGAGTCCGCGATGACAGACGAGCAGTTCTGGGCGATTTGGGACAATAGCGATTTCCGCGATGTCCCGACGCGGATGGATTTCCTCTTTTCCATCGTGGCTGCCATCAATCCTCAAAAGGCAAGGCAGGACGGGTTGTTCATCTACCGGGAGATGGAAAAAGTTGTGCAGTCGGAAACTCTTGCCCAAAAAGACAAAAGGAAAGCACTGAAAAAGATGTGGGAGACGACACTCCGCTGTTGGTGGTGGATGCAATCCTGCTACGCCGACGAAGAGGCTTATCACCTGCTCGGTTGGCTGGCACAATTTACGGGGCGGGGGACTCGTCGCCTTTGGGAGGATTGGCAAAAAGCTGGCAACCGCATGGATGCGTTCAAGGTGGCATTGCGACGGCTTGTGATTGATAGACTCGGTGATCGCGACCTTGATTCGTTCCGGTATGGTGAGGACAATTCGAACGAATTGCAGAGTCTCTTTGTCCTCCTCAACTCGCTTGAGGCCCAGCGGCGGCACATCCGCTTCCGTTTCGATCTCTATCGGAAAGGCAAATGGGATATCGAACACATTGCCTCGCAAACGGACAAGCCACTCAAGGACCCAGCAGACCAGAAGGAGTGGCTGGAACTCGCCATCAACGAGATGTCCGAAGACGAAAGGCGCAAGTTGGATGGGTGCACGACCTTCGAAGAGCGCTGGAACAAGGTGTGGGGGATGTTCTCAAATGAGGAAACTGCCGGTATCGACAAGCACGGGATCGGGAACCTTGCACTATTGGATTCCGGCACGAACCGCGCATACAAGAATGCCATTTTTCCTGCGAAGCGCCGGACAATCTTGGGAAAATCGCAGAAAGAAGAAGAAAAAGGGAAAAATGTATATATTCCTCCCGCGACCGAGGCGGCGTTCGCCAAATCCTATTCCACGGCGGCCGCCCAGATGCGATACTGGAGCCAAAAGGATGCCGAAGCCTATCTCAAAGGCAGGAAAGAACTGTTCGACGGCTTCATGTAGAAAGTCGAGGGAGATGCGAAATGAACGAAACATACACGCTTGAGAAACTGTTTGATTCGTTCCCCGGCGGTATTTGCGTGCCGCGCATCCAGCGCGGATACGTGCAGGGACGTGACGATGACAAAGGGAAGACCATACGCAAAGAGTTCGTTCCCGTATTGGTGAATGCCGTATTTGGCAATATTCCATTGTCGCTGGATTTTCTCTACGGCATTGCTGACGATGGAGACGGCAAGGGAAGACGGTTGCTTCCGCTCGACGGCCAGCAGCGGCTGACCACCCTGACGCTTCTGGCGTGGCTCTGTGGAAAGTGGCGGCCGCAATGGCGTTTCGACTACGAGGCTCGCCGTATCCCTCAACTCTTCATGGAAGGCTTGCTTGCGGCCCCCCCTCCCTCCGATGGCAAACCAAGCGAGGCCGTCCGCGCTTCCGGTTGGTTCCTTCCGGTCTGGGATAACGAGCCGACCGTTGCTGGAATGTTGCGGATGCTTGATGCATTGGACAAGGAAATCGGCTCACGCAATCGCATGGAAGCGAAGTTCGGAAATGTCCTGTTTCTGTTGCACGGGATTGACGGGACCGGGGACACTTTCGACCACATCTTCCGCAAGATGAATGCGCGAGGAAAGGAACTTTCCGCGTGGGAGAACATGAAAGCCATGCTCGACAAGCACCTCGACAAGAACATGTCCGAGGAGTGGGCAACGGCATGGCGTGACAAAATCGACGGCGACTGGGCCGAGTGCATTTGGAAAGGCATTCGCGAAGACATCGTCAAACTTGACAACGCCTTGGAGAAACTTGTCCGCATGGCCTATGCTCGCGTTTTCGGCTTTGATGCGCAGTCGGATACACTTTGGAAAATGGATGGCAAACTCGCTGCCGGAGGTGAAGACGCTTCCGGCAAAGTGAAGATATCCGCCTTCTTTCAGGTCGCAATGTCCTATTTCACTGCTTTGGACAGAATTGCCTCTTGCTGGACGGACGATCGGAGAAAAAATGCTCTTTGGGACGTGAAAAGTGATGCCAGCAACAGCAAATTCTAGGAGGAGTTGGGCAAGGGAGGGAATGCCACCCCTTCAAATCTGTTGCGGATGGCTTTCCTCTCGGAACCGTCGGACAATCCCGATGAAAAACGGCGACGGCGCGTGTTGCTCAATTTGCTGGATGCGTCAAGGGGCATTGACGCCAAGAACTTCGGCGACGCTTTGGATGCGGGATTGGATTTCCTTGCTGGAAAACTTGCTCTTGCGGCCCTTGAGAACCGCAAGGTCGGGTATTCGCCCGATCAACTGGCGGATGAGAGGCGAAAATCCGGGATTGACACAGAAAGAATCGTTGAGTTCGAAAAGGATGAACTCGTCCACCAAGGCAGTCTCCGTTTCATTGGATGGAACAGCTTCGATGATGCGGGTGACATCAAAACACGTTTGGATAGTATCCGCACAGCTATCAGCGAAGATTGGATTGGATTTTACCGGAATCTCGCGTCACGGATTCCCGAAAACAAGATTACCGGAAAGCTTCATGTCCCCTGCCGGAAAGAATGCATCGAGACATGGCGAGAAAAAATATTCTCCGATGTGCTATTTGTTGATGCGCTTGCATTGTGGAAATCCAGTCCCAATGCATCGGAAACTATTCCGGCGTGGGTGGCTCATCTAGTTGAGTTGCTTAGCAAGCGCAAAGTGGAGAATTCGACCCTGAAGAAAGTCGGGGGATGGATGTTTCTGCTTCAAAACAATGAGAACCGAACGCCGGATAAAAGCATTCGGTTGGATTGGAACGAAACGGAATGCAAGAACCGGCAAAAGCTTTCCTGCGGGCAAGTCCGCTGGGCGCGTTGGGGATGGAGCTGGCGCGAGGGAAATGAGGAGAACGTGTGGTACAATGTCGATGATGAGTCTTGGTGGAATACGGTTGATCCACCACGCTGGACGAAGATTGAAGGCGGAGAGTTCGTCATGATGGATAGAAACGAACACGAAAGAGAGAATCGTAGTTTGCTGAAAACGGCTACGATTCGATACAATCAAACGATTTGGCCATGGGTGGAATCGAAAACGGATGGTGAATGGTATAACGTCAATGATACATCATGGTTGTCGCCAGCGCCGAATCGATATGCCAGAGGGGGGGATGGACAATTCGTTCAGCTTCCTGACGATGAGGGTAGCGCATGATTCTTGGGCGGTATTTGTAAGCCCTTCACAAATCCCGTAAAACCCATCCGAACCCGGATTGCCGCGGCCGCGCCTGGGCGCGACCGTTGTTGCATGGCGGTTTGCCAATATTTGGCAAAAAAGGGGCGGTTTTGCCAAACATTGGCAAAATGCCTTTCGCGCGCGGCGGGTGGATTTGCCAATGCTTGGCAAAAATCAGGGAAATTTGCCAAACATTGGCAAAACGGGTTGAAGGCGGAGGCGGCGCACGCGCTTTTCGGAGCGCCGCAGGCAAGGTGCCTCCGGCACCGGGGTGCGAGATTGCGGAAAAGCGCGGCTGGAAGCCGCATCCCCGAGGCGGCGGAGCCGCCGCAGTGAAGAGTGACGAGTGGAGGATTGTCCCTTTTTTTCAATGTCCGCCGGAGGCGGGTTTCAATGGTTTTCCATGTCCGAAATTCCCTGCGGCTCCGTGCCTCCATGCGGGATTGCGGTCGCAATGAATTGCGCGACTGGAAAGTCGCACCCCCCAACGGGCAAACGGTCAAACGAGCAAACGGTCAAACGGCGATTTGCCAATGCTTGGCAAAAATGGGGCGATTTTGCCAAACATTGGCAAAAAGCAGAAAGCGCGCGGCGGGTGGTTTTGCCAAACATCGGCAAAAATCAAGGAAATTTGCCAAACATTGGCAAAATCGTTTGCAGGCGCGGGGGTGGGGGATGGTGGAGGGGAAAGCGTTTTGCACGGGGTTTCCGCTTAATATGCCACGAATATGACTTAGGAATAAAATACAAGAATTTGTTTGCAAAACGGGACGGGGCGTGCTTGAATCGCGCCCATGCAAAACGACTTCACCACATTGGATTTTCGGCGGGCGGCGGAAGAGCCGTCCCGCGGCTACGAACGGAAACAACAAACGAACGGAGACGGACGATGAAGGGTTACAAGGAGAACGGCGGCGGGAGTTGGCTGGCGCGGCGGGCGTGGACGTATTGGCGGAATCTCGCCAAGAACTGGAAGACAAGCGTCGGGGACAGCGACTTTTCGATCTTTTCGAGGAAGGAAACGGCGGAGAAACCCGGGAGGCGGTGGCGCGGCTCCTGCGCCATTTCACGGAGGAGGAATTGCTGGATGAGGGGGTGCTGTGGAAAGACAGTCCCTCCGGAGCCCCGGGGTTCCGCCGCTGCGGGTTTACGGAGGCATTGCAGACGTTGTGGAACGGGGAAAAATTCGCGAAACGCGCGCGGACGATGCTGGAGGAGTGGTCGCAGGAGCTGGAGGCGCGGGAAGCCACGGGCACGCGCCGCGACGGGGACAAGGCGCGGGTGGGGGAGGTGTGCCGGGCGCTCAAACTGGGGGAAGCGGAACGCGGGCTTCTGGAGTATGCGCTGGTGCGGCAGCGGACGGTTTTCGACGACTTCCCGCTGCATGGTCCCAAGTTGTCCGGACGGGTGCGGACGACGTTCCTCGCGATGGCGGTGGACTGCCCGGAGAGCGAGGTGGAGAAGGCGCTTTCGCCGGGAGGGGCGCTCCGCAAGCACGATGTGCTCGACGACGAAGGTGACTTGGCGCGAGGGCCGTTCCGGGAGTACCTGGAGGGCTGCGGACCGATGGCGCTGGAGGGACGGTTCTACAAGCGGCGGGACACGAAGGACGCGCTTCCGTGGGCGTATTTCGGCGCGCTCGCGAAGAACCACGGGACGGTCCTCAAGCGCCTCCTCAAGGCCGCGGACGGGCGCGGCGGGGCGAACGTCCTGCTCTACGGCGAGCCGGGGACGGGCAAGACGAGCTTCGCCCTGGCGCTGGCGCGGGAACTGGGGATGACGCTCTACGAAATCCTGCAAGGGACGCGCGACGGGGAGAAGGTGGAGGCGCAGAGCCGCATGACGGGCATTTTCCTCTGCAACGAGCGGGCGCCGAAGCCGGGGAGCATGGCGCTCGTGGACGAGGCGGACGAACTGCTCCGCTCGCGCGGGGGCGGATTCTTCGGCCTGTTCTCCGGGTTCGGCGGCGGCGGTGTCGGCGGTACCGAAAAAGGCGCGGTCAACTCCCTGCTCGACGGGACGAAAATCCCGACGGTGTGGATCGTCAACGCGCCGCCGGAGAGCATCGACGGGAGCGTGCGGCGCCGGTTCGACTATTCGGTGCGGTTCGACAAGCTCACCGACGCGCAGCGGCGGGCGGTGTGGCGCAACACGGTCGCCAAGACGGGGCTGGCGGGGCGCGTGGGGGAGGAGCAGATCGCCGAGTGGTCGCGGAAGTGGCGGACGAGCGCCGGGGGCATCGCGACGGTGCTGGGGAACGTGCGGCGGATGCGGCCGAAGCGCGGCGAGGAAGCGGCGCTGGTCGCGAAACTCATGCGTCCGCACTGCGAGCTGGCGGTCGCGGAACGGCCGGGGGCCGGGGAGGAGGGCGTGGCGCGGGATTACTCGCTGGAAGGGCTCAACATCCGCGGCGCGGTCGGGCTCGACCGGGTCGTCGGGGCCGTGCGGCGGTTCCGGGAAGCCTTGGAAGGGGCGGAGGCGGGCGATCCCGACCGGCCGCGGATGAACCTCCTCCTCTGGGGCCCGCCGGGCACGGGCAAGACGGAGTTCGTCAAGCACCTCGGGGCCGTCCTCGACGCGCCAGTGGCGGCGCGGTCGGGGAGCGACCTCCTCTCCATGTGGGTCGGCGGGACGGAGCGGAACATCCGCGCGGCGTTCGAGGAGGCGGAGGGGAGCATCCTGTTTCTCGACGAAATCGACGGGCTGCTGCAGAACCGCGCCGGGGCGGTGCGGAGCTGGGAGGTCACGCAGGTCAACGAGCTTTTGCAGCGGATGGAGATGTTCCGCGGCGTGATGGTCGCCGCGACCAACTTCATGGACAACCTCGACCCGGCGGTGCTGCGGCGGTTCACGTTCAAGCTGCAGTTCGACTACCTGACCGACGAGGGCAAGCGGCTCTTCTTCGAGCGGATGTTCGGGACGCGGCTGGACGCCGCCGAAGCGGCGCGGCTCGCGCGCATCCCGTGCCTGGCGCCCGGCGACTACCGGACGGCGCGCCAGTCGTTGCACTACCTCGGAGGGGAGGTCACCAACGCGATGCGCCTCGATGCCCTCGAACGCGAAAGCGCCCTCAAGAAGGGCGGAACCAAGGGGCGGATCGGGTTTTGAGGGAGGCGGAGGCCATGAAAAAGACGCTGAATCTGGACTTGCTGCGGTTCCACGTGACGGAAGCGAAGCAGGAATTGGAGTCCCTTCTGCTCGAAATCCGCCTGGCGCAGGGGGAGAAGCCCGCCGAGGCCGAAGCGGCCTTCTGCGATCCAAGGGAATTCCGCGAGGGGCGTCTTGCGGCGAGCCTGGGACATGCCTACCACCACCTGAATTTCGCCTGGAACGGACGGAACAAAACGATGGCCGAGGCCGATGCGCAATTCTCCCGCAACGAAAAATTCCCGCGCCATTTCGTCCGGTACCGGCCCCGGACGGCCTTGAACGGGAGGCAGAAGGCATGAGCCGGACAAGACGGGCGGAACGTTGCACGCCCTTCCTGGCACACCACCCGTGACGAAAGGGAAGGAGGAACGCATGAAAGAGATTGCCTGGAAATTCGTGTCGGCGAACCTGCGCGAGGCGCTGGGAGAGTTGCGGGGGCTGGTGGCGCGGACGGAGTACCACGCCTTCGGCGCGGTGTGCGACGAGCGCCTCAAGTATCTGGAAGAAGGCGTTGCGTGGAAGGCACGGAAACGCCCCCTTTCGGAAGGGGCGCTCTCCGTGAGCTTCGAGCACGCGCAACACCACTTGCATTTCGCCTGGAACTGCCGCCATGCCGAGGCCGGACGCATCCGGCGTTGCGAATGGGGCGATTTCGTCCGCTGGTCGCGGTTCCCGCGTGCGGGCGCGTTCCGCGGATTGGGTCCCGTGCCGCCCGGGAACGGCGGGACGGGAAGCGGGAGAATCGACCCGGCGGCGATGCACCCGTTTCTCCAACGCGCGATGCGGAAACTGGAAACGCTCTGCTTCCTCGTGGATTGCCGTTGCGGAAAGGACGCGGGACAAGCGCCGGAAGGACTCCGCCGGGAGGTTTTGGAAGCGCCGTTCGGGGAGAAAGAATTCGCGCGGCGCCTCCGGGGCGTGTACGAAATGATCGAAGCGGCGTGGGCACACCGCAAGCGGCGGGGTGCGGACCCCGGCGGGGTGCGGACCCCGGCGGGGAACGGAACCTGGCGCCGGGGGACTGCCGGACGGTGCGGCAGTCGCTGCACTGGCTGGGGGGCGCGGAAGGGGCGGGCGGCAAAGCGGCGTTGCTGGACGCACTCGCGGCGAAAGCGCCCTCAAGAAGGACGGCGGCAAGCGGCGGATCGGGTTTTGAGGAGGACGGATGCCATGAAAAAGACGCTGAATCTGGAAGTGCTGGCATTCCACGTGCGCGAGGCGTCGCAGGAGCTGGCGACGCTCCTGGAACGCATCGGGGTGGCGGCGGGCAAAGGCGGGGACGGGAGCGGGAGGTGGAGCAAGTGGCCGTTCTCCGAGGGCGCGCTCGAAGCGTCGCTGGAACATGCCTACCACCATCTCAATTTCGCGTGGAACGTCCGGTTCAAGACCTGGGAAACCGCCGACGCGCACTTCGACCGGGACGAGAAATTCCCGAAAGCGTTCACCCGCTTCTGGCCGGAAAGCCTCCTGAAGAAGCGCTCCCGCCGCGGGAAAGGACCCGGGCGGCGGGAGCGGGGGCGGAAAAGGAATGGTACGGACGGGGGCGGATGCGATACAACGGAGAAAGCAAATGACGGAAGAGAACATGAGAAAAAATGAACGGGAAACGGCTGGCATCCTTTCCTTTCCCGTCGGCCGGACGGCGGACGGGCGGGAGGGGAGGCGGAGGGTTTTGGCATGAACCTGTCGCGGTCGCGGGTGGCGTGGAACGTGGCGCTGGTGCGGCTGGGAGTGCGGTACGTCCTGCCGCGGGAGGCGGTGAACCGGATTCCGGTGGCGGAATGCGGCGAGCCGCTGGTGCCGTGGGGCGGCGGGTTTGTGCGCGAAGGGGTGGCGCGGCGGCTGGACGAGGCGGCGCGGCGCTTGCCGGAGGGGTATGCGCTGGGATTGCTGGAGGGGTGGCGGAATCCGGCGGAGCAGGCGCGCTTGCGGGAGGATACGCGGTCGGCGGCGAAGGCGAGGGGCTTGGACGGAGAATCCTTGGAGCGGGCGGTGGCGCGTTGGGTGGCGAACGAGAGCGGCCACCGGACCGGCGGGGCCGGGCGATGCTGGAAGAGTGGCTGGCCGAGGTGGTGAAGCGGCATGGCGGCAACCGGCGGCGCCGCCGGAAGGACCCGCTGGAGGCGCGGGTGGACGAGGTTTGCAAGGTGCTGTCGCTGGGGGAGGTCGAGCGGGATTTGCTCGTGTACGCGCTGGTGCGGCAGATGACGGATTTCGACGATTTCCCGTGGAGCGGCAGGCGTTCGGCGGACCGCGGGCTTGCACGAAAACCCACGGAGAACCTTTGCAACCCCTCGTTTTCACCCTGTGAGGGGCAAGCACCACGGATGCTCTCCAAAAGTGGAAGAAAAACTCCTTCCCCTGCTGTTCCTCCGTGGTAGCATCGCCGAAATTTTACGGAGAATTCCAACATGATCCCACTTTTTGCCGTTCCCGACCGCGTTGCCGCCCAGAGCTTCATCTTGATGCATGGGGGCATGGGCATCGTCTGACGGTTCCTCTGCGTCCTCGTTTCCGTGATGAAGGGCGCCGCCCGCATCGTGCCGAAGACCGCCTTCATGATTCCCTGCCCAGAGTCCGTCAAGCCCAAGGCCGCGGGTGCGCCAAAGCGGGATACGCCTCCACCGCCCCCGCCGTCGCCGAAGCGCCCGGGCGCCGAGGATGACTCCCGTGCGTCTTCCTCATGCATCTCTCCCCTCACACTTGAATTCCCCGCAAAGGAACAGATCGAAGCAATGAGCACGCCGTCCGCCGTTTCCATGCAACCGTCCGCCAATGCCTCCCACGACCGTTCCGACAGGACGGGTTCCCCGGGCGAGGGTGGCGGCCACGGGGACCGGTCCCAATGCGGCCCCGCGCTTTCGGTCTTGATTCCGGCCTTCAACGTCGCGGAATACGTGGAGGAGTGCCTTGCTTCCGTTTTGTCGCAGGACTTTGCCGATTTCGAGGTGCTCGTCGTGGACGACGGATCGACCGACGGCACCTTTGCGAAACTGGAACGGCTGGCGGCCCGCGACGGACGCATGACATTGCTCCGGCAAGACCGCATGGGGACGGCAGCGGCCAGAAATGCCCTTCTCGGCATGGCCAGGGGGGAGTGGCTGTATTTCTGCGACGCCGACGACGTTGTGCGGCCGGGTGCCTTTTCCCGCATGGTTTCCGTTGCCGAGGAGAACAATCTGGATGTCCTTGCCTTCCACGGCGAAAGGTTTTCGGATGGCGCCGGACCTGCCGGGGAGGGCGACGCGTCCCCCTGCACTGCGGCCGAAGCACCTGCCGTTTCGCCGCCGGTCGTTTCCGGCGCCGAATTTTACGCCGAACGCATCGAGGCGCACGCGTGGAGCGTTTTTCTCTGGGAAAAGCTCTTCCGCGCCGACTTCGTCCGGAGGATCGGCGCCCGCTTCCCGGGGGGGAGCCTTATCGAGGACACCGTGTTCGTCATGCGGACGGTTCCATGGGCCGGCAGGGTGCTCCGCATAGGAGACGTCCTGTATTCGCACCGGTTGCGGAAGGGGTCCGTTTCGGCGGCGGAGTTCGACCGGAACAACGTGCCGGACTACTGCGCCTACCTCGAAGAGCTGATCGGCATTGCGCGCAGCGGGAGGCTTCCGGAACGGGCCGCGAAGGCCCACGCCCGGACGATTCTCATGTGCGCGCGGCGCATCCGCAAGTATTGGATGAGGCTCGATGCCGCCGAGCGCGAAAAGGTTCTCGCCGCGGACGGTTGCGGCGTGAGGTGGTTCCTCATGCTGTCGACCTTCCGGTCGGACGGGGAATACCGGGCGCTCAAGGACGCGTTGGCCCGAAAGGGGACCGGCATTCCGCGGTCGGGGAACAAGGTCCCCGTTCGAAACGGCGAAAACGCCCGTGCGCAGGTCGCCGCAGGGACGCCCGCCGGGTCGGCGGACCGCGGAAGCCGCCTCGCGGGCCTTTTCTCCGGCTGCCGGATTTTCGCCGCGAAAATCCTGAGGGCGACCATGGGCCGATGTCTCGCCTTCCTCCTCGCCGACCACTTCGCGCGGGAACGGAAGCGCGTTGCGAAGGACGTCGCGGCCCGGCTGCGCGATGCGTTAGCCGGCCGGGACCTCCGGGATCCGGAGGAAACGCCTCCGCCATGAAACGCCCGGCCAGCGAAGCCGGACCCCGGACCGTCCGGCGCAGTCCCGTCCTGGCCGTCGCGGCCATGGGTCTGGCCCTCTACGCGATTGCGCTGTGGCCGGCCCCCCTCCACTTCGCCGACAGCGTTCCGCACTCCGTGGCGGCGGATTCCTCCGTTCCGCTCGAAATGGCGGACGGCGACCACCTGCAGCTCATCTACCACTTCGAGTTGCTGGGCGACTACCTGCGCGGCAGGGCGCCATGGTTCAGCGACATCTGGGAATTCAACGCCTCCGACGCCGACAGGCCTCCGAGACCGGACGGGTGCTACGCGCCCTTCGCCCTCCCGTATGTCCTTCTCCGCGTCCTTGGCGCCCCGGACGCCTTCGCATACAACATGGTCGCGCTGCTGTCGGCCGTTCTCGGCACCATCCTGTGCTTCGCGCTGGCGTCCCGGCATGGCGCGGGCCGGTGCGGCGCGTTTCTCGCCGCGGCTCTCGCCGGAAGCGTCCCGTACCGCTGGGCGGCGCTGGCCGCGGGTTCTCCCACCGGCTTCGGCATGGGCCTCGTCCCGGCAGTTGCCCTGGGGCTGGACATCGCGCTGCGCGACGGCAAGGCGCGTGGCGGACTCCTTGCCGGAGCGGCCCTGCTCCTCCTTTGGATGTCGGACTTGCACTGCTTCTTCTTCGCCGCGCTCGCCGTGCCGCTCTGGATGGCCGTTTCCCTTGTCCTGGAACCGCGGCCCGGCGGCGCCTGCGGAGCAAGGTCCGGTCCGGCGGGGCTTTTCCGCGCCCTGGCGCCGTTCGCCGCTTGCTGCGTCCTGGCCGCGCTTGCCGCCTGGTGGACGGGTCGCGCCTACACCGGGACCGATGTCGGGACGGGCCGGACGCTCGACGCCGTCCTGCGCCACTCGCCGGAATGGTCGGCCCTGTTCCGTCCCGCCCCTTTGGATTTTCTCTCGGGACAATTCCATGTCGGCCATGCGCTTCCGCTGCTGGCCTCCCTCGCCGCGCTGGTTTTCGCACGGCATGCCCGGACGCGCGACCGCCGGGCCCTTGCGGGCCTTATCCTTGCCGCCGCGGTTGTCCTCTCCTTTGCCGTGGCGGCCGGGAGCAACGGACCGTTCGACGGCCTCCCCGTCCGGGCGATGCGCGCCTGCATTCCCCATTTCCGGAAAATCCGGCAGCCCCTCAAGATCCTTTGCCTGCTGCCGGCGTTCTCGGCCTCCTTGTTCGGCTTGTGCTTCGCGATCCTCCGCCGGGGAACGCGGATCCGGAACGGGAGGCGGGCCTGGATCGCGGCAACCGCCGTGGCGACCGCGGTGGCGTTCGACGCAAGACTCGGCACCGTTGTCGGCATCTGCCGCCTGCCGGGGGAAAACGCCGCCTACGCCGCGGCGGCGGACGCCGCCCGCGCGCGGGGAACCCCCCCCCGCGCCCGTGTCCGTCCCATTTCCCCCGGCG
>JAFSUH010000133.1 GCA_017445365.1 Kiritimatiellia bacterium | reverse complement strand
CGCTGCATCTGCCCGCCGGAGAGCTGCGCGGGGAACGAGTCCGCCTTGTCGGGGAGGCCGACGCGCGCGAGAAGTTCCATCGCCTTGGCGCGCGCGGCGGGGGCGTCCACGCCGCGGACGAGCCGCGGGGCCATGGTGACGTTGTCGAGCACGGTCATGTGCGGGAAGAGGTTGAAGCGCTGGAAGACCATGCCCATGTCGGAGCGGTACCGGTTCAAATTCCGCTCGCGGGCGCGGTGCGAAAGGTGCCGGTCGGTGCCGTCGCGGCGCAGGGACCCGCCGGAGACGATTTCCTCGCCGCCGAACCAGATGCGGCCGGACGTCGGGGTTTCCAGCAGGTTCAGGCAGCGCAGGAACGTGGATTTGCCGCCGCCGGAAGGGCCGACCACGACGACGACTTCGCCCTTGAGGATGGTGGTGGAGATGCCGCGGAGGACGTGCAGGTCACCGAAGGATTTGTGCAGGTCCTCGACTTCGAGGAGTGGGGCTGCCGGGCGGCACGACGGGGCGGTCGGAGAGGAACGGGTCGTCTTTGGGGAGCGGCTTTTTCATGCGGCGCTCCGGCGGAGGTGGCGCTCCAGGCGCGCGAGGAGTTTGGAGAAGACCATGACGAGGACGAGGTAGATGCAGGCGACGGCGAGGAAGGGGATGTACGCCTGGTACGTCTGGGAGCGGATGATCGACCCGCCGCGCGCGAGGTCGTCGAGGCCGATGAAGGAGGCGATCGACGTGTCCTTGAGCATGACGATGAACTCGTTGCCGAGGGCGGGGAGGATGTTGCGGATGGCCTGCGGGAGGATGACGAGGCGCATCCCCTGGCCGTACGAAAGGCCGAGCGAGCGGGCGGCTTCCATCTGCCCGGCGTCGATGGACTGGATGCCCGCGCGGATGATTTCGGCGACGTACGCGCCGGAGTTGAAGCCGAACGCGAGGATGGCGACCAAAATCTTGTTGTTGATGGAAGAGAAGATGATGAAGTACGCGATGAGCAGCTGCACCGTCATCGGCGTTCCGCGGATGACGGTGATGTAGAGCTTGGCGACCGCGTCGAGGAGGACGAGGCGGCCGTGCTTGTCGTGCGTGTAGCGGACGAGGGCCGCGAGGAAACCCAGGATGGCGCCGAGGACCACCGCGCAGAGCGCCACCGAAAGCGTGTTGCGCAGGCCGTTGGTGATGTAGTGCCAGCGGCCCTTGTACACCTGTTCCGTCCGCTTGCTGACCGATCCGTCCGGCGCCACCACGAGGACTTCGCGCGTGCCGAAGGGAATCTTCTTGACGAAGCAGACGTGGAAGTTGTTTTCGAAGGAAGCGAGCGGGGAACGCACCACCGGCAGGGTCAGGTGCAGGCGGTCGGAAGGATCGGCTTCGTTGGCGATGCGCAGGCCCAGCGCTTCCTCGCGCGAGCGGTTGGCCGCGACCGTGAAAGACGCTTCCGTCTGCCCCGCTGCGAAAACGAGGCGGTTGGAGGAAAGCGAAAACGCGGAGGCGTTGCCGGCCGGTTCGATCGCGTACGCCGCTTCGGCGGAAGCGTCCGCGCGCACCAGCTTCACCGCGACGGGCTTGCCGCCGGTCAATCCCAGCGGCAGTCGCGGCATGGCGGCGGGCGTGCCGTCCGCCGTCGGGGGGAGGGAGAGCGTCGAAACGTGGCGTCCGCCGCGTTCCTGCACCGTGAGGACGAGGGACGAAGCCGTCTGCCCGGCCTCGAAGGGAATCCGCGCCGAAAGCGGAATCTTCCGGCCGGGGATTTCGAGGGTGAGCTCGTAGACCGCGCTGTCGGCGGCATCGCCGCGCACCAGGTCGAGCGCGCGCGGTTCCGCGGATTCCAGCGGAACGGCGATCGCCGCTTCCGCCGCGCCGCCGTCCGGCTCCTGCGCGCGCGCCGGAAGGGCGGCGAGGCAGGGGAGGAGGAGCGCGCAGGACGCGGAAAGGGCAAGCAACCGCGCCGCCGCGGTCGCGGCGGCGCGGAGGCGCCGGGAAACGGAGGAGGGAACGACGCGCGGGAACATGCCGGATGCTATTCGCCGGCGGACTGGAGGGCGTCGGCCTTGGCGGTCCACTCGTCGACGATTTCGTCGAGCTTGCCGCTGTCCTGGAGACCTTCGATGACGCGGTTGACGACGGCGAGCAGCTCCGGCTGGCCCTTCTTGATGGCGATGGCGTACTCCTCGACGGTGAGGAAGTCGGAGATGTCGTAGTCGGGTTCGCCCTTGATCAGGTTCTTGGCCGGATCGATGTCGGCGATGACGAGATCGACCTTGCCCTGCTTGAGGGCCGCGAAGGCGGAGGCGGGGGAGTCGAACATTTCGGGCTCCTGGCCGAGCTGCTCGCGGACGTAGTCGGCGGAAGTGGTGCCGTTCTGCACGCCGATGCGCTTGCCGGCTGCCGCGGCGCCGTCCTCGCAGGGAGCGTCCTTCGCGTACACGACGACGATGCCGGTACGGACGTACGGGACGGAGAAATCGACCTTCATCTTGCGGTCTTCGGTGACGGTGATGCCGGCGGCGGCGAGTTCGGCCTTGCCCGCGATGAGGGACGGGAGGACGGAGTCGAACTCGACGTCTTCAATCGAGAGTTCCTTGCCGAGGGCGGCGGCGATGGCCTTGCAGATTTCCACGTCGATGCCGACGACGTCGGTGCCCTGGCGGAATTCGTACGGCGGGAAGGTCGCTTCGGTGATCATGCGGACGGCGGCGGGCGCCGCGGGTTCGGCGGCGGCGGGAGCGGCGGCTTCTTCGTCGGCGAAAGCCGTGCCGAGGGCGAAGAGGGAAGCGAGAAGGAGGAGAGCGGTCTTTTTCATGGGGGTCCTTGTTGGGGGTGGAAAAAAGTTGCGGGAAACTCTACCCCGTCCGTCCTGCCGCCGCAAGCGCCCGCTGCGGGTGGTTGGGTGCGCGGGAAGTCGGGATAACGGGAGACCCCGGAACTTTTCAACCCGGAACGGCGGACAATGGAAAAGGCCCATCCGCGGATGGACCTTGCAAGCGGGAGGGGCGGAAGCTATTCGGCCTGGAAAACGTTGCCCAAGGCCTTCCTGGCGCTTTCGAGGGCTTCCTTCGCCTTGTCGGCGTTTTCGTCCGCGAACTTCTGCACCGCTCCGGCGGCATCGGAGAGGGCGGCGTTCACCGCATCGGTGGCATCGGAGGCGGTATCCGCCGCCGCTTCCCCGGCGTCTTCCGCCGTTCCGGCGGCATCGGAGGCGGCATCGGCCGCGGCATCCGTTGCACCGGCGGTCGTGTCCTTCGCGGACGCGAGCGCGGATTGCAAGGCCGTTTTGGCGCTTTCGAGGGCTTCCTTCGCCTTGTCGCCGTTCTCGTCGGCGAACTTCTTCGCGGCTTCGACGGCGCTGGCGAGGATGTCGTCCGCCGACTCTTTCGCCTCGCCCGCCTTCCCGCCCGCTTCGGCGGCGAAAGCCTGGATGGCCTCCCCGGCCTGCTTGGCGAGTTCTTCGGCCTTGGCGGAGGCTTCGGCGACTTTCTCCTTCGTTTCTTCGGAGGCGCCGGAAATCGCTTCGGCGGCCTTGTCGCCGAGTTCCTGCACCTTGCCGGTGAGGTCCTGCGCGGCGGAGCGGGCCTTTTCGATCGCGGCATCGGCGGAAGCGGAGACGGACGCGGGCGCGGCGGCGGATTCTCCGGCCGGAGCGGCGGGCTTGTCGGAGGACGTGTCGGTTGCCTTCGGGGAACAGGCGGCGAGAGCGACGGCGGCAAGGAGGGCGAGAAGCAGGGAAACGGTGTTTTTCATGGAATCTTTCTTGGCAAGAGGTTGTTCCAAGCAATCTACGGCATTCTTTCCCCGCGCGCCAACCAATTTTGCCAAGCATTGGCAAAAAGGCAAATTCCAAGATGAGCTGGACCGGGCGGGAGAAAGCCGAGAAAGTCCGGTCGGAGGGGGCGGCGGGGGGATGGGGCCGCGGCCCCATCCCCCCGCCATCGAAAAAGGATGCCCCTTCGGGCAGACTGCACTTTTTGAAACTGAAACAAACAACCCAACCAAAAGGACATCCAATGACCCGTCGTTATACCACCCGGCACCAGCCGAAGAAACACCTCACCTTCGACCAGCGCCTCGTCTTCGAGCAAGCCTGCAACGACAACCTCCGCACCCCGAAAAAAGACCGTCT
>JAFSUH010000132.1 GCA_017445365.1 Kiritimatiellia bacterium | reverse complement strand
CGGAAGGGCCGGCGGGTCGTTGGGCTTCCGCTTCGGCGCGGGCGGCGGCCTCGGCGGCGGCGCGTTCGCGGGCGTCGGCGATGGCGCGGGCGCGTTCGGCGGTCTGGGCCTTGGCCTCGCGGGCGACGGACTTGCGGGAGAAGAAGCCGCGTTTCTTCGCGGGCGCGGGGGAGGACTCGGGGGGCCGGCCGATGGCGACGAGGTAGGCGTCGATGAAGGGGGCGGCGTCGAGGCCGAGGAGCGCGCAGTACTCGCGGTAGAAACCCTTCGCGTAGGTGGGCGCGTAGAGGCGGGCGTAATCGTCGCGTTCCATCGCCTCGATGGTGGAGGCGCGGATCTTGGTGCGCTCGGCGACGTCGAAGACGGAGAGGTGGCGGGCGAGGCGCTGTTCTTGAAGCTGGGAACCGGAACCGGACACGGAAAAACTCCTGGGAAAGGGGAAACGGACGGAAACTACCACAGTCCGGGCGCGGAGGGCAATTCGCGCGCCCGCCGGATTTCCCGCGCGTGCGCGGGCTATCGCGACGCGGTTTTCGCCTTGCCGGTGACGGGGTCCACCTCGATGCGCGTGGAGCGCTGGCCGTCCGACAGGGTCACCGTGTAGGGCGTGCACGTGCCGTTGGGGTAGTACATCACGTAGTGCAGCCCTGCGACCTCCTTGCCGCCGCGGAAATCCGTGATGGCGACGCCGTCCTCGAAACTGCGGACGTTTTCGCTGGTCGCCTTCGCCGCGGATTCGTCCGCCGCCGCGCGCGCGGTTCCGCCCCCCAGCCCGCCGCCGAGGCGCAGGCCGGACCCAAGGGCATTGCGGTTGCCCCCGCCGCCGCCCGTCGCCGCGGAAAAGAACGGGTCGGGCTCGTCTTCGACTTCGACGCTCACCGTTTCGAGCGTGCCCTTGCGTTCGTCGAAAAGGAGCGCGTACTGCCGGCCGCGGAGAATCGCCTGGCACTGCGTCTGCCGGTGGGTGGAAAGGACCATGCGCGCGGAAACGCGCAGCTTCGCGCCCTTCATCGACGAGGCGAAATACGGCACGGCGACCCCGGAGGCGATGCCGAGGATGACCACGACCATCAGAAGCTCGAACATCGTGAACCCCGCCCGGCCGCAAGCCGCGCGCAACGGGCGGTTTTGCCAAACCTTGGCAAATCTGCCCCGTTTTTGCCGAACATTGGCAAAATCAAAAACCGGCGCGGCGGGTCGTTTTGCCAATGTTTGGCAAATTCCATGCGTTTTTGCCGAACATTGGCAAAAATCATGCCGCGCGCGGCGGATGGATTTGCCAATGTTCGGCAAAATCAAGCGTTTTTTGCCAAACATCGGCAAAATCAAGTTTTTTACTTGACGTCGTCGGCCGTGCCGAAGGCCTTGTCCGGCCCCGCCGAAACGAGGGTGTAGGAATTGCCGCTCTTCGTGTACTGGAACTGCGTGCCCCAGGGGTCGTTGAGCTGTTCCGGCTTCTTGATGTACGGGCCCGACCAGTTGGGCTCGCTGCCCTTGCTGACGAGATTCTGGAGGGAATCGGGGAACTTGCCGTTGTCCATTTCGTACAGGTCGATGGCGCTTTCGATCGCCGCGATCGACTGCTTCGCGGAGCTGGCCTGCGCCTGGCCGACACGTCCGGCGAGATTGGGAACCGCGACCGCGGCGAGAATGCCGATGATCACGACGACCAGGAGGATTTCGATGAGGGTGAAGCCGTCGCGGGCGGCGCGGCGCAGTTGGCGGGAAGCGGATTCGTTCATGGGAAGGGACCTTTCGGGTTGCGAGCATGTCCCAACCCGCCTCCGCTTTCAAGTTTTCTTCGCCCGCCGCCGCGCTTGCGCCGCGCCGGGGCAAAACGCTACCGTTCCTGCCATGCAAACCCCCTCCCCCGTCCGCTGCCGCCATTGGCCCTACTGGCTGGTCATCGTCCTCCTCTCCCTCGCCTGCGCCGTTTCCTCGGCGCTCCTCCTCGCCTCCTCCTCGCCCTCCTCCATCGTCTCGGCCGAAGGCGAGGGCGCCGACGAGTTCCCCGTCTTCTCCGAAACCCACTCCTGGGGCGCCGGCGCCACCAAGGCCGCGCGCATCTCCTTCTCGGGCGTGATGACCGACGCGGTCGGAACCGGCTTCTTCGCCGCCGCGAACCCCCTCCACGGCGCCATCCGCCGCATCCGCGCCGCCGCCGCCGACGGGGACGTGCGCGCCATCCTCCTGGAAATGGACTCCCCCGGCGGGGAACTCACCGCGGCCGACGAGCTGTACCACGAGCTGGCGAAGTTCCGCGAATCCGACCCGAAGCGCAAGGTCGTCGTCTTCGTCCGCGGCATGGCGGCGAGCGGCGGGTACTACGCGTCCCTGCCCGCCGACCGCATCGTCGCCGCCCCGACCTCCATCCTCGGGTCCATCGGCGTCATCCTCCAGAGCTGGAACGCCAAACCCCTCGCCGACAAGCTCGGCGTCTCGGACGTCACCATCAAGTCCGGCCGCCACAAGGACATGCTCAACCCCCTGCGCGAGGAAGACCCCGAAGAACGCGCGCTCCTGCAAGCGCAGATCGACCGGATGCTCTCCCGCTTCGTGAAGCTGATCGCTTCCGCGCGCGGCCTGCCGGAAGCCAAGGTCCGCGAACTCGCCGACGGACGCGTTTTCGACGCGGAAGAGGCGCTTGCGGCGAAGCTGGTCGATTCGATCGGGTACTTCGAAGACGCCGTCAAGGAAGTCGAAGGCCTCCTCGGCGCCGGCGACGTGTTCTTCGTCACCTACGAAACCGCCATCGGATGGGGCGACCTCCTCTCGGCGCCGTTCTCCTCGGCCGCCGCGCAGGCCGTCCGTTCGCTTTCGGCGGCCGCCGTCCCGCGCTTCGTCGCGCGCGCCCCGCTCGCCGCGCCATGAGCCGCGGCAGCAGATTCGCCCTTTGGGGCGCGCTGGCGGGCCTTTTCCTGCTCCGCTCGCCCGTGGGCGCGCTCCTCCTCGGCATCATCGGCTCGTATCTCGGCCGCGCCATCGACGGGGGGGAAGCCGCCGCGGCCCGCGGGCGCCCCGCCTCGTCCGCCCGGCGGGCGCGCGATCCGGCCGGGGAGGAAGCGGCCTTCAAGCTCGCGTTCGTGTCGCTCGTCGCCGCCGTGATGAAGGCCGACGGGCGCGCCAGCCGGAGCGAGCTGGCAGTCGTCAAGGAATTCCTTTCGAGGAGCCAGTCCCCCGCCGCCGCGCGGGAAATGCTCCACATGCTCCGGGACCTCCTCGCGCGCGGGGAGCCCTACCCCGTGGGCGAAGTGTGCGGCATCCTGCGGCGGAACCTGCCGCGCAGCCAGCGGCGGCTGCTTCTCCACCTGCTCCTGGAAGTCGCGCGGGCGGACGGGGAGTACTCGGAGGCGGAAGCGCGCCTCATGGCGCGCATCGCGGTGGGGCTCGGGTTCGATCCGGCGGAGTTCTCGCGCGCCCGGGCCGGGGCGGAGGCGACCCGCGGCACGCCGACCTTGGTCGACGACTGCGCGCTCCTGGGCGTGCCGTCATCGGCAAGCGACGACGAGTTGCGGAAGGCCTACCGCCGGGAAGCGATGAAGCACCATCCCGACCGGGTGTCGAACCTGGGCGAGGCGGCCGTGCGGGAAGCGACGGAAAAGTTCCAGGCCATCAATGCGGCCTACGCGCGCATCCGCGCCTCCCGCGAAGGGACACAGGGCAAAACCGCCCGTTTCGCGTAATCCCGGGCAGCACGCGGGCAAAGGACGCTACGGGCGGAAGCGGTAGCCCGCGCCGCGGACGGTTTCGAGGCACCCCGCCGCCGCGCCGAGCTTCTTGCGCACCTGCACGATGTGCTGGTCGAGCGTGCGGCTGGCGGCGAAGTAGTTCTCCCCCCACACCGCGTCGAGCAGCGCGTCGCGCGAAAGCACTTCGCCCGGATGCGCGGCAAACGTCTTGAGCAACCCGAGTTCCCGGATGGTCAACGCCTGTTCCGGCCCGTCCGGCGGCAGAACGGCGAACCGCTTCGCGTCCACCCGCGCCCCGCCGACGACGAAAACGTCCTGCCGCCCCGCCCCGCCGACGCGCCGGGTCCATTTCATGGCGACGGCGATGCGGGCGAAGAGGACATCGAGACGCACGGGCTTGGCGATGAAGTCGTCGGCGCCGAGTCCCAACCCGAGCACGACATCCTCGTCGGAGGATTTCGCGGAGAGGAAAATCACCGGCACGAGGTCGTCCCGGCGGCGGATTTCGGAGCAAACGTCGTAGCCGCTCTTTTTGGGCATCATGACGTCGAGGATGACCAGATCCGGGCGGCTTGCGGCGTACGCCGCGAGGGCTTCGGCGCCGTCCTTGCAGGCGCGGACGGCGTAGCCTTCGCTCCTGAGGGCGAGGACGAGGGCGTTGCGCAGGGTTTCGTCGTCTTCGGCGAGGAGGATGTCGGTCATGGCTTGGCTTCCTGCAGGTGGAGGGTGAAGACGCTGCCGCCGCCGGGGCGCCGGGCGTATGCGAGGTCGCCGCCCATGCCGCGGGCGAGGCCGCGGGCGATGGCGAGCCCGAGGCCGCTGCCGCTTGTGGCGGCGGAGAGGCTGTCGTCGCCGCGCCAGAAGCGCTCGAAGATGCGTTCTTCGTCGCCGGGCGGCACGCCGGGGCCGCGGTCCATGTAGCGGGCGCACGGGCCGTCGATTTCGATTTCGAAGGGCCCGTCGCCTGCGTATTTGAGGGCGTTGGAGCCGAGGATGACGCCGATCTGCCGGATGGCGTCCTTGTCGGCGGTGACGGTCGCGGAGGGGCCGACGGCGCGCACGGTGACGCGGCCCTGCGAAACGGCCGCGGCGGCCTGGAGTTCGGCGGGGTCGAGGGCGAAGGCGGCGAGGTCGAAGGTTTCCAGGCGGTAGCGGCGGGTGCCCTTTTCGAGGCGCCGGAACTCCAGCAGTTCGTCCACCATCCGCCCGAGGCGGTCGGATTCGACGAGAATCGCTTCCAGGGCCCCGCGGCGGAGTTCCGCGTCCGGGATGCGGTTTTTGACCAGCAGTTCGGCGTTGAGGCGGATGCCGGCGAGGGGCGTCTTCAGCTCGTGCGAGACGTTGTCGAAGAAATCGGCCTTGGTCCGGGCGTCGAGGCGTTCGCGGCGCAGGGTGCGGAGGAGGTGCAGGCCGCCGCCGACGAACGCGGAACTGATGAGCAGGGTGATGAGGGCGTTCCGGGCGAAGAGCAGCGCGAGGCGGAGGCGGAACCCGGCGCCGCCGTCGGCGCGGGCGGTGGCGAGGGTCTTGTCGCCGAGGGGCGGACCGAGGCTGCACTCGCCTTCGAGGCGGTGGCGGGCGGGCCAGTCGGCGGAGGCGAAGAAGCGGGACCCGTCGAGGTTGCGGATTTCGAAGGCGGTGCCGTCCCGCCGGGGAAGGCGCCCGCAGAAGGGGGCGATTTCGTCCGCCGAAAGGGACGAGGGATGGTTTTCCTTGAGGTGGCGGGGCGGCTGCGGGTGGCGGGTACCGCGCGGTCCGGCGTGCGGGGAACCTTCGGAGGCGAGGACGCGGGACATGAGCGCGTCGGCGAACCATTCGGCCCGGGACTGCAGGTCGCGCCGCTCGTCGAGCTGCATCTTCTGCCAGGACGTGCGGAAACTCCACGCCGCCGCCGCGAGGCCGAGCAGGGTCGGCAGGACGGTGGTGAGGAGGAACAGGCGGAGTTCCTTTTTCCGGTTTCCGGGAAGGGATGGGGTGGCGGTCGTGGGCACGGAAGGTGTATAGCACACTCCGCGCGCCGTGCGAAAACAATCCGCCGGTGCCGCGTTTTTTCGACGCGCGCTTGCCGCGGCCGCGTCCCCCGCCCGAAGTCCGCGAAGGACGGAACATTGAAAACCATGGAAACCCGCTTCGCGGGCATTGAAAACTCCCGGCCACAAAGAACGCAAGGAACACAAAGGAAATCTCACGCGGAGACACACTTTCGGAGGTGCGGCGAAGCCCCGCAAAGCAAAGCTTCGCGGGGACCACATCCCCGCCGCGCCATGAAAACGGAAGGAATCTACCCTCAGAGGCACCGAGCCACGGAGAGTTCTCGGACAGGATTTGCAGGAGTGACAGGATTTTGGGGACAAAACGGCCTGTTTTTTCGTAATCTTGCACTTCCACCCTTGTGCACTGTTTTCCACCTACGGCCGCAAACTGCGCAAAAGAACCGGGACGCGGTTTCCCGCGTCCCGGTCGGGTCCCCCACCCCGCTCCGCCTCATTTCTCCGGCAGGACGCGAATCTCCCGCACCACCGGCGGGACGTCCCCGGCGGGGAAGACCACCCAAACGTATTGCGCCTTGCCCGGGACGCCTTTCTGCCAGTGGTCGGCATCTTCGGAGAGCAGGAAGCGCGTTCCCTCCGGCAGGTTCTCCCCTATCACTTCCACGTCTTCCACCGTGCAGAGCGACGAAAGCGTCAGCACCACCCACGACCCGTCCGTCGTCCCCGGCATCCACGAGGTCGTCTCATCCCCGTCCGACACCGCCGCTCCGTCCGACTTGTCGCTCGTCGTCACCGCGACCCAATCGGATTCTTCCACCACCAGTGCGCTTCCGGCCCGCTTGGTGCCCTTTTTACCGCTTGCGGTATCCTTGGGGGCAACCGCCCCGTGTTCGTAGGCCCCCATGTCAACCGCCGGACCGACGATGCGGGCATTGCCCGCAAGGTCCCTGTCCCCACGGGCCAATGCATCCGATCCCGCATCAAGGCAAGGCGAATCGGACCGGAGGGTGAAATCCCCCGCCGCCGCATCCACGAAGAGCGGATTGCCCGTGATGTTGCCGTTTTCGGGCGAGACATCGGGCGAGCAGACGAACCGCGCGGTGCAATCTTCCATCTCCGGCGCTTCCGGTGCGGAATTGCCCCACACGATGCTGTTGAAGACCTGTCCCGGCCCCGTGATTCCACCGCCCTCGTACGTGGCGGTATTTCCCGCAATCGTGCAATTGACGATGGCATTCGTGTACACCCCGTTCGTTTCGCAGGCGATGCCGCCGCCGGTTTCGGCCGAATTGCCGCAAACGAGGCAGTTCTCCAAATCGCTGGCGTAGACCCCGCCACCGTCCCCCCCGGACCGGTTGCCCCGGACGATGCACCGGACGAGAGTGCCGCCGATCGTACCGCCTCCGAAAACCGCAGCCTCGTTGTTTTCGACGATGCAGTTCGTGAGATAACAATTGAAAGCTCCCCCTCCATGCCACTCGCTGCTCTTGTTGCCGGAAATCACGCACCCCTCGCAAATCGCGAACCCGACGCCCCCGCCGGCGCCATCGGTCCGGTTGTCCGTCACGATGCAATTCCGCAAGATGCCTCCGAATGCCCCCGCGCCGATGGCATAAAACCCGTTTGTCGGATGTCCGCCCCGGAGCGTGAAGCCGTCCAGCACGGACATCTTCCATGCGAAGAGCTCCCCGTCGGAGTCCGGCATTCCAAGCAATGCGACATGGTCGCATGCCTCCGACCCGCTTCCGTCGATGATGGTCGCTTCCGCCCCGTTCACGGAGACGATTTCCAGCTCCTTCCCGTCGGGATACAGGGTCTCGTCCACCGTCGCAACCGGCTCGTACACGCCGTCGGCCACGAGAATGCACGTCCCGTCTTCCGCGATGTCGATGGCCGACTGGATGGATGCTTTCGCCGTCCGCCAAAGCAAGCCGTCGTTGGCGTCGTCGCCGTTCGCCGCATCCACGAAGAGCACCGGCCCCGACCAATGGGCGAAAAGCGTTGCGCCCGCGGTCCGGTCCCAATCCCGGAGGCTTTCGCCGGAGTCGGCGTAGTACTGCGTCCCGCCGCCGCTGGTTGCCGCGAAGTACCCCTCGAACACCCAACCCTTGCGTTCCGGCACCGCGATGTCCGGCAAGGCCCCGCCGTAGGTCGCCGTCACGCCCGCGGTTCCGCCCTCCCCGCCCTGCGGGTCGAGAACGACGGCGTACCGGTCGAACTTCCACTTCGCGTACAGCGTCGTCGTCCCGCCGTCGGTGCGGAGGTTCTTGACGGCTTGGGCATTCTTGTACGCGACGGCACCCGTCGCCGTCTTCGCCCATCCGGCGAACGTGTAGCCCGTCCGCTTGAACGCGTTCTTGCGGAGATTCGCCGCCTTCCCGTACGCCATCTTCTGCGCCGCCATCGACCCGCTCCCGCCATTCGCCTTGAACGCGACCTTGTAGACGTTTTTCGCCCACACCGCGTAAAGCGTCGTGGTCTTCCCGTCCGTCCGCAAGTTCTTGACAGCTTGGGCGTTCTGGTACGCAACCGCCCCGTTCTTGGTCTTCGCCCAGCCGAGGAAGGTCCACCCGCTCCGCTTGAAGGCGTTTTTCCTGAGTTTTGCCGCCTTCCCGTAGGTCATCTTTTGCGCGGCCATTTTGCCTTTGCCGCCGTTGGCGTTGAAGGCGACCGTGTAGTTTTTCTTCGCCCACTTGGCGTACAGCACGGTGGCCTTTCCGTCGGTCCTGAGATTCTTGACGGCTTGGGCGTTCTTGTACACGACCTTGCCGCCCTTGCTGGTCGCCCAGCCGAGGAGCACGCTCCCGTCGAACGCGAACGTGTTTTTCGCAAGCTTCACCGTTTTCCCGTAGGTGACGGTCTGCGGAGGCATCTTCCCTTTCCCGCCGTTGGCGTTGAAGGCAACGGTGTAGGTCTTCTTCGCCCACTTGGCGTACAGCACGGTGGTCTTCCCGTCGCTTCTGAGGTTCTTGACGCTTTGCCGATCCTTGTAAACCACCTTCCCCTTGGGGGACGTCGCCCAGCCGAGAAAGACTTTTCCGGCATTCCAGAACCTGGGTAGCTGATTGACTCAGGTTGCGCTACGGTGACGAGTTCCTTGCCCGTTTTTGATGTAGAATTGCTTGATTGGCGGCGGTCTGGTCAAAACGGCTTGTTGGAGCAACCGATAGAACAACAAACCCCGAT
>JAFSUH010000131.1 GCA_017445365.1 Kiritimatiellia bacterium | reverse complement strand
GTGTCCGTGCAGGCAGTGGCGTCCCTGGAAGCGGCCATCAACGGCATCCACCGGCGGTCGCTCGGGGGCCTGACCGCGGCCCAATCCTACGCCCGCCAGACCGCATGAGCCCCACTGGTCCATTTCGCTTGCAATTCACCCCCCGACGGCGCCCGTCCCCGCGATTCCGTGCAAGGCCGCGAGCTTGCCCGTGTCCCTCCGCTCCTTCCATCGGGCTTGCCCCGGAGGCGGGCGCAAGGCAGTATCCCCCCGCTGTTTTCCAAACGGAAGCGGGTGCAAATCCCGCGCGGACGCGCCACCGTCATCGGAGAAACGGCCGCCACTGCGTCATTCCGTTGCAACCGCGCGGGAGAAGACGGCGGCCGCCGGATCCGTCAGCCGGGAGACGAGGGAAACGGCGGCCGGAGGCCTTCGCGTGACAGGGCCGAAAGCAAGAACCCCCAAAGGACCCCCACCATGAACACTCCCCTCCCCTCCGCGCGGCGGATTGCCGCGACGGCTTTCCTTGCGTGCATCCTCCCCGTTTCCGCCGTGCGCGCGGCGCTGTGCACGCCCGACTTCGGCTCCGTTTTCGAAGGGCTTGCCGACGACGTTTCCGCCATCAACTGGCAAGCCTCTTCCTTCGAGACGATGACCTTCGGCAACTCGTACAACGCCGATTGGGGCAGTTGGAGCGGGTTCGCCATCTCGCGCGCCGCGGACACCAACCTCGAAAACGCGTCCTACGCCAACCAGTATTCCGCCTGCTGCACGGGGAAGGCGGCGTACGCGGTCGGCTACTACAGCGACTGGGATCCCGCGCCCGCCGTCGATTTCGCCGTTCCGGCCGTGCCGGTTTCCTGCGAGCTGGCGCTCACCACCTACACGTTGGGGTCGCTTCTGAACGGCGACTATTACGCGCGGGCGTTCGCCGAAGGCGACCTCCTGGATGTGACGGTTTCCGCCTACGACGCGGGCGGGGCGCTCGTCGGCGCGACCAACGTCCCCCTCGCGGACTACCGCGGGGAAACGCCGGTTTTGTTCACCGACTGGACGGAAGTGCCGCTCGACTTCCCCTCCCCCGTTTCGCGGCTCGTCTTCACGATGACGACGACCGACGTCGGCGCCTGGGGCGCGAACACGCCGATGTATTTCGCCCTGGGCGGCCTCGCTTTCCGCTACGCGGGCGGCGAGGAGGGCATTCCGCAGGACGACGACGCCATCCTCGCGTGGGCGGACAAGTGGTACGAGTACACCCCCGGCACGAACGTCACCGCCGAATGGGCCGTTCCCGAAAACGCACTGGGAGCGCCGGGACGTGCCGTCGGTGATTTGCAGATTACCAACGGTCTGGTCCCGCTCGGCGACGGCGGCACGATCACGCTGGGCTTCCCCCTGCCCGTCCGCGACGGACCGGGAGCCGACTTCGCCGTCTTCGAAAACGGCATGCCCTTCGGCGACGGCGCCTTCCTCGAACTCGCGCAGGTGGAAGTGTCGAGCGACGGGACGAACTTCGTCCGCTTCCCCTGCCATAGCCTCGAAACGGAGCCGCAGGGCGCGTTCGACGACACGAGCGACACCACCGCATACGGCGGACTCGCCGGCACGACCTGGCAGGGCCGCGGCAATCTCTTCGATTTGGCCGCCCTGCCCGCAAGCGACTTCCTCGACACGGGCCGCGTCACGCACGTCCGCATCCGCGACGTGACCGGCGACGGGAGCGTTCGCGACGACTGGGGCAACCCGATTTACGACCCGTATCCGACCGCGGAATCCGGCGGGTTCGATCTCTCCGGCATCGGAGCGATGAATCTCGCCCTCGAAATCACCCTCGCCGCCGATGAAACGCCGCCCGTGTTGCCGGGCTTCGCGACCGTGCTCGAATGGACCGACGACCTGACGCGCGGCCCCGACGGCTGGACCGCCGTCGAAAGCAGGGACGCGCCCGGCTTCTACCGCTGGAAGCTGACCCGCGACGCCGAATGAGAAACGGCTTCACGCTCGTCGAGTTGCTCGTCGCCGTCGCCGTCGCCGCGATGCTCTTCGCGGTCTCGCTTGGCGCCGTGGCGCGGGCGCGCGACGCCGGGGCGCGGGCCGCCTGCAAGAGCAACCTGCGCCAGCTCGCGACCGCGGCAATGGCCTACGCGGCGGACCACGACGGCCGCTTCCCGCCCGCCGCGGCGGACATGGCGACGGGCAATTCCCTCCGCTGGCACGGGAAGAAGGACGGCGGCGTCTTCCGGCCGGAAGGCGGGACGTTGACGGAGTACCTGGGCGGAGCTTCGGGGCAGGTCCGCCGCTGCCCCGGCGCGCCGCCGACGGAGGACGGGTTCGAGAGCGGATGCGGGGGGTACGGGTACAACCTTGCGGGCGTCGGCTCCTGCACGGAACACCCCGAAGCCGCCGCGGGGGGCGACCCGTACGCGGAAGGAATGCCCGTCGCCTTTTTCACCAACGCGGCGGGCATCGCGATGTTCACCGACACGGCGTACGCCTCGGGGAGCGGCAGAAAGGCCAAGCTCATCGAGTACTCCTTCTGCGAACCGGTCTCGTGGAGCGGCGGCGGCGAGCCGTGGCCGACCATCCACTTCCGCCACGGCGGGAAGGCGTGCGTGGTCTGGTGCGACGGGCACGTGACGGAAGAGCGGCTGGCGAAAACGGGCGCCCGCGGCGCGCAGCGGAAGCTCGGCTGGTTCGCCCCCGCGGACAATTCGGTCTTCATTCCCTGATGGCCCGCCGCGCCCGGGAGGGTTTTTGCCGATGTCCGGCAAAAACGGGCCGTTTTTGCCAAGCATCGGCAAACCGCGCCGTTGCCTCTCGTCATCCGCCGTTTTTTCGGGCAGGATGTCCGGCATGCAGCTTTTCCGCCCGTTCCTCGCCGCCGGTTTCCTTTTCGCGCTCGCCCGTCCCCTCCCCGCCGGGTCCTTCGGCCCGTTCTGGTACTGCGGAACCAATCCGCCCGTCTCGCGCGCCACCGCGATCGGTCCCCTCGCGGAACGCGTGCGCGACGGCGACGGCGGCGCGGGGTACACCGCGTACCTCCGGCCCTTCTTCGCCACCGCGTCGCTCCCCGGCGAAGGCCTCGCCGCGCGCAGCGAGTGGGACGCGCTCTGGCCCGTCGCGCAGGGCAAGACCTGCGCGGGCGAAACATCCTGGCGCTTCCTCCTCGCCTGGGACCGCGAACGGCTCGACGGCACGCAAAGCCGCTTCCTCGTCATGCCCCTCTGGGTCCACGGCCACGAGCAAGACGAATCCTACGCCGCCTGCTTCCCCCTTTGGGGCAACGTCCCGCATTTCCTTTTTTCCGACCGCCTCGAATGGTGCCTCTGGCCGCTTTGGATGCGCCGCACGGGCTCCGACGCGACGACGACGGCCTGGGTCTGGCCCTTCGTCGCGCGCACGGAAACGCCCGACGGGCACCTTTCCAAGCGGCGGGTCTTCCCGTTCTACCTCCGCCACGACCGCGCGGGCGAATTTTCGAAGCGCTCGATCCTCTGGCCGTTCTGGACGGACGTGACATATTCCTACCCCTCCGAAACCGGCCGCGCGTGGATCCTCTTCCCCGTCGCGGGCCACGTCGAAACGACCAAGCAGGACGAATGGATGGCGATTCCGCCGTTCGTCCGCTGGGGGACGAGCGACAAGGGCACGCTCGTGCAGGTCTGGCCGTTCTACCGCCGCGTGACCGGCTGGCGCGAGGAAACCACCGTCTGGCCGCTCTTCTCCGAACGCAAGGACGAAAGCGGCACGCGCGGGTACGCCCTCTGGCCGTTGTACTTCTACCGCACCACCGACTTGGGCCGCGTGCAAACGACCCACTACACGCTCCTCCCCGTCTTCTTCCGGAAGGACCGCTTCCGCCTCCCCGCCGCGGCGGCCGAATCCGCCCCCTTCGGTGCGGAAAAACCGGCACCGGCCGAACCCGCAACCGGCAATGACGCTTCCGCGCGCGAACTCGTCGCCCGCCGCACGGCGGTCTGGCCGCTTTTCACGTGGGAATGGGACGACGAAACGGACGAATCGCGCTTCCGCACGCTCGACCTCTGGCCGGGAAACGACCCGGCGCCCGTGGCGCGCAGCTGGGCGCCGCTCTGGACGCTCTTCGACCGGCGGCGGCGCGGCGGGCACCGCGAAAGCGAAGCGCTCTGGGGTCTCTACCGCGCGAGCGCGGACGAAGCGACCGGCGAAAGCGCGCGGGAGATTTTCCCGCTCTGGAACCGCCGCACGGGGAAAAACGACGAGAGCTTCGGCTGGTCGGTCGGCAAGGGCCTGGTCGCCTTCGACCGCTTCGCGGACGGGCGGAAACGCTTCCGTTTCCTCTGGCTCGGCCGCTGGACGTGGGGCGGTGCGCCGGACGCCGGATCGGAGGGCGCGGAATGAAGAGCGGCCGTATCCGGCGGAGCGGCCTTGCCGCCATCGCGCTCGGGCTCGGCCTGTGGCTCCGCGCGGGAGAAGCGCGGGCGGAGCCGTGGGGCGTGTCGGGGGAACGGTTCCCCGAAATGTCATCCGCCCGGTACATGCCCGTGTTCCGGCGGTTCGCCGAAAAACACGCGAAGACCGGTGCATTCGTCCTGCACCCGGCCCCGTACGGGGAAGACGCCATTCCCTACGTCCGGGTGGAAAACGGCGTTGCCGAATTTCCTTGCGCGAAATGGAAGGAGACCGATTGGAACATGTCCGTGCCGCGGGAAGGCGTCTGGACGAACGGCCTCGTGTTGGTGCAACCGCGGGAATGCATCCCCGTCCTGGATTTTCTGCTCCGCGCGACACGGGACCTCCGGGAAGCCTGCGGGGAGGATGTCGTGATTTACATGCCGGCGTCCGATTTCCCGGATTGGGCGCCGCCGTTGACCATTGCCTCCGCGGATGGCGGGACGACCTTTCCGGTCCATGCCATTTTGGAGGCATGGGAGGACATGGAAAGCCGTTGGAACCGGAAAATCGGTTGGTGCGGGAACGTCTTGCGCATCGACCACGATTTCGGCGCGGAGTCCGAATGGTGGTACAACGAAAAAACCGGCCCGGAACCCGGACCGCCTCCGCCCGCGCCCGAACCGTGACGCGTGCTTTGGGGTCCAATGGAATCCCGCGGATTGGGTTGAAGTGTTCCTGATGGTGGGGCGAGGCGTCCCTGCCGAGCCGCTGATTCTCCCTTTTCCCTGCCAGACCGCCCTTCTCCCATCCCGGCTCGCCGGGGACGGCTCGCCCCACCATCAGGACATGCCGGAACCGCCACGCAAGTCCGTTCCGTCCATCGGGTCGAACCCGAGCCAATGCCGCCATCCGTCCGCCATCCGTCCGCCATCCCGACAAGGCCTTTCCGCACCGGATTTTCGCGGATGTATTCCCATTTTTCCGAAAACTCCGCCGCATTGCGGATCCGGTGTTCGAAACAATCGGACTGGAAACGGAGTCCCGCCGTCCTCCGCAGGAACCGCTTCCATGCACCGCAGGTCGCCTTGACGGACGCCGTCCCGGGAAAAGTCGCGAGTATGTGCAAATGATCAGGCATGACCAGGAACAGGCGGAGGAACCAACGCCCGTGGAGATGGTAGAACCGGGCGGCATCGAGGATGACGTCGCAAGCGCAAAGGAACGGTTGCCCGCCGCGTTTCGCCGCATTGAGCGTCACGAATTGAACGGGAGGAGTACCCGTCACGGGGAACGGTGGCGGGGCGTGTGGAAGTTTCCGGCGGACAGGGAGGGGCGAAATTCCGGAGTCGTGGTTCATGTGCTTGGTTTCCCGTTGGTGGGGCGAGGCGTCCCTGCCGAGCCGTCCCCGGCGAGGCGGGACCAACAACCGGGCCGTCCCGGCCGTCAGACGGCGTGGACGGGGGTCGGGGCGGTCAGCATGCCCGCGGCGGTGCGCGCGGCGGCTTCTTTCCCGGCGAGTTCCGCGGCAATCGCGAAGCCGAACGCGAGCGCCGTTCCCGGCCCCTGCGAGGTCAGGAGGTTTCCGTCCTTGACCACGGGGAAATCCAGCCATTCGCCCTCGGCGATGGCTTCCTCGCATCCCGGGTAGCACGTGAACTTCTTTCCCGCAAGCAGGCCCGCCGCGCCCAAGGCTTCCGGCGCCGCGCAAATCGCGCAGACCAAGGCCCCCCGCGCCGCCGCCGCGCGCAACGCTTCGTGCAAGGATTCGCACGCCTTGAAGTTGTCCGTCCCGCGCCTTCCGCCGGGCAAAACCACCGCGTCCGCGGTGTCGAGTCCGGCGTCTTCGAACGCCGCGTCCGCCGTGGCGACGAGCCCGTGCGAGAAGCGGGTTTCGAGCGGTTTGCCCGGCAGGGCGGCAAGGGTCACCTCGACGCCGCTCCGCTTCAAGATGTCGAACGGCGCGACGGCTTCGGTTTCTTCGGTTCCTTCGGCGATGAACAGGACGGCGCGTTTGGTCATGGGGTTTCTCCTGGGGGTTGGGCCGCGGTCTTCTCCGGCCGCGGCAGGTCGTAAATGGCGAAAGAGACCGGTTCGAGCGCCCCGGCCGGCGGGAACAGGGTGACGCGCGTCCCGGCAAGCCGCGGGTAGCCCGCGGCGACGGGCGGCTCCTCGAAGCGCTCCGTTTCCGCCCGCCAGCCCGCGGGAAGGGGCGGCAGGTCCGCGTCCGGCGCAAGGCGCAAGGAAGAAGCGATGTCGTTCAAAAGCCGTTCGGCGGTGGCGGCGGCGTCTTCGGTTTCCGCCGCGCGGCGGAAGGTCGAAACGGCGGAGAGCACCGCGAGCGCGAGCAAGGCCGAAAGCCCCAGGCAAACCAGGGTTTCGAGCAGCGTGAAACCGTTTTGCCAAACATTGGCAAAACGGTTTCCGCGCGCGGCCAATGGTTTTGCCAAACCTTGGCAAATTTCGCCCGATTTTGCCAAACATTGGCAAAATGCGGATGCGGCGCCGTTTTTACTTGACATTTTTGTCACGGCCACGCGAACGCCTCCTTGAAGTCGTACACGCCGTCGAAGTCCTCGATGCGGTCGTCCTCGGTTTTGCCGAAGACGCCTTCGGCGATGAGGATGTACACGATTTCGCCGAAATCGCGCGTGGAGCGGAGGCCCCAAGCGCCAAGCGTGTATTCCGCGAGCAAGCCGTACGATTGCCGCGCGTAATCCCGCAGGGCGAGCGAGAGCTCCTCCCCCGTCAGGTGCCGCGGCGCCTCCCCGCGCTCGCGCAACGCCTCCTCCGCCGCCATCATCCCTTCGTGCAGGAAGACGAAGGCTTCCTCCGCCCAGGGCAGGGCCGGGTCCGCGGCGCGCGCGCGGGCCGCCGCCGCGCGCACCGCCGGAAGGAAGGGGTCGGAGGCGTCCATCGCCTCAGGCCTTTTCGAGCGCCGCCGCGATGGCCGCGGCGGTCGCGTCGGCCTCTTCGGGGGAGGCGTAGGCGCCCTCGGGGAACGTCCAGCCCGCGCCGTCGCCGTTCTTGCGCGGAATCACGTGGAAATGGACGTGGAAGACGGTCTGCCCGGCGGCCGTGCCGTTGGTCTGGAAGAGGTTGACGCCGTCTGGGGCGAGGGCGGAGTCCATCTGCGCCTTGGCGATGCGTTTCGCGACGGAGAGGAGGCGGGCAAGGACCTCGTCGGGCACGTTCCAGAGCGGGTTGAAGTGCTCCTTGGGGACGACGAGGACGTGGCCGGGGGAAACGGGGGAGATGTCGAGGAAGGCGAGCACGAGGTCGTCTTCGTACACCTTGCGGGAGGGGATGCAGCCTGCGGCGATGCGGCAGACGATGCAGTCGTTCATTGGAGGGACCTTTCCTGGGGAGGGGGCGGAGGAGCGACGGGGCGGGAGACCGCGGTGGCGCGGAAGTACACGCGCATGGCCAGGCCGAACGCGAAGAGGAGGAGGACGCCCAGGAGGAAGCGCCGCTCGGAAAGCGAAAGGCGGAAACAGGCTTGGAGAGGGGCCGCGACCCCGCGGAACAACGACATGCCGCGCATCCTAGGGCCCCTCCCCCCCCGCGTCAAGGCACCGGCGCGGGCGTCATTCGCGGCAACGGTCGAGGACGACCAGCGCCACGGTCGGCAGCACCGCGGCGCACCACTTCGCCGAAAACGCCCCCCACGGGACCTTTCCGGCGATGCGGAGGGGCGAAAAGTCGGCGAAATACGCGTAAATCGCGACGATCACCGCGAGCATCGCCAGGCTCGCCCACTTCGCCCCGCCCCACGGCGTCAAATCGACCGCCTTCGCGTCGTGGAATTCGTGGGCCTTCCCGCTCGGCGAGACCAGCCGCCAGAGAAGCATCAAGTCGAAAATCGCGAGGAAGCAGAGGCCGACGAAATCGTATTCGCCGATGCACGAAACCAGGTCCCACTTTTCCCCGAAGAGCGGCAGCAGGAAATACCCGGAAGCAATCGCGACGACCCCCGCCACCATCCCGAAAACCGCCGTCGCCTGCTTCGCGCGGCGCGAAACGAGCCCCAGCAGAACGACCGCGAGAATGGGGATGAAGTAAATCGCGTTCATCTTTTGCAGATACCCGAAAATCGAGGGAATCACGTCGAGGAACGGCGAAAGCGACATCGCCGCGATGGCGAGGACGAGGCCGAAGCGCTTGCCCGCGGCGACCGCGCGCTTCTCCTCCGCCTCCGGGAACAGCTTCCGGTAGATGCCCATGGAGAAAAGCGTGCACGTCGAGTTGAGCGCGGAGTTGAACGAGGAAAGCACCGCGCCGATCATCGCGGCGGCGAAGAAGCCCGCGAGATACGGCGGCAGCACCGTGCGGACGAGTTCGCCGTACGCGTTCGCTTCCGTGAGCAGGCCCGTCGTTTTGTCCACCACCGCGGCCGAGGAGGGAACGATCGCGCCGTGCCGGAAGAGGAAGTACGCCATGATGCCCGGCAAAATCAGGTACAGCGGGCCGATGAGCTTGAGGAGGCCGCAGAGGAGCACGCCCTTCTGCCCTTCCTTCAGGGAGGAGGCCGCAAGCGTCCGCTGGATGATCTGCTGGTTGGTGCACCAGTAGAACGTGTTGATGAGCATGACGCCGGTGAAAATTTCGAAGAACGGCGCCTGCGAGCCTTCGCCCGCGATGGAATTCATGTGGTCGGGGAGTCCCCGGACGAGGTTCGTCCAGCCGCGCGCGACGGACCCGCCGAGCGCCGCGCCGCCGTCGAGGTCGATTTTCCCGCACGCCCCCAGGCCGAAGAACGTGATCATGAACCCGCCGGCCAACAGGCCGATGCCGTTCAAAAGGTCCGAAATGACGATGGACTTGAGGCCGCCGAAAATCGCGTAGCCCGTGCCGATGAGGCCGATCAGCCAGATGACCCCCCAGAGGAGGACCGTGTCGTTTTGGATGCCGGTGAGGGCTTTCAGGTCGAGGATGCCGCTCATGCCCTTCGCGCCGGTGTAGAGGATCATGGGCAGGAGGATGAAGATGTACGCGAGGAGGAACAGCACGTTGCAGACCAGTTGCGCGACGCCGCCGAAGCGGATGTCGAGCAGCTCCGGCACCGTCGTGATGCCGCTTTTGAGGAATTTCGGCAGGAAAAAGAGCGCCATGAGGACGATGGCGACCACCGCGACGACTTCCCACATCATCACGGCCAGCCCCGTCGTGAAGCCCTGCCCGTTGAGGCCGACGAGCTGTTCGGTGGAAAGGTTCGTCAAAAGCAGCGAGAAGGCGATGAAGGGGAAGGTCAGCGACCGGCCCGCGAGGAAGAAGCCGCTCCCGGAATCGGCGCCGACGCCGCCGCGGGATTTCCACCAGGTGATGCCGGCGACAAGGGCGGTGAAGAAGAGGAAAGACGCGAGCGTCAGGAACATGCGGGGCCTCCGGGAGGTTGGGGGGTGGAAGGGAAAAGTCTTGCGACGAACGCATTTTACGCACCCCCGCCCCCGCAAAGCAAGCGGCAAAGCGGGTTTCCCCGTCCCGCCGCGCCCGAAAAACGTTTTGCCGATGTTTGGCAAACTCCGGATGGTTTTGCCGATGCCTGGCAAAAAGCGGCGGAAAACGGGAGCGGCGGCACGTGCAACGAAATTGCGCGGAGCCGCCGCAAGCAACGTGCCTCCGGCACCCTCCGGCACCCTCCGGCACCCCGGCGAAAAAACGGATTGCCCCGCGGCCCCCCGCGCGCATAATGGCCCCCGTCCCTGCCGCGGTTGCGGCTCTGCTTACACCCACTCCCAACCCCACGAGGTCAGCATGGCCGAATTTCTCGAATTCCGCGACATATCCAAGAACTACGGCTCCGTCAAAGCCGTCCGCAACGTCTCGCTCTCCGTCAGGCGCGGCGAGTTCTTCTCCCTCCTCGGCCCCTCCGGGTGCGGGAAGACGACCCTCCTGCGCACCCTCGCGGGCTTCGAGACCCCCGACACCGGCCGCATCTTCCTCAACGGCAAGGACATCACGGACCTCCCCCCCCACGAGCGGAAGGTCAACACCATCTTCCAGTCGTACGCCCTCTTCCCCCACCTTTCCGTGTACGACAACATCGCGTTCGGCCTGCGCATCGCCCACCGCCCGAAGGCCGAAATCAAGCACGAGGTCGAAAAGATGCTCGCCATGATCCAGCTCGAGGACCAGGCGTGGAAGAAGCCCTCGCAGATTTCCGGCGGCCAGAAGCAG
>JAFSUH010000130.1 GCA_017445365.1 Kiritimatiellia bacterium | reverse complement strand
GGGGATTCAAGGAAACTTGGTGGGGGTCCCGCGTCTGGTCCGCCGCGGAAGCCAATGCCGTGACCGATCCGCAAGTTTTCGCCACCGACACGGTGTTCAAGCCCAAGCCGGACTCCATCATGGACACGACCGCCACCCGCCTTGAAACGGACAGGCATCTTGCCTACGGCATCCCCGCCCTCTCTCCAGCGACGGGACGAATAACATTACAAGGTCGAGGTGTGGCATCCCGTGACATGAATTCAGAAGACTTCATGACCAATAGCTGGCCCCGTCCAGCAGATGGGGGATTGGGCGGCCGATTCCTCCACTCGGACATCAAAAACGTGGCTTATTTGTTTGTTTATCCCGTGTTTAGCGCAATCACTGGCATTGGAGGTTTGACGCCATGAATAACACAACTTTAACCGTGTGTGCACTTGTTTTAGGGATGTTGGGATGCTCTTGGGGATACAGCCCCATCATCGACGGGGCCACCTCCGAGTTGGAAATCCGCGTCGTGGACGACGAAGGAACCCCCGTGGCCGATGCCGAAGTTTCAGCCGTGTATTACACCGCTCCCGAAAAAGTCGAAGTCCACCGCGGACGGACCGATACGAACGGGCTCTTCAAGGCAAAGGGGCGCACCATCGGGGAAATCCACGTTCTTGTCGAAAAGGAGGGCTGGTACCAAGGGCGGGTTCTTCCCGATTTCCGTTTGTTGAGTGTCGAAGATGCAACACCCGTCCATCGCTGGGCGATGGAAGAGGTGTCTGTCCCCGTCCGGCTGAAAAGGATTCACTCCCCGACGCATCTCGTCGTGAACGGCGGAAAGGAAACATGGCGGGACATGCAGTATCCCGCGACCAATGCCGTCATGGGATTCGACCTTCTGGCATACGATTGGTGTCCGCCGTTCGGCAAGGGCGAATACGCCGATTTCCAGATCCGGGCGGAATTCTGGCGTGCCGAGGACGATTGGTTCAAATATCGGGACAAGGTCGTCATTACCATGACGAACGCGATGGATGGCTTCTATCTCGCCGATGCGGACCCGACCAGTGCGTTTCGGTATGACTACGAGGCCGCCCCCCAAGCCCGATTCGAAAGAGAATTGCACTTCGAATGCGACCGCAGGAGCGGAGTGCCGACCTTTCGGGGCGTGCCGCGAGGAAAATACCTCGTGTTCAGGACGAGAACCGTTGCCGATTCGAACGGAAACGTGGTTTCCGCGCATTACGGCATGATTCAGGAAAAAATGGAATTGCTTGGCGGAATGATGCACATGAGATGCAACTTCAATCCCCTCGCGAACGACGTTCGGTTGGAAGGCAATTGGTCCTACCGGTTGGCGCCTTTCAACAAGGAGGACTATTCGACGCCTTGAGCGTGCGCTGCTTTTGCCAAACATCGGCAAAAACAAGGGAGGATTGCCAAGGATTGGCAAACGGGGAAATGGCGGGTTGCCAAGGTCCGGCAAAAAGAGGGGGAAGTTGCCAAGGATTGGCGAAATGGGGGCTTGCCAGAGCGCGGGGAAGGGAGTTTGATTGCTCCAACCCTTTTTGCGGAGATTTCCCATGAAAAAATTCGTTTGTTTTGCTTTGTCTGCCGTTTTCGCTTTCGCGGTCCAAGCGGGCATGCCGTTCCAGGCGGGCATCGCCGGGGAGGGGCTCCAGGTTTTCGCCCCGGAGACGCCGATCACGGGCCTCCGGCTCAATTTCCCCTACAGCGAGAACGCCGAAATGACCGGCATCGATTTCGGCATCGCAAGCGGCGGCGGCACCATCCGCGGCATCCGCCTGAACCTGCTCAACCTTTCCTCCGTCCGCTCCGCGGGCATCGAGCTCGGGCTCGTCTCCTACGACGAGGCGTTTTCCGGCGTCCAGTTCGGCGCCTTCAACATCGTCGAGGGCGAAGTGCACGGCTGGCAGACCGGCCTTTTCAACAACGCGGGCGAAATGCACGGGTTCCAGCTGGGCATCTTCAACCGCGCGGGCAGTCTCCACGGCGTGCAGATCGGGATTCTCAACGTGGTCAAGACCGGCCACGTGACGATGTTCCCTCTCGTCGGCTGGGGGTTCTGATTCCGCCTGGCGGCGTCAGCGGCGCAGGAGTTCCAGCGCCGCCCGGATGCCTTCTTCCGGGGAAATCGAATCCAACGCGGCGCGGGCTTCCGGCGATTCCCGCGGGATGTCGCGCGCCTTCCGCTTGGCGTGTTGCAGGATGACGGCGCGGTCGGTCAAAGGCCCCGTCACGTCCGGGTCGGTGATGCCGAGGAACGCCACCAGTTTCGCCCCGACGGCGGCGGCGAGGTGCATCCCGCCGGAGTCGTTGCAAAGCACGATGGCGCTTTTGGCGAGGACCCCCGCCAAAGTTTCGATCGTCGTCGCCCCCGCGAGATTGGTCCCGCCGCATCCCGCGGCCACTTCTTCGCACACCGCCTTTTCCCCGGCGCTCCCGAGCACCACGGCGCGGCGGCCCGTTTTCTCCCGCAATCCGCGCGCGACGGCGGCGAAGCGCTCCGGCGCGTACTGCTTGCTCGTTCCCCGCGCGGCCCCGGGGATGACGGCGACCCATCCGCCCTCGCCGTCCGCGAGGTCGCACGCCTGCCGCAGGGCCTCCGGGGGCACCTCCAGATGCGCGGTGGGGCGCTCCTTTGGAGGTGTCAGGCCCAGGACGGCGTACGCCTCGAACACCTGGTGGCGCTTGCCCGCGCCCGGCGGAAGCGGCACCACGTCGTTCAGGAGGAACCGCCGCGGGAAATGCCCCGCGAATCCGCGGCGGCGCGGGACCCGCGCCGCGAACGGCACCCACGCCGCGCGCGGCGAGGCGGGGAGGACG
>JAFSUH010000129.1 GCA_017445365.1 Kiritimatiellia bacterium | reverse complement strand
TTCCGTGCCGGAGTGGGCGGATGCTGCGTGCGGCATGTATCCATGCGGGGTCTTGCGCCCGAAGCCGGGTGGTTTTCCGCCGGCACCCAAACAAAAAGACGGGCAGCGAGCCGAAGCAAACATATCGGGTGTCTCCCACTTGGGACAGCGGGTGGGTTACCGATTCACCTGACGCGCGCATCATACTCCGGCACGGAACAGACTTATAGACCCCTTTCGTTGAAATCATGCAAACCGCATTACCAACAAAATCGGGCCGTTTTTGCCGAACATTGGCAAAACCGCCCGGGGCGCGGCAAACAGAGCCTAGTCGTCGGCGGGGGAAAATTCGCCCTTGGACATGCCGCAGACCGGGCAGACCCAGCTGTCGGGGATGTCTTCGAAGGCCGTGCCGGGGGCGATGCCGCCGTCCGGGTCTCCCTTTTCCGGGTCGTACACGTAGCCGCAGATGTTGCAAACGTATTTCTTCATGGGGTTCTCCTGTCGGGTTTCGTTTTCTTAAAACAGTTTCTCGTATCCGCCCTTTTCGCGCAGTTGGGCGAGCAACTTCTTGATTTCTTCCGCGCGGTCCTTCCGCGCGATCAGGGTGACGCCTTCCGCCTGCACGACGACCAAGTCTTCCACGCCGACGAGCGCGGTCAAGCGTCCCTCGCTCAAAACGACGTTTCCGGCGGAGCCCAACGCCTCCACGGCCCCGAGCACCGCGTTTCCGGCGCCGTCGTCCGGGATGTGCTTGGCGAGCGACGGGAAACTCCCCACGTCGTCCCACGAGAAGCGACCAGGCACGACCCAGACGTTGTCCGCCTTTTCCATCAAAGCGTAGTCCACGGAAATCTTTTCCAGCCCCGGGTAGTCCTTTTCCAGCATGGCCAGGTACGCCGCGTCGTCCCGGGCTTCCTTCCAGCGGGCGAAGCAGTCGGCCTTTTCGGGGCAGTGTCGCGCCAAGGCCGCGGCGAGCGAGCGCAAGCTCCAGACGAACATGCCGGAATTCCAGAAATATCCGCCTTCGGCCAGGTACGCTTCGGCCTTTTCGCGGCAGGGCTTTTCGACGAAGCGCTCGACCTTGCAAACCTCCCCTTCCCCGCCGGGCAGCGGGCGGGATTCTTCTCCGCGGTGGATGTACCCGTATCCCGTCGCGGGTTCGCGCGGGGCGATGCCGAGGGTCAAGAGCGCGTCCTCCGCGGCGGCGAAGGCCATCGCCCCGCGCAACGTCGCGCGGAACACGTCCAAATCGCCGATCAGGTGGTCGGCGGTCAACACGCACATCACCCCGTCTTCCGCACGGCGGGCGCACCAGGCGGCGCCCGCGGCGACGGCGGCGGCGGTATCGCGCCCGACGGGTTCGCCCACGACGCCGACGCGGCTCCCCTCCCCCAGGATTTCCTTGATGGGGGCGACCAAGGCGGCATTGGTGACGATGACGATGTTCTCTTCGGGAATCAGGCCGGAGAGGCGGTCAACGGCTTCGGCCACGAGGGGCTTGCCCCCCGTCAAGGCCAGCAACTGCTTGGGACGGGCGGCGCGGCTCAACGGCCAGAAGCGTTCGCCCTTCCCGCCGGCCATGACGACGGCGAATGTTTTTTCCGGGGAAACGAAGGAATTTTCTTCTTGCATGGCGGTCCCTTACTCCCAGGCGAGCGGCTGGCCGGTCGAGGAAATGACGTTCTGCCAGAGGTCGCTTTCCGGGTCGATCTTCTTGCGCGACTTGACGGCCTCGGGGATGGGGACGAGGACGTAGCGCGAGTACCAGTCGCCGATGATGCAGTCGGTCTTGCCCGCCATCGCGGCGTGGACGGCGTGGCGCGCGTAGTTGTTGCAGATGCGCGCGTCGTGCGAGTTGGCGGCGACGGAGCGGATGGTGTAGCTCGGATCGATGTACTTGACGTTGGTTTCGACCTTCTTCTGCTTGAAGTAGTCCTTGATGCGGTCGCGCAAATACACGCCGATGTCCGCGTGCAGCTTGTTGCCCGAAGCGTCGGTCCCCGCGCCTTCCCCGCCGAGGAGGTCCTGCCCCGCGCCTTCCGCGACCACCACCACCGCGTGGCCGCGCTCCGAAAGCCGCCGCCACAGCTGCGAGAGGAAGCCCTTCGGCCCGTCGAGCTTGAGCGGGATTTCGGGAATGATGGCGAAATTCACTTCCTGCGAGGCGATGGTCGCGCCCGCGGCGATGAAGCCGCTGTCGCGGCCCATGAGCTTCACCAGCCCCACGCCGTTGATCGCCCCCTTCGCCTCGCAGTGGGCGCAGTCGAGCACCTTGCGGGCTTCTTCGATGGCGGTGTAGTACCCGAAAGTCTGCCGCACGAACTGGATGTCGTTGTCGATGGTCTTGGGAACGCCGACCACCGCAATCGGGAGCCCGCGCTTCCTGATTTCCTCGGCGATGGCGTGGCTGCCCTTCTGGGTGCCGTCGCCGCCGACGCAGATGAGCATGTCGATTTCGCGGTTGACCAGGAAATCCACCATTTCCTCGGGGCTTTGCATGCCGCGCGACGACGCGAGCATGGAGCCGCCCTCGCGGTGGATGTCCTCCACCAGCCCCGGCGTCAAGACGATCGGCGCGGGGCCCTGGAAGGTGAGGCCCTTGTATCCGTAGCGGATGCCGAGGACTTCGCGGACGCCGTAGTTGTGGTAGAGCTCGAGGAAGACGGAGCGGATGACGTTGTTCAAGCCCGGGCAGAGGCCGCCGCAGGTCAC
>JAFSUH010000128.1 GCA_017445365.1 Kiritimatiellia bacterium | reverse complement strand
GAAGCGGCGGGTGCGGCGAGGAAACTGTCGGGGCGGGATGCCGTGGCGATGCAGGTTTTCGCCCTGACGCTGGAAACGGATCCCTGGCAGGAGGAAGCGGTTGCGCGGCACAAGGCGGCCTACGATGCGTACCAAGAATTGTTCAGGAAATACATCGGCGCCGCGCGTTCGGAATCGAACGGCGACAAAACCTATCTCAAGGAATGCCTGCCCGATGCCTGGTGGTTCCTGGAGTGGGCGGAATACGGAAAATCGCATGTCCGGGGGAGGACGCCATGACGGGACGGCGGAACCGCGGAAGCGTCCTCATGGAGTACGTGGTGCTCTGCGGCGCGGTCATGCTCCTCATCGATTTCATCTGGCGGATGGGGCTCTACAACCCCACCGAAGGATGGGACACCATCCTCGGCCGGCCAATCGAAGCTTATTACCAACGGGTCCTGGGCGGCATCGCCCTGCCCATTCCTTGAAACAAGAAACCAAGAACCCAACAGGAGCAAATCCCATGAAGATGAAAGCAATCAAAACCGCGAAAGCGAAGTCCACCCGCCTCGGCCGCATGCTCTGCCGCCTGTTCGGCGACGAATGCGGCGCCGTCATGATGGAATACGTCGTTGTCGGCGTCCTCGTCGTCGCCGCAGCCGTCGCCATCGTGATGGTCTTCGGACGGTCCATCCGCCAGAAGTTCAACGTGATGATTGGCACGCTCGACGGCGATCCGAAGACGGTGGCCACGCAAGTCGAGAGTGATCGCACGACGAACATGGGGGATGCCAGCACCGCCATGGAAATCGGCAACACCATCGGCAACGAGGCGCAATAACGTCCCTTTCCGCCCGGGGGATGCCCCGGGCGGAACCCGCCGCCCCATCCCATGCTTTGGTTCGCGATACCGATGAGTGCATGGTTGCTGGTCCTGTGCCTCCAGGACTGGCGGACCCGGCGTTTGTCGAACTGGCTGACCCTGGGTGGGGCGGCGGCGGCCCTCGCGTGGCGGCTGGGGCGGGGAATCCCCCCGTTCGCGGAGGGGCTTGCGGGAGGGTTGCTCTGCGCGGCCCTCCTGATCGTCCCCTTCCTGCTCCACGCGGCGGGCGGCGGGGACGTCAAGATGCTCTTCGCGGTCGGGTGCCTCTTCGGCAAGAACCACGCGATGGAGCTGCTTCTTTGCATCTCCCTGGCGGGGCTTTTGCTCGCCCCGGCGATGCTGCTCGCCGGGAAGGCGTCTGGCGGACGGCTCAAGCACTGGTTCCGTTGCGCGTTCGACTGGCGGTACGACCGCGCGGCGGGCCGCGCGGCGCTGCCGGGCGCGGACGACGAGCGTTGCCGGATACCCTTCGGCATCGCCATCGCCGCGGGGACGTGGGCGACGATGCTCTTCTTCGTGCAGGGGGTGCCGTGAAACGCGCCATCGGCCAACGGGGGAGCGTCCTCATGGAAAGCGTGCTGGTGATGCCGTTGCTCCTGTTCCTGATTACCGGCATCTTCCAGCTGGCGCGGTTCTGGCAGGCACGGCTGATGACGCAATACGCGGCGTACAACGCGGCGCGGGCGGTGCTGGTGCACCATCCGCGGCACTACCTGGACGAGGCGGGGCGGAATTTCCTGGAACGGGACGGCGTGGCGTGGCTTGCGGCGGTCGCCACGCTCGCGTGGGTGGCCGACGGCGAACCGGGGGCGCAGGGGCGGAGCTACCGGATGCCGGGGTGGGGGACGGTCCCGCGGAGCGCGGACCTGGCAAACCGGGTTCGCATCGTGCCGGAAGCCAGCCGCGAAGAGGACGGCTGGGTGCAGGTGACGGTGGAATACGACTATCCGACGCTGTTTGCGGTGTACGACCCGGCGGCGGGGGAGCCGCGGATGCGTTCGGCGGGGACGGAGAACGTGGACCGGGTGGCGGATATCGGCCGCTTCCCGCATTTCACGTTCCGCGAGAAGTGTTTCCTTCCCAAGCCGTGGAGCACGGAGCGCTTCCCCCGCATCGGGGAGACGGAATGGAACGACCTGCATGCGGATCTGGGAGGGAGTTGACGTGAGGTTTTTCCGCCATCTCGGGGACGAAAGCAAACGCCTCGCGCGCGAGGAAAGCGGAGCGGCGCTGCTTTTGACGCTCGCGGTGTTCCTGCTCCTTTTCGTCATTTGTTGCGGCGTTTTCGCCATCGGCGAAACCATCCGGCAGAAGACCGAATTGCAGAACGCCTGCGACGCGGCGGCGTATTCGGCGGCGGTGGCGCAGGCGGACGTCCTGAGCCGCATGGCCGTGGTCAACCGCTCGATGGCCTGGACGTACATCCAGCTCTGCCGCGCGCAAATGGACTACATCGTCTTCCGCTGGCTCAAGCTCACCTACGAGCGATTCAAGGAGGATCGGGAAAACAACGTCTTGCCCGGGGACTTGTTCGACTTCCGGTATTGTTTCGTCCCCGAAGCGTTGAAGTTGAAATACATAACGAAAACCGCGGAATTGAGTTGCGGATTGATTCCGCTCATCCCGGTTTTCGAATGTCAAGAGTGCCACCACGATTTGGCATTCCGGCGCCGGGACAAAGAGGAGCCGGCCAACGAACGAACGGGACCCGGCTGGTACATCGGCCTGCCCAACGCTCCCGGAGGCGTGGACGGGCGTGAAATCTACCGCGTGAGATTGAACGAAAACCCCGATTGGTTGCCAAACATCTTCGGTGACATCGGAGGCCCCGTCATCGACGGACGGGACAACGGTGGAATCGAAGGGGGCCGGGGCGGATCGGCCGGAACGCTTTGGCAACGGGAGCAGGAAGAACGCATCGCTTTTTTGAAAGACACCCTCCGGCAGCTCAACGCGGCGCTCATGGCCTTGCAGATGGAGATGCTCCCCTCGATCACCTCTTCGGCCGAAGAGGTCCTGAAGGCCCACCTGCCGAAAAAGCCCGACGGAACGGAAGACGGAGAGGCGGCGGAGGATTTCTACTTCCTTCTCGGCGGGGGCGTGTGCGAAGCGGGTCCGAAGGAGTATTTCGACACGACCAACGCCCCGGGCTATTTCAAGGGCCTGTGCAACACCGAAGAGGACGAACTCCAGTTCCTCTCCATGGCCGGCGGCGTGCCGTCGCGGCGGGCGGACGCCCCGGCATGGATGCAAGAGCGTCCGGTGCTGTTGAGCGACTGGTTCGGCGCCGGCGACAACCCCACCGAAACGACGGCGGACGGCATCCGCCGCTTCACCGCGGGCGGTCTCGACCAGTGGTACGTGCGGGCGGGGGCAAGCGAATGCCGGAACTCCTCCGCCCGCGTGGTGACCAACATGCCTTGCGCCTTGGATTCGACGAATACGCCGGGGGGCATCCGGCGGGTGTACAAGAACCACAACCGCAAGGAAGGCGGGACTTGGAAGGGCTTCCAAACGTACTACCGGCCCAACCACGTCTTTTCCGGGGACATCCGGGCGATCAAGGACATGGATTTCGGAGAATACCTTGCCTTTGTCCATCCCCGGGTGATGGCCGGCCGTTTGGCGGAGGCCGTGGGGGGGGAAGAGGCGGAAATTGTCACCGAGGTCGCTGCGCTGGTGTTGGAGGGGGCGACGGGAATAGGCGCCGCCATCGATCTCACGCTGGAGAGTTTGGCCAAAGAACTTCTTGCCCAGGTAAAGGGCAGGATAGCCGATGCCATGGAAGAATTTTTCGGAGAAATCATCGCCCAAGCTTCCACGAGCGTCTTGGATATCGCGCCTTCCGCGAGCAACCAACGGCGGCAATATTGGGACCAGTGCGAAAACGTCAACGAGACCGTCGCTTTGGTGGCGGAATACGAATGGGCATCGGCGTATTGGTTCTGCTTTTACTGGGAAAAAGCGAAATTCAATCGTTGGGGGATTTTCAGGAGATACAAAAAGATACAGGGGACGGATCGCCATTTGCGCCTGCCCATCCGCGAAATCCTGGGGTGCTGGGAACACGGATACGGCAAATTCCTGACTTGGATTGTGCCGGAATTGAAGAGCCTCTGGAGCGGGGGCATGCCGCGCGGGGACTACCGGCCGTGTTTCATCGGCTTGGACGGGACGCGGGACGCCCGGTACAACACGCATTTGCGCGGATATGCGCGGGTGTATGGCGACGACGCCGAAATCTTCAACGAATTGGGTTACATCGGCGAACCCGCGTGCCCGTGGTTGCTCGACGAGTCCTTCTTCCACGGCGACGGGACGATTTTCGTCGGCTTCGCCCGCCGCCAGCGCAACCCCTTCCTCCGCGCGTTCGGAAGCCTGCTGGGAACGGTGGAGAAGCCCGGTTTCTATTCGCCCTTCGGATTGGACGGACGGAATGGGGGCGAGCGGTACCTCGTGGCGCTTTCGGCGGCGCGGGCGGCGTTTTCGCCGCGTCCGGCGGGCGGCGACGGGACCGGGAGCGTCAACGACGGAACGAAGGGCGGACCGGGGAAATACGATATTGCCTACGACGGGGTGCTGGACAAAAAAATGCACCTCCACCCGTGGAAATCCATTCCCGGAACGCGCTTCGGCTGCGCGTGCGGCGACGAAGAGAACACCGAACGGCTCGCGCGGGGATGGAACCTGTCCCAAACCGATTGGGACGCGACGCTCCTGCCCTTCCGCTTCGCCATGTCCCGCCACACGCCTTTCGACAGTTTCCGCCCGCAACCGCTTTCCTGGGACGTGGACGAGCAGGGCGCCAACGGCACCTCCAAATTGCTGGACATCCTCGGCAAGATGCACTGGAACCGGCTCGTCGGCGAACCCGACCGCCGCTCGTCGGACGAAATCCTCTCCTTCCCCGCGGACGGCAGCGCGGACGGGGAAGGGCTGTACGATCTGCTCTACCGGAGGAAATTGCTGTGAAAACGCCTCCGGATTCCCGAAACGAAACGGCGAACCGCCGGAAAGGACGAACGATGAAACAGGAATGGTTGCAATGGATCCTGGCCTTGCCGCTTGTCTGGGTAGCGGCCGCGGCCGCCCCGGCGCGG
>JAFSUH010000127.1 GCA_017445365.1 Kiritimatiellia bacterium | reverse complement strand
CGGCTCCGGCCCCACCGCCTCCGGCGGTCGAGCCGCCCCCTCCCCCGCCGTCCGCCCCGGCCCAGCAGGGCTCGTCCTTCTTCCGCCGCCCCATCAATCCCGACCGCAAGCCGATTTCCCGCGGCGACGCCTCGCCCGTGCAATGGTGAAGCGATGAGCGATTCCCCCGAACTCCGCCGGGCCGCCGAGGCCATCCGCAAGAGCCGCAAGCTCGCCGCGTTCACGGGCGCCGGCATTTCCGTGGAAAGCGGCATCCCGCCCTTCCGCGGAAGCAACGGCATCTGGAACCGCTACGATTCCTCGCTGCTGGACATCGACCGTTTCCTGCGCTCCCCCGCCCGCTCGTGGGAAGCGATCAAGGCGATGTTCACCGGCTTCCTCGCGACGGCCGACCGCGCGCCGGTGGCGCCGAATCCCGCGCACCGGGTGCTCGCGAAATGGGAGGCGGAGGGGCGCCTCGCGGGCGTCATCACGCAGAACATCGACGGATTGCACACGACCGCGGGCAGCCGCAACGTCATCGAGTACCACGGGCACTGCCGGACGATGACGTGCCTCGACTGCGGCAAGACGGTGCCGCTCACCGCGGAAAGCACCGCGGCGGACGTGCCGCGCTGTTCCTGCGGCGGGCTGCTCAAGCCCGACTTCATCTTTTTCGGCGAGGGCATCCCCCCGAAGGCCGCGCGCGACGCCGAAGAGCTCGCGGCGACCTGCGACTGCATGGTGCTGGTGGGGACGAGCGGCGCGGTGTACCCGGCGGCGGCGCTGCCCCCGGCGGCGAAGCGCCGCGGGGCGACCATCGTCGAAATCAACCCGGAGCCGACGGCCTACACGGAGCGCGGCGTGACGGACGTTTTCATCGCCAGGAAGGCGGGCGAGGCCATGACCGCGCTCGACCGGCTGGTTTCGGCGGACGGAAAGGACGGGGAGTAGCGATGGGCAGCAGGCGCAACGCGCGGGAATGGGCGCTCCAGTTCCTGTTCCAGTCGGAATACAACAAGGCGCCGACGCTGGAGAAGAGCCTGGAGCTCTTCTGGGAGGAGCTGGAACGGCTCGCGAAGGCGCCGGACGCGGAGGATTTGCCGCGGACGGCGGCGCCGCAACTGGCGAAGGCGCCGGAAGATTTCCGGAAATCGCGCGCGTACGCGACGAAGCTCGTCAACGGCGTCTTCGAGCACCTGACCGAACTGGACAAGGCCATCGACGGGGCGAGCGAACACTGGGACCTCGCGCGGATGGGGACGGTGGAGCGGAACATCCTGCGCATCGGGGCGTACGAAATCCTCTTCGGGAAAGGCGACCGCGGCCGCCCCTTTCCGGGGTCGGTGGCGATCAACGAAGCGGTGACGCTCGCGAAGGTGTTTTCGTCCTCGCAGTCCTCGAAATTCGTCAACGGGATTCTCGACCGCATCCTCCGCGGGCGCGACGGGGACACGGGCGCCAAGGCCGCCCCCGCCGCCGACGGAAAGGCCTGACCGTCGCCGACGGGCTGGGGGGCGAAGGCGTTTGGGCCGGGAATCGAAAGGTTCCGGGGCGGGGTGGCGGGTCCGTCATCCCGGGAAGAAACCCGGATCATCCGCTTCGCACCATTTCCAGGGGCAAAAGCCCGCGGACAGGAACAGGGAGCCGAGAAAAAACGCAAACAGCCCGAGTGCATAATGCTTCAACAAATGGAGCCACAACCATCGGACGGCCTCGTAAGCCGGAGCCTCTATCCCCAGCTCCTTCACGGACAGGTAGTCTCCCCCCCGCAGTCTGCAAATCAAGATTCCCCGCCCGGATTCCGGAAGGTCCTGAATGAATTTTTGGGTGCCGTTGATTTCAACAAGGGACCAATCATCCAGTGCTGAACGACCCATATTGACAACCACATCTTTCCGTTCCGTTTTCTCATCTACGTCAATGCGTTCGAAAACAGAGGCATCGCCCCTCCGATATGCCCATGTTTCCCTGGTTGCACGCCAGAATTCGGAAATTCCGACAACCATGCAAAAAATCCCGAACAACACACCGGCAACGCGCCAGAACAGGGGCGGTCTTGCCGGATGACCGGGCATGAAGGGGCCCAAGACGGGGACCAAGCACGGCGTTTTTCGCAGGTTCTTTGGCTTGTACGTGAACATCATGGTTTTCTTGGGCTGGACAAGTGCCGCCGCCATTCCCGCACACCCCTTGCGCCGGGTCAAGCGCGAAAAACTTGATTTTGCCAAGGTTTGGCAAATTTCATGCGATTTTGCCAAGGTTTGGCAAAATCAAAAACCGGCGCGGCGGATTGATTTGCCAATGTTCGGCAAAAATGCTCCGAATTTGCCAAACATTGGCAAATTCAAAAAAACGCGCGGCGAAGTTCGGGGTCCCCGGGGAGCTTGCTTCCCGGGGCTTTCTTGGGGTCCCCGGGGTGCTTGCTTCCCGGGGGTCTGCCGCGCGTCCTCAACTTTTCACTTTTCACTTTTCCCTGCCCGCGGCGGCGGGCAGCAAAACCAGCACGAACTCGCCCTTGCGCGGATGCGCCGCCCACCACGCCTTGAGTTCCGCGACCGTCCCCTCGCGCGTCTCCTCGAACTGCTTCGTCAACTCGCGCGCCAGGAACACCCGCCTCCCCTCCCCCAGCTCTTCGGCGACTTCCGTCAAAAATTTTTCCACGCGGTGGGGCGACTCGTAGAACACCACCGGCACGTCTTCGTTTCCCAGCTCCTTCAGGCGGCGGCGGCGCGGCGCCGTGCGGTTGTCCAAGAATCCTTCGAAGCGGTGGCCCGGATGCTCGTGCCAGCCGAGCAACGCCAGCGCCGCGACCAGGGCGCACGGTCCCGGCACCGCCGTCACGGGCAATCCCGCCGCGCGCGCCGCTTCCGCGAGCCGCCCGCCGGGATCCGAAATCCCCGGCATCCCCGCGTCGGTCACGAGCGCCACCTTCTCCCCGGCGCGGACGCGCGAGAGGATTTCCGCCTCCTTCGCCCGCTCGGAAAACTTGTGGCAGGAAAGGCAGGGGGTGCGGATGGCGTATTTCGCGAGGAGAATCGCGGTGTGCCGCGTGTCTTCGGCGTACACCACGTCCGCTTCGCGCAACGTTTCGAGCGCGCGCAGGGTGATGTCGGCGAGGTTGCCGATGGGGGTGGCGACCAGGTACAGGCCGGGGGGGAGCATCGGCCGCTAGGCGTTCGGTTCGCCTTCGACCAGGCGGATGCGCCGCGGGCGGCTCAACGCCTTGAGCGCTTCGTCGGTCTTGCCCAGATGCGTTTGGATGGACTGCAGGGCGTCGCGGAAATCCTTCGCGGCGGCGACGTCGCCCATCGCCGCGTCGAGCGCCTTGTGGCGGGCGAGCGTGTCGGTGAGTTCGCCCACGACCTTGTCGAGGCGGCCCATCCCGTCGCGCAGCTGCGCGACCGGCGCTTCCAGCGATTTCGCCGCCGCGGCGCTCGCGTCGGCGGCGACCTTGGCGGAATCCGCGGCGCTCTTCGCGAAGGAACCGGCCGTCTTTTGCGAGATGTCCGCGAGGGCCTTGGCCAAGGCGTCGGCGCTGCCCGCGGGGGAACCGGCCCCGGCGCCGATCTTGGAAAGGAGGCGTTCTTCGACGTACCCGGCCTTGCAGGCGAGGAACCGCGCGCGGGCGAGGACGGCCACCACGGCGAGGATGGCACCGGCGATGGCAATCAGGTCGACGGCGGGGCCCGCTTCGGTCAGGTGCACGCCCAGCACGGCGGCGAGCGCGAGGAACGCGCCGTCGGCGACGGCGGTGGCGAAGTCGCGGGCGTACTGGCTGCGGGCAAGCACGCTCACCTGGCCGCCGGAAGAGCCGTTCGCCCAGGCGGAAAGGAGGCGGCGGAGGGGCGCGTCGGCGGGAAGGGCGTCGGCCTGGTCGCGGGCGATGTCGCGGTCGGCGACGTCGACGTCGTCGGGCAGCGGGTCGGCCGCGAGCTTGCGGCGGCGCAGGAAGGTGTCGATCAGGGAAAGGATGCCGAAGGCAACGGGAAGGGCCAGCGCGAAAAGGACGAGCAAGCGCAAGGCGATCTGCGCGCAGGGAGCGGAAAAATCGCACAGGAACGCGGCTTCGGCGACGGTGAAGACGAGCGCGGCGGCCGCGAGGGTGGCAAGGCAGGGACGGGGGCAGGAGGAACGCATGGGGGAAACAACCTTTCAAGGGCAGTTTGCCTTCTCCCCCCACCCCGGGCAAGCCCGGAGTGCGCGCCGGCCGCGTACCTGGCACGACCCGGCCGGGGCGGAAAGGATTTGCCCCGGAGCGGCCCGCGCGCCTATCCTCCGCGGCATGTCCGCCCTCCGCCGCGTATTGCTCGTCCTCTCCCTCGTCCTCCTGTCGGTTCCCTTCGCCGCGGGCCCCTGGCTCATCGGTTCGACGCGCACGTGGGCGCTCTCCCTCGACCTCGCCGCGACCTTCCTCGGAGCCGCCCTTTTCCTCTTCTCCCGCGCGGCCCTTCCCGCCGGACGCTTCTCCGCGGGTTGGCGGTTGCCGCCCGCGTTTCCCGCGTTCGCGGCGTTCGTCCTCTACGTCGCCCTGCGCGTTCCCTCCGCCGCCGCGCCCTTCGCCGCCGCGGGCGAGGCCCTGCGCGCGCTCGCGTTGCTTCTGCTGTATGCCGCGCTCTGGCCGATCGCGCACGAACACGGCCTCTGGCGCGTGCTTCTCGCCGTCCTCCTCCTCTCCGCCGCGTGCATGGCGATGTACGCGCTCCACCAGCACCTGGAGCACGACACCTCCGTCCTCTGGGCGACGCGCCCCGCGCCGTACGGCTTGCGCGCGAGCGGCGCCTATCTCTGCCCGAACCATTTCGCGAACTGGCTGGCGATGGCGGCGGCCGCGGCGCTCGCGCTCGCCCTCCTCCCCGCCGCGGGGGCGGCGATGCGCCTCGCCGCGCTCTACGCGCTCTTCCTCGCGGTCCCCGGCGTGTACCTCTCCCAGTCGCGCAGCGCCATCCTGGGGCTCCTCGCCGCCTTCGCGCTCCTCCCCCTCGCCGTCTTCGGCCGCGAAAGCAAGACGCGCTTCGCCCTGGCGCTCCTCCTCGTGCCGCTCCTCGCCGCGGGCGCGGGACTCCTTTCCATCCGCACGGTCCCGGCGGTGAAGACGCGCTTCGCGGCCGTCCTCGAAGACCCCGACCGGGCGGGCGGCGCGCGCCTGCGCGTCTGGCGCGACGCGGTGGAAATGTACAAGGCGCGCCCCGTCGCCGGATTCGGACCCGCGTCGTTCATGTGGGCGTACCCGCCGTTCCGGAAAAACGTCGCCAACACATTCCTCTGGGATTACCCGCACAACGAGTACGTCGGCCTCGCCGTCGAGGAGGGCGCGGCGGGCGCGGCGCTCTTCGTCGCGGGCGGGCTCTGGCTTTTCGGCTGGTGGGCGGTGCGGCTTTCCCGCACGCGGTCCCGCGGGGCCGCCGCGGCGCTGGCCGGGGCGGGCGGCGTGGTGG
>JAFSUH010000126.1 GCA_017445365.1 Kiritimatiellia bacterium | reverse complement strand
CGCCGCCCGCCGCGCCGCTTCGACCCTCTCCCAGGGCGAAGCCCAGCGCGTCGCCATCGCCCGCGCCGTCGCCCACCCGCCCGCGATCCTCCTCGCCGACGAGCCGACCGGCAACCTCGACGGGGAAAACGCGCGCGCGGTGATGGAGATTTTCCGCGCCATCCCGCGCACGGGAAGCGCGGTGCTCCTGGTCACCCACGACCTTGCCTGGACCGGAGGCGCCTCCGCCCACTGGCGGCTCGACGGCGGCCGGGCCGTTCCCGTGCGCCGCGACCCGGCGTCCGGGCGGGGAGGCGCGGCATGACGGAAACCTTCCCCGCTTCGCGGCTCTGGCGGGACATCCCCGACCTCCTCTTCCCCCGCCAGTGCGAAGGGTGCGGGGTGGACCTCGCCGGGAACGGGACGCTTTTCTGCTGGGATTGCCTCGCCGCGCTTCCGTACCTCAAGCCCCCGTTCTGCGCGCGGTGCGGCGATTTCGTCGCCGGCGACGTGCCCGGCGACTTCGTCTGCGCCTCGTGCGCGCGCCGCGCCCCGGCCTTCGACCTCGCCCGCAGCGCCTTCCGCTTCGACGGGGCGCTGGCGGAAGCGGTGCGGCGCCTGAAGTACCGCGCGGGCGTGTGGATCGCCCCGGGCCTCGGCGCGTTTCTCGCCGAGACGTGGCGGGCGGTGCCCGAGGCGTTGCGTGGCCGCGTCGATTTCGTGACGCCGGTGCCGCTCGCCCCGGAGCGTTCGCGCGAACGCGGCTACAACCAGGCGGGACTGCTCGCCGGGGCGCTCGCCCGCCGCCTGCGCCTGCCGTGCCGGGGGGTGCTGCGGCGGACGCGCGGGACGAAGACGCAAACGAAGCTTTCGGCGCAGGAGCGACGGCAAAACGTGCGGGGGGCGTTCGCCGTCCGCGCCCCGTACCGCGCGGGCAACCGCCTTTGGTCGCGCTGGTTCCCGCCGGTGGAAGGCAAGCGCATCCTCCTCGTCGACGACGTGATCACGACGGGGGCGACGGTGGACGAATGCGCCCGCGCGCTCAAGGCGGCGGGCGCGGAGGCGGTCTACGCGCTCTCCGTCGCCCGCGGCAACGGCTGACGGCAATCCCGCGCAACGTCCGCGAAGGGGAAACATGGAAACCCATTGAAACCCGCTTCGCGGGCATGGAAACGGCCCGAAACGGCCAGTTTTTTCGTAATCTCGCACGCCGGAAAAAGCTCACACGGAGAGACAGGGACACAGGGAGCGGGGGAGAGGGAAAGACTCCTCGCGTGAAGGACACCTACCATCTCACTTGAGAGGCGCCGCGAGGCAGAGAGGCGGAGGAATCGGACACGACAGCACAGGGTGGAATAAACAGGAACCGGCCAAAAATCGCCCGTTTCTTCGTAATTTCGCACTCTGAAAGGCCTTACTTTCAGGAACCACGTGCCTAGAAAAGCCAATCCAACTAGTCAATTACTCGGTGGTACGATGCCTGCTGAAAATTCCCCGACAGAGCATCGCCTCCACCCGGCGTCATCTTTGGTTGGAACGGACCTAATGAAATGCATTCCTCCTACCCCCTGACGAACCCGCAAAATCTCCAAAAATATCCTGATTGTTCCCAAACACATCTTACCACCCCTCCCTACACTCCTTCTTGCGTCGCAAGCCGAGTGCGAAAGATTGCTTCCCGTTCATGGAGTTCCGGAGTTTGGAAAAGATGGAGACAGCCCAACGTGACAAAATCTCAGGCAACTATGTCTACGTCACCATGAAATAGTTTTACAGGGGCATCCCACGTTCCTATTCTAAACTTACAACATTCTTACCCCACGGAGAAGACGAAATGAGCAACCTCTTTATGATGTTTTGCAATCACTACAAGCCTTTGGTCGAAGAGTTTGCCGATGTTTTGACCAAGGCCGGACCCGCAGAACGCTATGCAAAAATTCCTGAGTTGTTTCTTCCGGCCTGGGGAACCCGCTATGAGCAATCGCTTCTCAAAATCGCTTTTATCGGCAGGGATACCGCCACTTGGGGTGAGGACATTCACAAAACGATCGAAAGAGTACGGGAAGGAGATTGGACAGGGATTTTTAACCAGTCCGAATTCCGAAATCTAGATTACATCGATTGGAACAAGAAAGGGACAAGATACACATTTTGGGGATTCACCCTGTATTTTCTTGCTTGGTTGTATGGCGTGGAGAATTGGGAACTGTTGAAGCAGAAGAGCCACAAAGACATTTTGAGCAGTTTCGCATGGGGAAACGCAAACTCCGTCGAACGATGGGATTCGCCAACAATCCAGAACCTGGGTAGCTGATTGACTCAGGTTGCGCTACGGTGACGAGTTCCTTGCCCGTTTTTGATGTAGAATTGCTTGATTGGCGGCGGTCTGGTCAAAACGGCTTGTTGGAGCAACCGATAGAACAACAAACCCCGAT
>JAFSUH010000125.1 GCA_017445365.1 Kiritimatiellia bacterium | reverse complement strand
TTCTTTCCAAACTTTGTATATATCACCTATCTTCGATTTCTGGTCTACAAGGAATCCCACATAGTGATAGAGGCGCAAATCATCGAACCATTCCCTAAAGGTAGCGAAGATTTCATCCACTTTCTCCCAACACACTTCAATAAGCGATTTCTTTACCTTATCGCATTCGCACTTAGCCGTTTCCGATTTGAAGTATGCATTGAAATAGCGAAATGTCCGATAGCCATCCTTACCAAGAAGCTTATCTTTGTTATCTTTATTTTTAAGCAATGCCTTATCAATGTACTCATCGAGTATGTTCAATTCACAAAGGAGATTAAACAGGAAATCAATTCTCGTAGGTTTATCAAAGCCTTTGTCGTGTAAAAACATCCAAAATTCGTCATCTTGCAGTCTGGATTCTATCTCGTCCCATTTTACAGCTACCTCAAGTTGTCGCAAACGAATTTTATCAGCATCTTGGCCTTCAAAATTCGATCGATTCAACATAAGTGCTTTGATAAGTTCGGAATTAGTAAGGCCAATCTTCCCTATGTTCAGCCGCGCAAAGACCTTTATGGGATCTTCGTAGGACTCGTACCAGATGAATTGGACTTTATTCAACAACACTTCTTTAAACTGATTTACAGTCCACTTTCCTCTTGACTTCTCATCTATCTTGTCGAACCATTCGCCGATTTCTGCGTAAGCTTCAAACATATGCCAGAAATCAACATTTTCATCTTTGCTCTTCTTCGCCTGAGGCGACGCGATATTCTTCAGGAATTCCTGGCTTTCACTTCTTGTATCGTAACGCAAACTATAAGTGGCATGTAATCCTGTCGTGTTAACCGAACCATTATCAAAGAATGACAAGATGAGATGAATCGTAGTCAGGCGTTGTTGACCATCAATCACTTCCCATTCAACATGTTTTGCAATAGCATCGCGGGTTACGGGAAGAGCGTTTCCCGGCACTTTCGGCAACGCCGCAAGAAAGTCCCTGGCATTATCAACCCTTTCGCGTACAACAAGCGGTTGCAGACAATAGAACTCGTCCTGGACCTCGCAAGAAGGATTCATGTATTCCGCAATGTCATCAAGCAAGTCTCGGACTTGCTGTCTTTCCCAACGATATCCTCGCTGATAGTTGGAAATACAAAACTTTTTACCAATGAGATTCTTGATTGGAATTAGTTCAATTCTATCTGACATCATTTTACTCCTTGCAATAACATTTCATAAACTCTCTTATCCCACTCCGAGAAGCAGCAGAAGATGACTTCCATCTGCGGCGCGGCCGGAGTCCGCGCCCTACCATTCGGCGCGTGAGGACACGCGCCCTCCTCCTCTGCGTCCTTTGCGTTCTTTGCGGCTAAAAACGCCTTCACCTCCCGCACGGCAATTTTCGCCGCCTCTTCTTTCGGATAGCCGTAGATGCCTGTCGAGATGCAGGGAAAGGCGATGGACTTGCAGCCGTTCTCCGCAGCAAGGGCGAGAGAGTTGCGGTAGCAGGCGGCGAGCTTTTCCGCCTCGCCGCGCGTCCCGCCGCACCAGACGGGGCCGACGGTGTGGATGACGGATTTCGCGGGCAAGGCGAACCCCGGGGTGATGCGCGCCTCGCCGGTGGGGCACCGCACCCCCGGCCGCACCTCCGGCACCCGGAAGCACGCCTCGAAAAGCGCCCGCCCGGCGGCCCGGTGGATGGCGCCATCCACCCCGCCGCCTCCGAGCATCCCCTCGTTCGCCGCGTTGACGATGGCATCCACCGCCAATTCCGTGATGTCGCCTTGCACGATTTCGATCATGTCGGTTCCTTTCTCCCGCTTCCGCGGGGTTCGGGGCAAGGCCCCGGTTGTTGTCCGTTTCCATCCGCCGCACCCGCCGCCCGGCGGCACAGTTCACCGTTCCGTTTGTTCATGAGCAGGCAGTTCCCGCGGCTGACGGGAACCGCGGGAATGCCGTCGGGAAACGAGGAAAGCACCAGCAGGCGCCCTGCGGCAAGGGCGCGCGAATCCTCCACGCCTGGGTCGAATCCGGCTGGCAATCCGTACGGCACGGTCTTGATCCACCGCGCGCATGCATCTTCCCGCAAGCGCCTTTCGAGTTCCTTTTCGCCGGGCGACAGGAACCCGCAAACGGGCACCGCCCCGCGCCGGGCCCGGTCGAGCGCCCGTTCGATGGCCGAACGGTGTTCTTCCACCGACAGGCGCCGCGTCAGGCGCACGGGAAAGAGGAACGGCGAATCCAAAAGCGTCACGTTCCCGACGGCGGTCCAATCCAGCCCCGGATCGAGCGAGAGATGCCGCAAGCAGCTCCGCCGCGCGAAGCGGTCGGGATGGCGCTCCTTCCAAAGCCAGCGCGCGGGATTCGCGCGGATGTAGCGCCGCACGGTGCCGAGCGGCCGCCCCGCGTTCAGGAGCATCAGCCAATACCGCTCTTCCCACGCGTCTTCCGGCGGGACGCCCAGCACTGGCGCGACGGCCCCTGCCGCCTCGCGGCGGAACCGGTGGAACCATCCGAGGATGTCGAAGTCAGGATTCCGCCGGTAATCCGCAACCAGCAGCAAATGCACATGGTCGGGCATCACGACGAAATGGCTCGCCGTGAGACACGGCCACCGGCGGTGCACGTTCCGCCACAGTTCCACGACCGCTCCGCCAGCCGGCGACAACTCCGCAATCGCCCCGCTCTCCCCATTCGGCCCGGCTTGCTCCACTACCCGCGAAAGCACCTTCCGCCGCCCTTTCACGGCAAACGTCAGGAAGAAAAACCGCCGCCCGCTCTTGTCGAATTGCATCTTCATGGCGCAAGCCCCCTTCCAACGACCGGGGGAAGCATCCCCCGCCCCCTCTCCGCATGCGTGGAGGGCCGAACCGGAATCCCGGTTGGCTGGGAGTTGGCGGTGGTCTTTGTCGCCCGAAGGTTCATCCTGCCCCATTCTCGCCGCCGGGGCGGAGCCCATCAAGCGCGATTTCCCCGCCGCCCGGCGCCTCCACGGGGCCGTAGATGGCGCGGCGCTTCCCGCGGCAGGCGGCCCAGAGGCGGTCGCCGAACGCGAAATGCCACCATTCGGCCGGATAGTTGGCGAAGCCCGCCGCGCGCGTCTTGAACTGTCCATTTTCCGCCATCCTTCCCGCGCCGGTGCGGCGCCGCGCCCCCGCCCGCCTCCCCACACCCATTCATTCGCGCCATTCCCGGATTTCTTACGCCGCGAATCGCCGCTGGCCCCTATCGGGCAGCATCCCCATCGTATGGTTGCCGAGCCACCCGGCAGGCCGGTCCTATTCTTCCGGCAGCGACACGCCCACGCGGAAGAAGCGGTAGCCGTCGGCTCCGGGATTCGCGTTGTCCGTCACGTCGGCCCAATCTTCCGCCGGGTCCGTCAGGTCCTTCTTCCCGTACAACGCGTACTCGCGGCCTTCCACTCCGCCGGGATTGGCGGAAACCACCGGATTCCCGTCCATGAACGAAATTTCCGCGGTGAATTCCTGCGCCGCGTCCTCCGCGTCCAACCCGGCCACGTAGCATTCCCGGACCGTGTTGACGCCGTTCGCCACCTTCGCCCTGGCCGCGGCTTCGTAGTCACCGCCGTTCGCCGAGAGAATCCCCGCCGCATTCCCCTCCGGCCATTCGTGCGGAACCGCCACCGGCGCCGAAGCCGTCTCCTCCGCCGGTTCCTCCGATGGTTCAGGAACCGGGTCCGGGGCCCACACCGCGTACAGCGTCACCGTTCCGCCGTCGCGTCCCAAGTTTTTCACCCTGGCCTGGTCCGCATAGGCTTCCGCCCCGTCTCCCGTCCTGCTCCAACCTTGGAACGCGAACCCGTCGTGCTTGAACGCGTTCGCCCGCAACGCCGCCGCCGTGCCGTAGGTCATCTGCTGCGCCGCCATCGAGCCGATTCCCCCGTTGGCGTCGAACTCGATCTTGTAGGTCGAGGCCTTCCACTTCGCGTAAAGCGTGGTGGTCCCGCCGTCGGTGCGGAGGTTCTTCACCCTGGCGCGGTTGGCGCAAACCACCGCCCCGCCTGCCGTTTTGGCCCATCCCTGGAAGGCGTAGCCCGTCCGCTTGAACGCGTTCGCCCGCAGGTTCGCCGCGGTTCCGTACTTCATCGCCTGCTTCGCCATCGTCCCGGTTCCCCCGTTGGCGTTGAAGGCGACCGTGTAGGCGTTTTTCGCCCACGCGGCGTACAGCGTCGTTGTTTTGCCGTCGGTCCGGAGGTTCTTCACCGACTGGGCGTTCTTGTACGCCACGGCCCCCGTCTTTTTCTCCGCCCACCCCCGGAAGGTGCAACCCGGGCGCGCGAACTTGTTGGGGGAGAGTTCCGCGGCCTTTCCGTAGGCCATCTTCTGCGCGGCCATCGTCCCCTTGCCGCCGTTGGCGTTGAAGGCGACCGTGTAGGTCTTTTCCGCCCACTTCGCGTAGAGCGTGACGGTCTTGCCGTCCGTGCGGAGGTTCTTCACGGCCTGTGCGTTCTTGTAGACCACCTTGCCGCTCTTGCTCGTGGCCCAGCCGATGAAAACGCAATCTTTCCGCGTGAAGGCGTTCTTCCGGAGCTTCGCCGCCTTTCCATAGGTCATCTTCTGCGCCGCCATCGTACTGCCCTTCGGAAGCGTCCCCCCGTTGGCCGAGAAGGAGACGGCGTACGCCGCCTTCGCCCACCGGGCGAAAAGCGCCGTGTCGCGCGACGGCAGTGTCGAAGCGGCGACCTTGGAGCCGCCGCGCCGGGCGGTGTACCAGCCGAGAAACACGTACCCCTTCCGGGTCGGCACGGGAAGCCGGCCGAGCGCGGATCCGCGGGCCACGGAAAAGCGCCGCGGCGAGACCGCGCCGCCCGCGGGGTCCAGCGAGACTTCGAACGGGGGAGGGGCGGCGATCCGGCCGTCGTCCCGAAGGGGAAAGTCCGCGAACACGACCCCGGCGCCGGATTTCCGCCCCGCGAAGGCCGTGCCGTCCGAATTCGCGGCGAACGTCCCTCCGCAGAGGACGTAGTTGCCGTCGGGGCCGTCCTTGTTGGCGGCGGCGAACGGAACCTTGAGGTGGGACCATCCGTAGCGGGAGCGGCGCAGATCCTTGAGCGACTGCGCCGAAGAGGGGAAGCCGGCGGCCTCCGGCGCGTCGCGGTCGTCGACCCCGGGATGGGAG
>JAFSUH010000124.1 GCA_017445365.1 Kiritimatiellia bacterium | reverse complement strand
GTGTCCGTGCAGGCAGTGGCGTCCCTGGAAGCGGCCATCAACGGCATCCACCGGCGGTCGCTCGGGGGCCTGACCGCGGCCCAATCCTACGCCCGCCAGACCGCATGAGCCCCACTGGTCCATTTCGCTTGCAATTCACCCAAGCATTGGCAAAAACGGGAAAAATTTGCCGAACATTGGCAACCGGAAGCGGGAAGCCCGGGGTCCCCAAGAAGCTCCGCTTCTTGGGGCCTAGTGGCGGCGGGAGCGGAGGAAGAGCCAGCCGCCGGCGAAGACCAGCGCGGGAAGGCCGATCACGAGGACCGCGAAGAGCCGCCGCAACTGGTGCGCGTCCATCACGACCGCGGCCGCGCCGTCGGGAATCGGAATCCGTCCGATCAGTTCCTTCCGCTCCAGGAGCCAGTTCACCGCGTTCAGGAAAAAGTCCTCGTTCGCCGCGAGGAGTCCCCCGTTGCTCGCGAAGTTCGCGTCGCCCACCACGACCAGCCGCGTCGGGCGTATCTGGACATGCACGCCCGGCACCGGCCCGCGTTCCACCGCCACGGCCACGGAAACCGGCCCCTTCCGGTCGCTCTCCGGGTCGAAGCGCATCGCCCTCTCCTCGCTCTTCGGCCGCTCCGCCCAGCCGTTCGGCGAGGTGCACGCGAGGTCGCTCACCGTCACGCCTTCCACCTTCTGCGCGGTCGGCATGACCGAGCGCGGGAGGAAGAAGACGCTCGCGAGGCGCGCGAGGGGTTTCACGATGGGGTGGTCGGGGTACGCGGTCACGTACAGCTCGCGGCCCCCCAGCGTCCGCGACGGGTCGAGGACGATGTCGTCCGCCAGTTCCACGCCCCATTCGCGCAACAGCCCCTCCAGCCCCGTCTCCGTGCGCGCGTCGAGCAAAAAGAGGATGCGCCCCTTTTCGTTGAGGTACCGCCGCAGAAGCGAGCACTCGAAGCCCGTGAGCGGCTTTTCCGGCCCGGCGAACACGAGCAGGTCGCAGTCGCTCGGCACCGTGCGCGCGTCGAGCAGGTTCACCGACGCGACGGAAAGGTTGTCGGCGCGGAGGCGCGCGGCGATGCGCGAGTATCCGTTGCGCCGGTCGAAGTCGTCCGGTTCCCGCTCGCCGTGGCCGAAGGCGAAATACACCGTCCGCGGCGCGTCCTCCGCGAGCGCGAGCAGGGCTTCGGCGAGGCGGGCCTCCCCTTCGTAGCGCACCGGCGCGTCTTCGGTTTCCGCGCCCCAGCACGCGTCCGCGGGAATCTTGCGGAATTTCCCGCCCGCCGCCACGAGCAGGCACTCCTCTTCGCCCAGCCGGTACTTCCGCTCCAGCTCCTCCGCCCGCGCCACGTCGCGGTCCGGCGGAACGAATTCGATCGACACCTTTTCCGACAGCGCCGCGCATTCCTCGAAAAGCGCCTTCGTCCGCGCGTGCAGCGGGTTTCCTTCGCGGAGCAGCGCCACCAGCCGCACCGGCGCGCGGTCCCTCGCGGTCAGCAACGCCCGCAGGCGCGGGGAAAGAGGTTCGGCCGCCGGCAGCGACCAGAAGGCGCGCGCGTAGTGGCGGCGCGAAACGAGGTTCGCCATCAGCCACATCGCCGCGAGGCAGGCGGCGGCGACCAGCAGGTTCAGGCAGGTGAGCGCGCGGCGGCGGCGGGCGGGGTCCCGGTACGGCGGGCGGGCGGGGCGGCGGGGTTTCATGCGAGGCGGCGGTATTCGAGGAGGAGGGCGGAAAGCGAAAGCATCAGGCCCGTCGAGGTCAGGTACCAGACGACGACGCGCGTGTCCACGGTGCCGCGCGCGAAATCGGCCATGTGGCGGACGGTGCTCAGGGCGTCGAAGGCGTGGAGGGAGTGGAGGGGCAGGCCGGAGTAGAACAGGGCGCCCGTCGCCGTCACGCAGAGGAGGCCCGCCACCAGCTGGTGGCGCGAGCAGAGCGAGGCGAAGAGGCCCACCGAAAGGAAGAACGCGCCGACGAGCGCGGTTCCGAGGTACCCGGCGGCCAGCGGCGCGAGGTCCACCGCGGCGGAGGTGCCGAAGCGGCGGAGGACCCACGCGCAGGCGAGGGTGGGGGTCCAGATCGCGAGGAAAATCGCGTAGATGCCGAGGAACTTGCCGAAGACGATTTCGCCCGAGGAGACCGGCGCGGAGAGGAGCAGGGAAAGCGTGCCGGTTTTCCGCTCCTCCGCGAAGAGGCGCATCGTCAGCATCGGCGGGAGCGCCAGCATCGCGAGCCAGTAGAGCGACGTGTCGAAGAGCATCGCCGCCGGGCGCAGGGCCGCCGCGGGGAACTGCGCGAGCGAAGCGACCATCCGCCAGAAGCCGTAGCCGATGAGGCCGAGGAAGATCGCGGCGATGCCGTAGCCGGAGGACGTGTGGAAGTAGGAGGAGATTTCCCGTTGGGCGATGGCGGGGATTTTCATGGGGCGGGGGAAAGGGCGGGGGCGAGGGAAGCGAGGTACGCGTCGGCGAGGGAGCCGCCGCGGACGAAATCCGCCAGCGGCGCGTCCGCCGCGAGCGTCCCGGCGGAGAGCAGCAGCACGCGGTCCGCGAGGAGGGAGGCGGCGGCGAGGTTGTGGGTGGCGAAGAGGATGGTGGTGCGGCGCGAGGTGGCGAGGTCGCGCAGGACGCGCGAAATCTCCTGGATGGCCGCGGGGTCCACGCCGCGGAAGGGCTCGTCGAGGAGGAGGAAGGCGGGGTCGTGGAGGATGGCGGCGGCAAGTCCCGTGCGCTGGCGCAGGCCCAGGGGGAGTCGGTGGACGACGCTTTTCGCGAAGGGGGCGAGGCCGCATGCGTCGAGGACGCGGCGGAGGCGGGAGGGGAGGGTGGCGCGCGGGAGGGAGAAGAGGGCCGCGCGGTAGCGCAGGTACTCTTCGATGCGCATTTCCCCGTAGAGCGGGCAGGTTTCGGGGAGGTAGCCGATCAAGGCGCGCGTGTGGCGGGTGGCGAGGAAGGTGTCGTGCCCGGCGACGGAAGCGCTGCCGGACGTGGGCGCGAGGACGCCGCAGAGGATCTGGAGGAGGGTGGACTTGCCGGAGCCGTTGGGGCCGTGGAGGGCGGTGACGCTTCCGACGGGGAGGGCGAAGGAGACGGAGCGGAGGGCGGGGCGGCCGGAGAAGACGCGCGTCACGCCGCCCGCGACGATG
>JAFSUH010000012.1 GCA_017445365.1 Kiritimatiellia bacterium | reverse complement strand
GTGGAGCAACCTTTTCCCACAATTCGTCTGAGATTTCCCAAGGTTTGGTACGCATGCGGTTCCTTTCGTCTTTTTGCCGTCTGAAAGGACAGGTTGCCACAGGAATCGATGCAAAGCAAGCATTATTATCGGATAAGTTCTCAACGACACGGTGGCGTTCCGCGACGGCGGCATGGCCTACGTCCCCGTCACCATCGCGAGCGGCTCGCGCGCACAGAACTTCTCCATCGACTGGGAAGCCGTGGACGGGACGGCGAGGTTCGGCGAGGACCATCTCCTCGCGGGCGGGACCGTCACCTGGACCAACACGAGCCAGGGGACGAAGACGCTCCAAATCCCCATCGCCACGGACCACGTCGTTGGCGAAACGACGAGCTTCCGGCTTCGCATCACGGTCTGCCGCGCGTGCAATCCTTCCGGGGCGGGCGAATGCACGGTGACCATCCGTGAACTCGACAAGATTGCGTTCGAGGGCGGGACGTGGACGGGGAGCGGCGCGGTGCGATTCGACGGGAGAGACAGTATCGGCGGACGGATCCTGCACGGGACCGAACGCATCGGCGAGCCGGACGGGAGCCCCCGCGAGGCGTGGAACACGGCGGAAGGGCCGGACGGGTGGAGGCCGCTCGAAGCGGAGGACGGGACGGAAAAGGAAATGCTTTTCCTCAACGCGCCGGGCCTCGCGGTGGAAGGCGGGCGGCTTGCCGAAAGCACGACGTGGGACGCCTCCGCGACCCATCTCGTCCGGCACTGGGTGGTGGTTCCCGACGGGAAGACCCTCACGGTGGGGGCCGGGGCGGTCGTCAAAATCTGTCCGGACGCGGGCATCAAGGTGGAAGACGGCGGAAAACTATCGTTTGCGGGGGTGGACGGGGCGGATGCCATCGTCACGACGGCGGACGACGACAGCGCGGGCGTCCCCATCCCGGCGGGGCCGGAAGATGCGGGCGTGGCCGCGGGGACGGCGGGACGCATCCTCTTCCAGAGCGGGAACGCGGCTTTCGCGGACAACGGGTGGTTCCAAGTGCGCGGCGTGGGATTCTCCCCCGCCAACTACGGGACCGTTTCGGTGCATCCGGCGGAGGCAAGCCGCAAATCCGGCACGGCGTACGTCGCCGTGACGGTAGGCGGCAACGCGCGCAACCAGGGCTTCGCGGTGGACTGGGAAGCGGTTCCGGGAACGGCGACGTTCGGCCGCGACTACAAGCTCGCGGGCGGGCGGCTGACTTGGGGGAAGAGTTCCGAAGGAACGAAGTGGATAGCCATCCCGCTCAACACCAGGACCGTCGCCGGGGCGCGGCGGAAGTTCAAGGTGCGCCTGGCGGCCGTCCACGGGATGGCGGGGAGCGGGAAGGAAGCGACCGTCGAAATCCGCGAATACGAGGAAGGGACGGCTTTGTCGGGATCGGCCGGCAACGTCGTGTTCAGCGGCGAAAGCGAGGCGAGTCCGCCCTTCGCGGTGGACGAGGCCGTCTGGAAGGAGCCGATGTTCCGGCACGACGAGGAGCCGATCCGCTTGAGCGGCGCGTGGCAGGGGGCGGTCCCGGCGGCGGATACGACCGTGCGGCTTTCGTGGAGCGGCGAAAACGGAAGCGGGATTTTGGCGGAAGTTCCGGGCGGAACGCCCGCGACGTACACGTGGCGGCGGAGCGATTGGCCCGTGGGAAGCTATGTCCTCAAGCACGAAATCCTTTCGGCGGACGGGCGGCGGCTCGCGGGGCTCGAAAAGACTTTCGCCGTGCCGGACTGGGCGGGCGTCGAACTTCACGGCGGGACGGTGCGGAGCAACGAGACGTGGCGGGCGGGCATCGTGCACGTCGTTTACGAAACCGTGTACGTTCCGGCGCTCTACACGCTCATGATCGAGCCGGGCGCCATCGTCAAATTCCTCACCGGGACGGGCATCACCATCGAAAGCGGCGGCGGGGCGCTTTTCGCCAACGGCGTGGTCTTCACCCACATCAACGACGACACCGTCGGCGGCGACACGCTCAACGACGGGGCGGCTTCCCCGCCGGTCATGGACGCCTACACGTTCCGCGGGAACCTCACCATCGGAGAAGAAAGCGAGTTGCGGTACAAGACGCAGACGCCGCTTTCCGGGACCGTTTCCGCTTCGCGGAAGCTCACGCGGGGAAGCGTTTACCGCGTGAGCGGCAACGTCACCGTCGCAAGCGGCGCGACCCTGACGATTCCCGCGGGAACGGTGCTCAAGTTCGACCAAGGCGTCCAGATGACCGTCAACTCCGGCGGCACCCTCCTCGCCAACGGAACCCGCGCCGCGCCGGTGGTGTTCACGTCCGTCAAAGACGACGACCACGGCGGCGACACCAACGGGGACGGGGATGCGACCTATCCCGTCGCAGGCGATTGGACGTGCATCAAGATTGCCGGGGGGACGGCGCGGTTCACGCATTCGTCCATCCTGTATTCCAGCCGCAACCAGACGACCGGCGCCATCAACATGACCGGCGGCACGGTCGTCTTCGACAGCGGCGAAATCGCCCACGGGCGTTACGACGCCGTCGGCGTGGAGTCCGGCAGCTTCTTCATGACCAACGCCGTCATCCGCGACTGCCTGCTGGCGTTCCGGCATTGGGCGAAGGATCCCATCGTCAACTGCGTCGTGTACGACTGCGGACGCCTGACACAGGGCGGCGGGCAGACGTTCGTGAACTGCGCGTTTTCGGGCATCACGGAAACGTGGGAGGCGTTCGGCTTCCCCAAGAGCACCTACCGCAACTGCTGCTTCTGGAACGAAGGCGGAAGCGTTTTGACGGCGGAAGGAACGCAGGATGCGCTGGATATCTGCGGCCAGGACGGCAACGTCTGGGGCGACCCGCGTTTCCGCGACCCGGACAACGGCGATTTCCGCATTTTGGAAGGGAGCGCCTGCATCGACACCGCGGATTCCGCGGCGGCGCCGGAAACGGACGTGTACGGGCAAAAACGCTGGACGTGGGACGGCTCGGCCGAAGGCGCGGGGGCGGCAGCGGACATCGGGGTGGCCGAATGCATCCCGCGCGGGGCCGCGAGCGACGTGGACCTTGTGGCGGTATCGGTCGCATGCGACCGGGCCAGGGCCAAGCCGGGCGAAACGGTGTTCCTGCACTGGACCGTCGCCAACGAAGGCGGGGAAGCGGTCGATTCGGGCTGGTGGGACGAGCTTTCGCTCGTTTCGGCCACGGGACGCGTCATCCCGCTCGGCGAAAAACTGCAAGGTTCGCGCATCGAGGCGGGCGGGGTCGTGACGGGAACGGGGTATTTCGTCCTGCCGCCGCTCTCCGAAGGCGTGTACGGCATCCGGCTCCATGCCAACTGCCGCCGCGACGTGGCGGAAGGAACGCGGACGGCCAACAACGTCGCCGTCGCGGACGCGGCGTTGGAGATTGAGGTCGTCACGGCCGATGCCGCCGAAGGCGCGGCGGGGATGCTCGCGGAAAACGCGACGCTTCTCCGCAAGTTCGAGCTGGGGGAGGGGAGAAACGCCCAACTGTGCCGGGTGACGGCCCCGGCGGGGACCGTGGTGCGCTTCGGCTTGGGACTGGTGCCCGCAGCGGGCGTTGGCGGCGAAACGACCGTGGACGAAAGCGGACTTGCCGTGTTTGCCGTGCCGGAGGGGACGGAAGCTGTGTACGTGGTGCTCGAAGCGGGAAGTGTGCCGGGCGCGTTCGACGTCGTTTTCGAGGACGGGACGATTGCCGTCTCGTCCGTGGCACCGGAAAACGTGCCGCGCACGGGGCGCGCGACGCTCCGCATCTCCGGGGCCGGATTCGGCGAAGACGCCACCCTCCGCTTCGTTGCTTCCGGCGGCGCCCCGGTCGCTCCCGTTTCGCTCGTGCGGGAAAACGCCGAAACGCTTTGGGCGACCGTGGATTGCGCGACACTTGCGGCGGCGGGCAAGCTCTTTGCCGTGCGTGTTGAATCTTCCGGCACGACCGCAACCCTTCCCTCCGCCTTTTCCGTGACCGGAGCGGAAGGGCGCGGGCGCATCTGGGCGCGGCTTGACGTGCCGAAGGCGGTGCGGCTGGGCGGCCGGGCCGTCTGTGCCGTCGAATACGGCAACGACGGGAACGCGGACCTCCCGGCCCACGTCCTGCAAATCAAGGTCGTGAACGGCGGGGCGCTCCGCTATGCCGGGAGCGCAAGGAATTTCACCGACATCCACTTCGTCGCGGCGACGTCACCGCAAGGGACGATTCCGGCGGGCGCTTCCGCCCGGATTCCCTTCGTCCTCGTGGCCGGTGCCGCCAGCGAAATCAGGCTGTACGTCGCAAGCCCGGAGGATGGTGACGCGCTTTCGCTGGCAGCCGGAACCGTTTGGGCGCGCGGCGGCGACATGAACGACTACCGACTCGTGGCGAACGAACTGTCGGAGGAGACGGCAATCGGGTCTGCCGCTTGCGCGGAATACCGCTCGTGCTTCCCGAACACGGGCGAAGCCGTCTCCCTGCGGATCGAATTCGGTGAAACGGCGGGAGAAGCCCTTTCCGTCACGGCCAAGAACCTCGAAACGGCCGAATCGTACATGCCCGTTTCGATGGAGGACGGGATTGCGGCCTTTGCCGGACTTCCCGCGGGAACCTACCGGATAACGGCCGAATCCGGCGAGGCCGTCGGAACGGCGTTCGTGGCCGTCGGAGCATCGCCGGAGACCGTTGCGTTGGCACTCAAGCGCAAACTTTCCGTTGCGGGGACGGTGGAAAACGCTTCCGAAGACGACATCGTCGTGTTCATCGGGGAGGAGTCGTCGTATTATGCAACAATCGGTTCCGGCGGCACGTATGCCGCAAGTCTTCCGGCGGGAATCTACGACACGATGGTGATGTCTTCCTCCGGTACGGAATACGATTTGCCGGAGGATGTCGAAATCGACGGGGATACCGTCGTCGATTTCGCCGTTGCCGGGACGGAAGTTTTCGGCGCGTCGGCGAGCAGCGTTCCGACCCGGACGGACTACGACGATTCCGTTTTCGAGAACAAGTACACGCAGGCCTGGAAACGCATCAGCGAGGGAATGCGCCTTCTTTCGCTGGCGCATGCCGCTTACGTCAAACCCACCGGCGAATACGATTGTCCCCACAACCGGGAAATCTACGCCGACAACTACCGCACGGCGGAAGTCTTCCGCTTCCGTCTCCAGACGTTCATGAAGAACGCACGCATGGCGGACCCGTACAAGGCACTCGCCCTGTTGGGCAAAAGCGTCCACGACACCGCGCGGGCCTATCTCGACCATTGGCTGGCCTCCAAGGCGAAGATGGCCGGAAGGCGTTTCCACAAATGGGCCGGCGGCATCTTCAGCGCGAAACAGAAACTTGCGGGCTACGTGTTCACCGATGGGCTCGACCTTCTGGAAGCGCAAATCGGCTCGTTCGAAACGGACGTGCAGTCGCTGCAATACCTGGTCGAGCACCGCGAACTGAGCGTGGAATACGTCACGCAGGTCCTCGACAAAATCGCCGCCATCAAGGATGGTTTTTCCGGTATCAAGGACCATCTGGACGCCTTGGCCGCCGCAGGGACGATTCTGCATTCGGACGTGGAGGCCTTCGAGTCGGATCTTTTCAGCGACCAAATGTGGGATTGCATCAATCTCGTTTCGACCATCGCGGAACTGGTGTCGGACTGGATGAAGACAGGGGAAGCGGGCGGGGAATGGCTGGCGGGGCGGACCCACATCGACGCTTGGATGGCGGAATTCGAAGCCGTCATGCGCGATTTCGCCGCCAAACTGCCGCCACGGCCGTATTTGCTGCATTGTTGCGACATGCAGGACAGCGAAGACATTGCGGGCGATTCAGCGGCGCATGTCTGCAAGCCGGATGTCCCGCAGAGCATCGACCCGAACGAGGTGGTGGGACCGGCGGGGGTCGGGGACGCGGAGACGGAGCGGTTCGTGGAGCCGGGGGAATGGCTGGATTACACGATCTACTTCGAGAACGCGACGAACGCTTCCGCCGCCGCGATGCAGGTCCGCGTGACCGAAGAACTCGACCCGCGCCTCGACTGGGACACGCTCGAACTCGGCGAAGTCGTCTTCGCGAACGTGACGGACCTCGGTCTCGCCGGGAAATCCGGCGGCACGAGCGAGTGCGCCGTCCCCGGGGCGGATTACACGGTGCGGACATCCTTCTCCCTGCACAATGGCATCGCGACGTGGCACCTGCGCATGGTGGACCCGGACGGGGACGAAGACGGCTGGCCGACGGACCCCTATGCCGGCTTCCTCCCGCCGAACGACGGGGACCACAACGGCGAAGGCCACGTCTCCTACCGCATCAAGGTGTGCGATGACGCGCCGAAGAACGTGCGTGTCACCGCTTCCGCGGACATCGTTTTCGACTGGAACGAGGCGATACCGACCGCCCCCTCCTGGTGGAACCGCGTGGGACACCTGCCGGTGGAGCTGGCGTTCGACCGGAACTGCGAAGACACCGTGGTGGGAATGCCGCGCAACGGGGCCTACGCATGCGACGCGCCGCCCTTCGCCTCTCCCGTCCGCGAGGGATGGGTTTTCGAGGGCTGGACGGATGCGGACGGCGTGGCGCGGAACTGCGGGGCGGACCTGCCGTACGGCACCGCCTCGCTCGCACTTTCCGCGCAATGGCGCGAGGAAGTCGCGACGCGCTTCGCGACGATCGCCGTCGAGGGCGGCGTGGCCGTCACGGGTTTCGCCGAAGGGCAGGAATGCCCGGAGGACCTGGTGATTCAGTCTTCTCTCGAAGTCGGCGGGCGGCGGCTCAAGGTTGTCGGCGTGGCAGACGACGCCTTCGCCGGGCAACGGGCCCTGGCAACGCTTTCGGTGGCCGAAGGCGTGCGCTGGATCGGCGCGCGCGCGTTCCGCAACTGCACGCAGCTCTCCCGCGTCTCGCTTCCCTCCACGCTGGAGCGGATCGGCGAGGGTGCCTTCTACGGTTGCCACCTGCTGGCGGAGGCGGAGCTGGCGGCGGCCGTTCCGCCGGAGGTCGGGACGGATGCCTTCCGCGGGGTGGCGGCGTCGGGAACGCTGGCGGTGCCGGAAGGGGCGGAAGAGGCGTATGGCGCATGGGTGGGGAGCATGGTCGGCAGCGCGTGGAACCTTTCGGCGTTCCGCCCCGGGGAAAGCGGGAGCCCAAGCGGGATGGAATGGGTGTTCTGGGCGGGCGAGGCGCTGCTCGCGTATTTCGACGGGGCGGACGAGGTGCGCTGGGCCATCACGACCGCGCCAGACGGTGCCGAGGGACGGCTCGCGCTTGTCCGGGCAAGCGGGGAAGGGGAGTTGCCGCTTCCGGAAGCCGTGGAAGACGAAAACGGGCGGACGTGGCGCATCACCGCCATCGGCACCAACGATGCGGACGGCGAGGGCGTCTTCGAGGCGCTCGCCGTTTCGGACGCGGCAATCCCCGAAAGCGTGGAACGAATCGCCCCGTACGCCTTCGCGAACTGCGCGGGATTGACGAACGTTTCCTTTGCCGGAAGCGCGCCCGCCTTGCGCGATTTGGGAGACGGGGCGTTCTTCGCCTGCACGGCGCTTCGGAGCGTCAACCTGGAGGCGGCAAGGCGTCTGGAACGGCTGGGGAGCGAAGACGCGCCGCTCGGGATGTTCGAGTCGTGCTGGCGGCTGGAGGTGGTTGCGTTGCCGCCGGACATCGCGGGAATCGGCGCGTATGCCTTCCAGGACTGCTCCCGGTTGCGCTCGGCGGGCTTCGCGGACGGGGGAGGGGCCGGCGTGGAATGGATCGGCGCACGGGCGTTCTCCAACTGCGACCTTCTCTCCGAAGTCGATACCGCGGCGATGGTTTCGCTTGTGCGCGTGGGAGCGGCGGCTTTCGGTGGCGACACGGCAGCCACCGCGCCCAAGATTTCCCGCGTGACGCTCCACCGCGCCGTGGCAAGCCTCGGCGACGGCGCCTTCCTCAACGCCGGGATGCTTTCGGACATCGCCTGCTTCGCCCCCGTCCCGCCGGAACGGGGCGCGGATGCCTTCCGGGGCGTCGCGCCGACGGGGACGTTGCGGACGCGGGAAGAAGCGGCGGAAGACTACGCCGTCGACAACGCTTCCGGGTGGATCGGCGAAGGCGGGGCGAAGTTGCCGCGCCGGAACGGTGCGACGGGCTGGCAGGTCGCGGGCGTGGACGCCGGAGAAGAACTGCGGGAACGCAACGGCACGTTGGGGGACGATGCCTTCGAGGCGTTGCTCGCGGAAGCCGCTGAGTGGGGATTCACGGCGGACGAGCTGTGCGAAGTGGTCTCTCCGGCGGGACGGATGGCCCCCCGCGTGCGGATTCTCTCATGGGAGGGAACGGAGGCGCCGGTCTTCGCGGTTTCCGCCGGAAACGGCATCGATGCAACGGCGGAGGCCGCTTGGCGGCGGCTGGATGCCTTGGGGCGGTTCCGTTTCGCGGTCTACGAACGGGACGACTTGACGGACGGCGAAGAACGGGAAATCCCTTGCGTCGTGGAAGACGAAGCGGACGGAACGCTTTTCCTGCGCGCCGCGCCCCCGGAAGCGGAAGCGGGCACGGAAGGCGTCCGGCGTTTCTGGCGGGTGGGCATGACGGCGCGGGAGTAGGGTCGCGCCAGTCGCCGAAAAACATTCCCGGCGGGGCCGGAACGGCGTATTTTGCGCCGGTCCCCGGAACTTTCCCCATGTTGCCCGAATCCCGCCGCCCCAGCCGCCGTTTTCCCCGTCGGTCCCGTTGTCCCGCCCGTGTGCGACGGGCCGGAAAGGCGGCGGCATGAAGCGCACCGGGTCGGCCGATCTGCCCCTGCACGGCGGGACGGTGCCGCCGTGGCTCGCCGAGCGGATGAAGTCGCTTGCCGGGGAAATCACCGAGGCCTTGGTTCTCGCCTTCGGGCCCGACGAAGTGCTCGTCCGCCTCTCCGACCCGATGTGGTTCCAGTGCTTCGGCGCGGTCCTCGGGATGGATTGGCATTCGAGCGGCATCACGACTTCCGTGCTGTACGCCTTGAAGCGCGCCGTCAACGCGCATTCGCGCGAGTGGGGGCTCGCCGTCTGCGGGGGGAGGGGACGCTTCTCGCGCCGCACGCCGGAGGAACTCGCCGCGTACGGCGGGGAAAACGGCCTTGACGCGGCGGGCCTCGTCCGCGCGAGCCGCCTGTGCGCGAAGGTGGATTCCGCCGCCGTGCAGGACGGGTTCGCCTTGTACCAGCACGTGTTCGTCGTCGGCCGCAACGGCAAATGGACCGTCGTCCAGCAGGGGATGAATCCCGCGGGAAAAACCGCGCGGCGCTACCACTGGTGCAGCGAGGGCCTGCGCAGTTTCGTCGAGGAGCCGCACGCGGGCGTCGTCGGGGAAAACCGCGGGCCGATCCTGAACCTGACCGCGCAGGAAGCGGGGAAAACGCGCGATATCTGCGTGGCGCTCGCGCGGGAAAAGCCGGAGAAGGTCGTCAAGGAAGTCGCGGCCGTTTCGCGCGGCCGCGGGGGCGGAAGCCAGTTGCTCCTCTTCGGCGGGGAGGAATTGGTTCCCGCGAAAGCTTCCTTGCCCGCCACGCCGCGGGACCTCGCCCTTCCCGCGCACCACGACGTGAAAGCGGAAGACGTGGACCTGAAGCGCTTGGGCGCGGTGCTGGCGACGGCCTACGGGGCGGGAACGCGGGACTTCGAGTCGTTGTTGCTCACGCCGGGACTGGGAGAGTGGACCTTGCAGGCGCTGGCGCTGGTGGGGGAGGTGGTGTACGGCACGCCCGGCCGCTTCCGCGATCCGGCGCGGTTCAGTTTCGCGCACGGAGGGAAGGACGGCGCGCCGTTTCCGGTGCCGACCAAGGTGTACGACGAATCGATCCGCGTGCTGGGGACCGCCATCGAGGAGAGCAAGCTCGGCTACCGCGAGAAGAGCGACTGCATCCGCCGCCTGCACGAAACGGCGAAGGCGATGGAGGCGCGTTGCAACCCGGAAGCGGACTTCGACGCTTTGCTCGCGCACGAATGGCGCAACACCCGCCGCTGGGGCGGCCGCACCGCCTCCGGCCCGGCGTGAGCGCCGCCATGCGGCGGGCGGCTGGGAGGCGTGGAAGGTTGGAGTTCCGGAAGCGGGGAGGGGGCGGATCAGGGCCTCGCGGGAATCATGTCGCGAGGGGAACCGGGTCGTTGCGGCACGGCCCGGCCGGAACGGAATGGGCTTGTCTTTCGGTGAAACGTTGTACTATTCATGCGTGCGGACGAAAGGTGCCTTCACATGAATACGCGAACCCTTTTCCTTTCCCTCGTTTTTCCGGTGCTCCTGCCGTTTGCCGCGGCCCGGGCCGCCACGTGGCACGTCGATGCCGCCGGGCCCGCGGGCGCCGTTCCCTCCCTCCAGGAGGCGCTCGACCGCGCCGCGGACGGCGACGAAATCACGGTCGCCGACGGCGTGTACGGCCCGGTTTCGCTG
>JAFSUH010000123.1 GCA_017445365.1 Kiritimatiellia bacterium | reverse complement strand
GCGTTGGCGGATGCGGCGGTGAAAGCGCGGCTGGCGGAGGGGTTCGAATACGTCGTTCTCTCCGTCGAGCACCCGGAAGCCCCCGCCGCGGCGGGCGCGCTTTCCGCCCGCGGCATCCCCGGGCTCCCCGCCTTGATCCGCCTGGCGCCCGCATCCGGGGGCGAGTGAAGAACGAAGCGTGAAGGGGGAAGGGGAGAGGGTATCCCCGGCGGGCGGGCGGGCCGCCCCGCCGGCAAAGTCCCGCGGCAGGGCAAAAGAAAAGCGCACGGGCGAGAAAGGAAAAGGAAAACGTCCGTGCGCAAAAGTGCGATTTGTGAGACGAGTGGGGCTCGAACCCACGACCCCAAGCTTAAAAGGCTCGTGCTCTACCGACTGAGCTATCGTCCCAACCGTGGGACGACTTTTGTAGCAGTCCTCCGGGGGGAAGTCAACTGTTCCCGCGTTTTTTTCCCGCAGGGGCGTTTTTTCCGCGTTCCGCGAAAGTGTCTTGCATTTCCCGCGCGGTTGGTGTGAATCTTCCCCCTTTCGCGAAAGAGACTGCAACTATGGCAAATCCGTACATGGCATTGGCAATCGAAGAAGCGCGCGCGGGCATCCGCGCGGGACACGGCGGACCGTTCGGGTGCGTGATCGTGAAGGACGGCACCGTCGTCGGCCGGGGGCACAACGAAGTCATCCACCGCCGGGATCCGACCTGCCACGGCGAGGTCATGGCGATCCGCGAGGCGTGCAAGGCGCTCGGGACGCACGACCTGAGCGGGTGCGAGCTCTACACCACCGCCGAGCCCTGCCCCATGTGCCGCGGCGCCATCCTCTGGGCGAACATCCGCAAGGTCCATTTCGGTTGCACCATCGCCGACACCGACGGCATCGGCTTCCGCGACCGGGAGTTCTTCGAGGGGACCTTCGACATCGAACACGAAACCGACCGGGCGGAATGCCTGGAGGTCTTCCGGGAGTACCAGTCCATCCAGGACAAGCAGGCGTATTGAGCGCCTCCCCGCCCGCATCTTTTCCAAGGAAATCCGCACCATGAAATCCCTCCTTCCCGTCCTCGCCCTTTCCCTCGCCGTCCTCGCCGCCCTTCCCGGCTGCGGCAAAAAAGCCGAAACCGTCGCCCCGTCCCCGGCCGGGGAAGTCGCCATCTGGGTGGACGAAACGCCCGTCACGATGGGGCAGCTCCAGGTCGAGTACGCCCGCACCACCGGCGGCCGCGAGCTTTCCGGCGAACTCCGGCAGCGCGCCATCCGCACCGCGATCGACCTGCTCGTCACCCGCGCCCTCGTCCGCGCCGACATGCTCCGCGCCGGGGATCCCGTCACCGCCGAAGAGGTGGAGAAGGCCCGCCAGACCCTGATCGCCGACCGGGAAGGCCTCGCGGCGGAGGCGAACCTCGCGATGCTCCTCGCCCAAAGGGGGCTTTCGCAGGAGGAGCTGGAAAGCAACATCAAGCTCGACCTCTTCAAGAACCGCGTGGTCCACGAGGACTACCTCGCGCGCGAGGCGGAGTTCACCGACGGATACCTGAAGGACTTCTACGACGCGCATCCCGGGACGTTCACCATCCCCGCCGGGCGCAAGGTTTCCCAGATTCTCGTGCGCGTTTCCGCCGACGCCCCCGAAGACGGCGACCTCGCGGGCGACGCGCGCAAGACGCTGGAAGAGGCCGCTTCCCGTTTCGCCGCGGGCGAATCCTTCGACTCGCTCGCCCTCGAACTGTCCGACGATCCCTCGCGCGAACGCGGCGGCGACATCGGCCTGGTCGTTCCCGGCCGTCAGCCGCCCGGGCTCGACGAGGCCATCTTCTCGACGGCCGTCGGCGCGCTCTCGTCCCCCGTCCGCTCGCCCGCGGGCTACCACCTCTTCCTCGTGCGCGAAGAAACGCCCGAAACCCTCCAGCCCTGGAGCGAAGAACTCAAGGCCGCCCTCCGCAAGCAGCTCTGCCGCGCTGCGCAGGCCGAGGAAACGCGGAAGTACTACAAGCGCCTGCGCGACGCCGCGACCATCCGTTTCGTCGGTCCCCTCGAAGGGGTGAAATACACTTCCTCCGAAGATGCCGCCGAAGACGCTTCCGGAGACGCCGCCGCGCCCGCCGGGGACGGCGCGGAACCGGCGGAAGCGGGCGAAGAAGCCGTCGGCGGGTAGGCCGTGCCGCGGTCCCTTCCGGTCCCGTCCGGCGGCGGAACGCCCGCGCCGGACGTTTCCGCGCGCGTCCCCGTCCCGGCGGACGGATTCCCGCGCTTGTTCGACGGCGCGGAGGGCGCCTCTTCCGGCGGCTTCGCGTACGAACGGCGCGAGGAGCAGCTCGCGATGGCCGCCGCCGTCGCGCGGGCGCTTTCGACCGGCCGCCACCTCGTGGTCGAGGCGGGCACCGGCGTCGGCAAGAGCTTCGCCTACCTCGTCCCGCTCATCCTCCGGTGCAAGGCGGACGGCGTCCGCGCGCTGGTTTCGACGCACACCATCGCCCTCCAGGAACAGCTGATCCACAAGGACATCCCGTTTCTCGCAAGCCGCATCCCCGGCGGCGTCAACGCCGTCCTTGTCAAGGGAAAAGCAAACTACCTCTGCCTCCGCCGCCTCGAACAGACCCGCACGCTCCAGCGCGACCTTCCCGGCATCGGCATCGCCGAAGAACTCGACCGCCTGCGCGCCTGGGCGGACGCGACGCCGGACGGCTCCCTCCAGGAGCTTTCGCCGCCGCCGGCCTTCGACGCGTGGAACGCGGTATGCGTCGAACAGGGCAACTGCATGGGCCGGAAGTGCCCGTTCCGCGCCCGCTGTTTCGCGACGCGGGCGCGCGAGCGGATGGCGGGGGCCGACCTTTTGGTGACCAACCACGCGCTCTTTTTCTCGAACCTCGCCTTGATGGACGGGTCCGGCGGGTTCCTGCCCGAATGCGCCGCGGTGGTCCTCGACGAAGCGCACACCATCGAGGAGAGCGCTTCCTCGCACCTGGGGCTGAAGGTTTCCGCGCGCATGTTCGAGCAGTGGCTCCGCCGCCTGTACATGCCCGACGCGGGCAAGGGCGTCCTCGCGTACCTCAAGGCGGGGGACGCCGCCGCGACGACGGGTCTCGTCTGGGACGCGGTGGCCTCGTTCTTCCGCTCGCTTCCCGCGCTTGCGGGGATGGACGCGGCGAAAACCCAGCAGGTGCTGCGCGGGCCGCTGTCCCTGCCCGACCGCAACCTGGAAACGCTTCTGGCGAAGCTTTCCTCGCAGTTGCAGGCGCTTGCGGAAACGCTCGGCGACGAGGACCCGTTGCGGGCGGAACTGCTGGCGCTTCGCACCCACGCCATCGCGTCGCGGCAGGAATTGACGGACTTCCTCGACCAGACCCTGCCGGAGAGCGTGTACTGGCTGGAACGCGAGGGGCGGCGCCGGGCGCTGGCGCTGCACGCCGCGCCGGTGGAAGTGGCGGGAATTTTGCGCGAAAGCCTCTTCGGGAGCTTCCGGCCGGTCATTCTCACGAGCGCGACGCTCGCGGTGCGCGACGGGAACATGGACTACACCCGCCGGCGCCTCGGCCTCGACGACGCCGACGAGCTCTGCCTCGGTTCGCCCTTCGATTTCGCCCGCCAGATGCGCCTGTACCTCGCCGGGCGCGGGTTCCCTCAGCCGACGGACGAAAAGGCCTATCTCGCCGCCGTCGCGCGCGGCATCCTCGACTGGTCCGTGCGGACGGACGGGAAGGCGTTCGTCCTGTTCACCAACGCGCGGCACCTGAAGGCCGTCGCCGACGAACTGCGCGGACCGCTCGCGGAGCGGGGGCTGACCCTGCTCGCGCAGAACCAGGACCTCTCGCCGCGGGAAATGCTCCGCCGCTTCCGGGCGGGGGACGGGTGCGTGCTCTTCGGCCTCGACCGCTTCTGGATGGGCGTGGACGTGCGCGGGGAGGCGTTGAGCAACGTGATGATCGCGCGGTTGCCGTTCGCGGTGCCGGACGACCCGCTCGTGAAGGCGCGGATGGAGAAAATCGAGGAGCGCGGGGGGAACGCCTTCCGCGACTACACGCTGCCGGAAGCGATCTTGAAGTTCCGGCAGGGGGTGGGGCGGCTGATCCGCTCGAAGACGGACACGGGGGTGGTGGTGGTGTTCGACCCGAGAATCGCGACGACGGGCTACGGGAAGCTGTTCGTGGACGCGATTCCGGCGTGCCCCACGGAAATCTTCCCGCAGGCGGAAGACTTCGGCGACGGCGATTTCTGGGAAGAGTAGCGCCCGCCTGCCCCGCCCGCGCGGAGCGTTGCCGTTGCGGGACTCATGGCATCCGGCGGGCCCGCGGCGGGCGACCTCCTTTTCGCGTCCGCCGCGCGTCCTTGGGGATGCCTACTCCGCGGAATGGTGCCGCGCGTGCGCCCTCGAGTGGAGCCAGTCGCGCGCGGCCTTGAAAAGCGCGTACACCAAGAGCGACGCCAGGCTCGCCGCCAGGAACCAGAACCCCATCCGCCAGAACGGCATCCGTTCGCTGGAATGGCGGAAGAGGGCGCTGACGACGGAGAGGATGCTCCCGCCCAGGAACACGACCGCCCCGATCAGGAAGAAATGCCGGAGGGCGCGGGCCAGGTGGCGGCCGTGGTGCGAATGGCGGCGGTAGGGCTTGCGGGGGGCTTCGCTCATGCGCCGTATCCGTCCGGGTGCCGCCGGTGCCAGTTCCACGCGTGCGAGACGATGGTCTCGATGGCGCTTTCCCTGGGCTTCCATCCCAGTACCTTTTCCGCCTTCGCCGCGGAGGCGTACAGGCAGGCCGGGTCGCCGGGCCGCCGCGGCGCGATGGTTGCCGGAATTTCGCGGCCGGTGATTTCGCGGCAGGCGGAGAGGACTTCCTTGACCGAGCAGCCCTTGCCGGTGCCGAGGTTGAAGGCGCCGAGGGCGTGCTTTTCGAGCGCGAGGAGGTGGGCTTCGGCGAGGTCGCTGACGTGGATGTAGTCGCGCACGCAGGTGCCGTCCTCCGTCGGGTAGTCGTCGCCGAAAAGCTGCACGCTCTCGGCCTTCCCCAAGGCGACCTTGAGGATGTTGGGGATCAGGTGCGTCTCCGGGGCGTGGTCCTCGCCGAGGCGTTCCGTCGCGCCGCACGCGTTGAAATAGCGGAGGAAGGTGGGTTCGAGGCCGCTCCGCTCCTGCGCCCAGCGCATCATGCGTTCGCACATGAGCTTGCTTTCGCCGTACGGGTTGGTGGGCCGCTGGGGGAGATCCTCGGTCATGGGCATGGTGTCGGGCTGGCCGTAGGTCGCGCAGGTGGAGGAGAAGACGATGCGCTTGACGCCGGAAGCGAGCATGGCGTTCACGAGATTGACCGCGCCGGTGACGTTGTTGCGGAAGTACATCATGGGGTCCGCCATCGACTCTCCGACGAGCGCGTACGCGGCGAAATGGAAGACCGCGTCGGGCTTGAACGCCTTGACGGCTTCGGCGACGGGGCGCTCCTCCTTGAGGTCGCCGACGACGAGTTGCGCGCGCGGATCGACCGCTTCGCGGTGCCCGCGTTCGAGGTTGTCGAAGACCATGACTTCGTGGCCCCTGTCGAGGAGGAGGGCGCTGGTGACGCTTCCGATGTATCCGCTGCCGCCTGTGAGGAAAATTTTCATGGGCGCGGATTTTGCCGTTCCGGGGCGCGCGGAAAAAGGAAAAAACGCGGGGGCAGGGCGGGAAAAGTTCGACAAGGGGCGGGAAAAGGGGTTTGATTGCGCTTTCTCCGTTCGCGGGCGATTAGCTCAGTTGGTCAGAGCGTCACGTTTACACCGTGGATGTCGGGGGTTCGAGCCCCTCATCGCCCATTCGTGCGCCGCGGCAAAGCCGCGCGGTTTTTCCGATTTGCCAATGTTTGGCAAAAATCACGCGAATTTGCCGAACATCGGCAAAACCATTTGCCGCGCGCGGGGTTCATTTTGCCAAACATCGGCAAAATCGGCGGAAATTTGCCGAACATTGGCAAAACGCTTTCCGCGCGCTAGGATGCCGGGCCCATGAAAAAGATTTCCGTCCTCTTCGCCCTTTTCCTGTCCCTCGCCGCCGCCGCTTCCGCCGCGTCCATCGCCCGCAGTCCCTACGTCGGCGCCATCGTCGTCGATGCCGCCGACGGCCGCGTCCTCTTCGAGGACCGCGCCGACGCGGCCGCGTATCCCGCCAGCTGCCTGAAATTGATGGACCTGATGCTGGTGCTCGACCGCGTCGCCGACGGCCGCCTCTCCCTGTCCGGCGAAGTCACCGCTTCGCGCGCCGCTTCCCAGATGGGCGGCAGCCAGGTCTATCTCGCCGAAGGCGAGCATTTCCCGCTCGAGGACATGCTCTACGCCCTCATGATCCAGTCCGCCAACGACGCCGCCCTCGCCATCGCCGAACACGTCGCCGGCACCCGCGAAGGCTTCGTCTCCCTCATGAACCAGAAGGCGAAGGAACTCGGCATGGCGACCACGCGCTTCCACTCGCCGCACGGCCTGCCCCCCGGCAAGGGCCAGCAGCCGGACGTCTCGACGCCCCGCGATTTCGCGAAGCTCTGCACCGCCCTCCTCCGCGAACACCCCGAAGCGCTGCGCTACACCTCCGAGACCTACCGCGTGTTCCGCCAGAACCCGCTCTTCGAGATGCGCTCGCACAACCACCTGCTCGGGTCCGTCGGCGGATGCGACGGGCTGAAGACCGGATACTTCCGGGACGCGGGCTACTCCATCGCCGCCACCGCCGCGCGCGACGGGCGGCGCGCCATCGTCGTCGTGATGGGAAGCCCCACGCGCGAAGAACGCGACGCGAAGGCCCGCGAGCTGCTGGGCATGTACCTCCTGGAAGCGAAACAGGTCGCCCCGGCGGCCGCCCCCGCTGCGCCCGCGGACGAGTTCCCGCAGGTGGCAAGCCAAGTCACGGACGACGCCGCGGAAGGCGAAGAGGCCGCGGGCGAAGAAGAAGAGACGGTCGAAATCGTCCCGGAAGAAGAGGCCCCGCCCAAGGCGAAGAGCCCGTGGCCCGGCCGCATCGGCTGGTTCCTCCTGGGCGCCTTCGTCTCCGCCGTCGGGTTTTCCGTTTCCGCGCGGCGCAAAAACCGTTACGGAGTCGCCAGATGAAAAACATGCCATCCGGCTTGTCTTTTTTGCCAATTCCTTTGTCGTCAAGATTCGACGATGCAACACATCGCCTTCATCTTTCCTCCTCGGACTTGGCAAAAAATCCGGCGCCGTCCGCCACGTTTTTCGCCTGACAACTCCGTCGCATGAGAACCGACGAATTCGACTACGAACTGCCGGAAGAGCTGATCGCGCAATCCCCGGCGGAAAAGCGCGACCAAAGCCGCATGATGGTGCTCCACCGCGCGGGCGGCGACATCGAGCACCGGCGCTTTTCCGATTTGCCGGCGTACCTCGCGGCCAACGACCTCTTGGTCCTGAACGACACGCGCGTCATCCCGGCGCGCCTCTTCGCGAACAAGACCCGCGAAGGGACGGGCGGCGGGAAGGTGGAGTTCCTCCTCCTGGAGGAGTTGCCGTGCGACACGGTTCCGGCGGAGGGCCTTTTCACCGCCCGCTGGAGCGCCCTCATGCGGTGCCGCCGCCGGCCGAAACCCGGCGAAAGCGTGCGGCTCAACGACGGGGAGACGGATTTGACCCTCGAAGAGGACCTGGGGGAGGGGAAGGTCGTCCTGCGCGCGACGGGGAAACGGCCGTTCCGCGAGGCAATCGCCGCGGTGGGAATCCCGCCGTTGCCGCCGTATATCCACCGGAAGGGCGCGACGGAGGAGCAGCGCGCGCGGGACATTTTGCGCGACCAGACGATTTACGCGGCCCACCCCGGCGCGGTCGCCGCGCCCACCGCGGGGCTCCACTTCACGCCCGAAGTGTTCGCCGCGCTGGAAACGAAAGGCGTGGAAAAAGCGTTCGTGACCTTGCATGTGGGCATCGGCACCTTCCGCCCGGTGACGGCGGAAAACGTCGAGGACCACCGGATGGAGGAGGAGCGCTGGACCCTGCCCGCGGCGACGGCGGACGCCATCCGGCGGGCGCGCGCGGCGGGCGGGCGGGTCGTCGCGGTGGGCAGCACCAGCGTCCGGACACTCGAAACCGCGGCGGCGGAGCAGGGGGAGGCGTTCCCGCGGGAGGGCGCGGGGCGGACGGGCATTTTCATCCGCCCGCCGTACGAATTCCGCGCGACGGACGCGATGCTGACCAACTTCCACCTGCCGAAGTCCACGCTCATCATGATGGTTTCGGCCTTGGCGGGGAAGGACCTGGTCCTGCGCGCCTACCGCGAAGCCGTGCAGGAGCGCTACCGCTTCTACAGCTACGGCGACTGCATGCTCATCCTTTGACCTTCCGCCCCGTTTGGGCCCCCCGGACGGAGAGCGGCAAAACGTTTGAGCAGCGGTTGCGGGCGGAAGCGGTGCGCGCCCCTTGCCAAGGAACGCGGCTTTCTGCCAAGCTCCGCGCATGCCCTATCCCATCGAAGACAAGCTCGTCGTCGCGGTTTCCTCGACCGTCCTTTTCGACCTTTCACACGAACACGGCATCTATCTCGACGAGGGCCTCGACGCCTTCCGCGCGTACCAGCGGGCCCACCGCCACGACCTCCCGCGCCCCGGCGCCGGGTTCCCGTTCATCAAGCGGCTCCTCCGCCTGAACGGCCTCGCCGCGGAAGACGAGCACCCCGTCGAAGTCGTCATCCTCTCGCGCTACCACGCCGACGACGGCGTGCGGGTCATGGACGCCGTCCGCGAGTACGGTCTCGACATCTCCCGCGCCTTCTTCATGGCCGGGGGCAAGCCCTACCCGTACATGGCTTCCGTCAACGCCGCGCTTTACCTGAGCACCTCCGATGAACAGGTCCGCGAGGCCGTCGCCGCGGGCTTTCCCGCCGGGCACGTCCTCCCGCTCGCGCCCGGCGCGGCCGAAGCCGAAAGCGCGGGCGACGACGAACTGCGCCTCGCCTTCGACTTCGACGGCGTGCTCGCGGGCGACGAGGCCGAGCGCGTGTTCAAGGCGCACAACGACTTGGCCGAATTCCAGCGGCACGAGCTCGCCAACCGCGCGAAGCCCCTCTCGGCGGGACCGCTCGCGCCGCTCCTCCACCGCTTCTCGCACCTCCAGCAGCTCGACGCGAAGCGGGCCGCGGCGGGGGAAAAGCGGATGCTGCGCGTCGCCATCGTCACGGCCCGGAGCGCCCCCGCGCACGACCGCCTGGTGACGACGCTTTCGGCGCTGGGGCTCGAAGCGGACGAGGTGTTCCTCCTCGGCGGCATCGAAAAGAAGCGCGTGCTGGACATCCTGAAACCCCACATCTTTTTCGACGACCAGCTCTCGCACCTCGCGGGCGTTTCGGGCACGACCCCCTGCGCCCACATCCCCTTCGGCATCGCCAACCCGCCGCCCGCCGCGGGAACCGGCGCCTGACCGCCCGTTTCTTCCGCCGCCGGGGCGCGTTTCACCCGTCCGGCAAATCGCTCCGCAGGATGCCGTAGCGGAACCAATCGCACCACGCGTTCACCATCTTCCCCTGCCGGACGAGGCCTTCGCGCTTGTATCCGCACCTTTCGAGCATTTTCCACGAGGCGACGTTGCGGACGTCGACCTGCGCCTGCAAGCGCCGGAGCTCCGTGCGCGCGAAGCAGAACCGCGTCATGGCGGAGAGCGCTTCCGTCCCGTAGCCCCGCCCGTGGCGGGAGGAGGCGATTCGAACGGCGACCGAGGCCATGCGGTCGTTTTCGATGAGATGCACCCAGAGCTCGCCGACGACCTTCCCGGAAGCCTTCTCCTCGATGCCCAAGTGGAAGCTTTTGGAGGGGCGTTCCGCCTTGGCGAACAGCAATTCGGGCTGTTTGTCCGTCTTGCCGGGGCCTTTTCCCCAATACGCGTACAGGGACGGGTCCGGCATCCATTCTTTCAAGGCGGGCACGTCCTCCGGCCGCAGGGGGCGGAGCCGCAAGCGCGGCGTTTCGATGACCGGCTTCCGGGCGATGAAATCGGCGAGTGCCATCTTCCCTGCCTCCTCAAAAGGCGAATTCCCTTGCCCAGTCGAAAGCGCCGCTTGCCTCGCAGGAGCGCGGCCAATGGCGGCACCAGTCCGGCACGACGGGCCGCTCCACCCGGTCGAGGCTTGGCGTGTACGGCTTCAAATCCAGCACCGCACTTCCGGGGAAAGCGTCGAGCCAGGCAAGGGAAACCGTGCCGGCTTCTTCGTCCACGGAAACGATTTCCGCGGTCGAGAGGGCGACGGGGTTCGGCCGCTCCGGCGAACGCAGGGCGAAGACGCCGAGTTCCTCCGGCCCGCGCACGTAGGGCTTCCGTTCGACGAGGACCGAGCGGGTCGCCGGGTCGTCGCAGCGGTCCATCCACCAGAGGACCTGCACGTGGCCGTAGCCGCGCAGGCCCTCCAGTCCTTCGGCGAATGCCGGCGCGAGGACGATTTTGGCCCCCTTGCCGTCCGGTTCGATGGTTCCGATGGGATGCAGTTCGATTGGGTTCATGGTGTTTCTCCTCATGCCACCACCGATAGCAGAAGAATCCGATACTTCAACCCCGGATTTGCAGGGAGAAACGGCGCGCCGGGCGGACCGTCCGGCGCGCCGGGATGG
>JAFSUH010000122.1 GCA_017445365.1 Kiritimatiellia bacterium | reverse complement strand
TGAAGGCGGGATTGCCCTCGTCGCGCCCCACACGGGGCGCGTGAATTGAAACTCAGCGCCTATCCCGTGGAATACCTGATCCTGGGTCGCGCCCCACACGGGGCGCGTGAATTGAAACCTCACCTTCCGGCAGATCGCCGATTGCATCCCCGTCGCGCCCCACACGGGGCGCGTGAATTGAAACGCAGATGCACCATTTGAGGATGCGGCCGGTGCCGGTCGCGCCCCACACGGGGCGCGTGAATTGAAACCAACGGAGCGGATTTTTTGCCTACTTAATGCGGGTCGCGCCCCACACGGGGCGCGTGAATTGAAACTGGTCTGAGCTAACGGATTATTCTTTGCTCCCGGTCGCGCCCCACACGGGGCGCGTGAATTGAAACCCAGATGGACTTTCTCGGTGCCGACGGGGACGAGTCGCGCCCCACACGGGGCGCGTGAATTGAAACTCCACCATGCGCGGCCCCGACGGCGCCCCGCTCAAGTCGCGCCCCACACGGGGCGCGTGAATTGAAACCATGAAAAAATCATAATCCATATTACTCCACGAAAGTCGCGCCCCACACGGGGCGCGTGAATTGAAACTTTGCGGGGAATCCATGCCAAGAGGATACCCGAGTCGCGCCCCACACGGGGCGCGTGAATTGAAACGTGCTTCCACCAATGCGCCCACCGCTTCGGGCTTTGTCGCGCCCCACACGGGGCGCGTGAATTGAAACTATACTCCGGCGGATTATGTTTCCAACAGCCTTGTCGCGCCCCACACGGGTGATTTTGGCAAAAAGACGTGAGACAAGTCAGGATTAGGTAGGAAGATGTGAGACGGACCCCGTGTTTGCGGGGCTTTTTCGTTGTGATGGCGGATGCGGATTGCAGGACACGCGATGCCGGGTAATTTGAGAATCCAGGAGACCCAACAGGCCGCCAGAGAGGCAAAGAAACAAATAGTTGAGAAAGTCATCTTGTTTCCCGGGCCGCTGCAAGTGCAAAAATCAAGCCCCCTGCAAAGCTCTTGCAGGGGGCTTGATTCGTATCTGGGGACGGCGTCTAGGCCTGGCGGCGGAGATGGGTCTTGAGCATCATCAGGACGCGCCGGAGGTGAGGCACCGGAACATCGAGCCACGCGGATCCGCTTCGGAGAAGGTCGGCCAGCATGGCGGTGTCGGCCACGGGCGCGATGCGCGACTGAATCATCACGCCGGCCACGTATGCACACGGGTCGGCTGGCGCGATCCGGCGCGCGGCCTCCAGGATGACGTATTGCAACCGGCGCACCGCCTGGGTGGCGTAGCGCGCGGCTCGGCGATCGTCGCCGGCGTCCCGGCTGAAACGGGCCATGAGCGCGTCGAAACCGGTTGTCGACGAAACCTGGGCGAAGTGTTCCACGCCCAGTTCTTCGGCCATGACTTTCCGGCGATAGAATTCGGGCGGCACACCCTGCCGACCGGCGGCGTCGCGGATGGCGGCGAAAAGGGTTCGGCGCTGGGCTTGGGTGAGGCTAGTCATTGTCGGGAGCGTCATTTCCGATGACATAGCGCCCGAAGTTTTGCGGGTGCGGAACACCCGGCGGAAGCGGAACGGGGGCGTCGAAGCGTTGGGCATAGAACGTTGCGCATGCGGCGACGGAGTGGGCTTTCCCGACATACGCCTGGAACTCCCGTGCCGTAATGCCGGGGCCTCCGCCGATTGTCTTTTGCGTCTTGGCAAAGCCCCATACGCACTCCGGCTCGCCTTGAATTTTCGCCGCGAGATACACCTTTCCCGTGACGGCGGACACCGGGGCGGTTTCGTACAGCAGCACAAAGCCGGGGACAGGAGGAGGGACCTTGCGGAACTCCCATCGTTTCGTGCCGTCGTAGATTGCGGCCGCGTGCCTGGGATGAATGGCGAGAATCACGACGTGTTGCCGGGATTGCTGACGGGTGGTCATACCTGTTCCTCCGCCTTGGCTTCGACCCAGAAGGAATCCTCCTGGGTGACATCCACGCCGCTGGACCTCAGTTCGTCCCTGGCCAGAATGGCGGGAGTGGCGACGGCGGCGTCGCCGCTTTCGGCGTCGCGCCAGGTGGCCAGGATTCTTTCCTTGTCCACATCCGGTGTGGCTCGCGTGAAGCGTCTGAGGGTGTCGGATTCGGAGAAGAGTTCCGCGAGCTTCTTCCATGCGGCCGAGACGGTCTTGACGACGGTGGGCTGGCCCTTGCGGACGCCGAAGCGGGCGAGGGCGGTTTCGCCCTCGCGCTGTCCGGGTCCCTGCCGTATCCGGTCCTCGTCGAGGCGATGAACAAGTCGATCGCCGCGCTCTGGCGCGGCAGCGACCTTTCCACCCTTTCCGCCCGGGCGGAGGGTGCCTCGCTCCAGGGCGAAGAGATGGACATGCTGGAGCAATCCGCGGCGGAGGACATCTCCGAAACGCTGCACGAGCAGATCGACCGCTTCGTGATCCAGTGGCATTTCGGCGTCGGAACGGAACCGCTGGCGCGGTTCGCCCTGGTGCCGGTGTCGCGTCCGGACGTGGACAAGGAAATCGCCATCAACGAGCACCTGGTGCGCCACGGGGCCAAGTTGAGCATCGCCGACGAGTGCCAGCGCTTCGGCCGCCGGCAGGTGGACGGCGCGGAAGCGGACCGCGCGATGGAAGCGCCCGCCGGGGACCTGCCGGATCCCGGCGAAGTAAGAAGTAAGAAGGAAGAAGTAAGAAGTGAGGAATTGCCAAGCCCCGGCAATTCCGGCGGCGGTTTGCCAGGCCTTGGCAAATCCATCGCGAACGAGTTGCCAATCTCCGGCAAAAACGCGGAAGAGCTGCCGAAGAAAGCCCCGGGAAGCAAGCTCCCCGGGGACCCCATTGGCAAGGAGGAAACCGCCTTTGCACGGGCCTTGCAGAAGGACTTGCGGCCGGTGGCCAAGGCCTTGCAGGCGGCCCTTGCCCGCGGGGAAGGCCCGGGCGAACTCAAGCGCCGGCTCGAAAGGATTCTCCAAGAGTGCGGGACGGAGAGCGCGGGGGCGCTGGAAGAGGCGATGAAGGCCGCCGGGGCCCTGCCGGACCCCGGCAAAGTAAGAAGCAAGAAGGAAGAAGCAAGAAGTGAGGATTTGCCAATGGTTGGCAAAACGGGGGAAGAGTTGCCGGACATTGGCAAAACCGGCCTCGCCAACGTCATCGACCGCAACGGGCGGGAACACGTGGATGCCGGAAGCCCCGAGGGCGGGCGGTTCCTGCCCAAGGGCGGGACGGACGCGCCGGAAGGCGGAAAGAAGTACACGCCCGCCACGAAGGAGGCCGTCGAGAAGTTCAAGGCCGACCTCCCGAAGGAAATCACGCCGGAGGAGTTCGATTCCCTTTTGACCGCCGGATTCGACGACACGGACGGCGAAGGAAACACGGTGAAGTACGGCACGTTGCTTCGCGACCACATCGACGACGGCATCCGCAACGAGCAAGACCGCGACGCCCGCAAAAAGCGCCTCGGCATGGCCGTGAAAATGGTGCGGCAATCGGCGCCGCGGCCGACCGGCACGGATGGCAAGCCCGCGGAGCGCGTGTATGCCGGAATCGTGGACGGCAACGCATTCGTCGCGGTGGCGGACGAACACAACGAAATCGACGCGCTGGAAATGGTTTCCTACCGCCGGGGGAAACGCAAGGAGGTGCGCAATGCGCAGTCGGACGCACGCACCCACTCTCCAAGCAACGTCCCGACCGACCCTCGAAGAGTTCGCCCGATAATTGAGCAACCCGCCCCGGAAGGCAAGGAGGAAACGCGATGAAGCGCCCGATGACCAGGAGAACCGCCCGGTTGCTTGCCAGTCTCACGCGGGAGGAAGCCCTGCGCGATCTGGAGCTGTCCATCAATGCCGCTTGCAAACCAACGGCCGCGACGATGGTGTGGCTCTGGAAAGCCGTCACCGGGGAGGACTGGCCGGAATGCGACCGGTGCGAAACCTGCCCCTACCGCAAGGAGGAAAGCCGATGAAGGCGTTCTTGGAAATCTTGTTTGTCGTCGCGGGCTGCCTGGCGGAGGGGGCGGCCGCCGTCGGCGCCGTCTGGAAGGCGTTCTTCGGAAAGGACGGGGACGAATGAAGCTCAAGCCCTGCCCGTTTTGCGGGAGCACGTTCGTGGAGATGGATGCCGACGCCCGTCCCTTCTTCTTCGTCTGCCGGCATTGCCAATCGTCCGGCCCGATGGGACCGAGCTGGAATGCCGCCGCCGACGCCTGGAACCGGCGGGCTTGCCGATCTTCGGCAATGGGAGACACATCATTGACAGGATTGACAGGATTTTCCTCCCAACGGAATCTTGTAAATCCTGTAAATCATGTGTCGGGAAACCTTTCGGGACCAACGGCCGAATGC
>JAFSUH010000121.1 GCA_017445365.1 Kiritimatiellia bacterium | reverse complement strand
GTTTGCCAAGGCTTGGCAATCACGGCCCCCGTTTGCCGAACCTTGGCAAACGTCCTCCTCTTTTCGTTTTTCACTCTTCGCTTTCCACTCGGCGAAGCCGGCGCGGCGGCGCCGGGCTTCGCCGGCCGCTCCATCGTCCGGACGCCGGACATGTGCGACGTGGACCTCGTGGACACGGTGATCTGGTACGCGCAGGAGAGCGTGGACCTCGCCGTCTTCCCCTGGAGGTGCGGCAAGCCCGTGGAAATCCCGGACGGGGCCTCCGCCTGCTGGATCGTCTCGGACGAGGAAGGCACGAACTGGATCGCCCGCTACGCGACAGGGATTTCCTCGAACTTCGCGGCATTCCGCCTGGACGCGGGCGAAGGCGCGCTCCCGGAGGAGCACGACTACACCGGCTTCGTCACCCTTTTGGACGGCACGAACGTCCTGGGCGTCATCGACCGCTTCGGGGTGCGGGTGCAATGGAATCCCCAGGACGACACGGTGCCCGTCTCCCCGCCCGCAAGCGGTTGGCCCGCAATCCTGGACTGGTTGCAATCCGGCATCGAGGGCTTTGTCGCCACCAATGCCGTCGTCGTATCGAACACCGCGGCGATCCTCTCGCTCGAAGAACGCGTCGCGCTCCTCTGGGCGGAGGTGTTCCCGCCGGTGCCCGAGGTGCTGGTGCCAGAGATGGCTTGGCCCGGAGGCAACGTTTCCATTCGCATGGAGGACGCGGGGCTGGAGATCCCGACCCACGTCTGGAACGTGTTCGAGCGCGCCACCAACGCGGTCCCCCCGTCGGCGGTCTTTCCGGACGGACGGATTTGGAAGATGGCCGTGCCGCAAGGCGGAAGCCTCGGCCGTACACACTGCTGGCGGCTTTCGGAGGCGACGAGCGCGCACCCGTTTTGCATCACCAACAACGGCACGATTTTTGAAATGACCGGCGTCTACGCCGACGGAAACACGGACCACCCCACCCACGAATGGAGGCAGAAATGAAGTCGAAAAGTTCGGAAGTCGAAAAGTTGAAAAGTTCGGCAACGGGAGACACATCCTTGACAGGATTGACAGGATTCGCCTCCCAACGGAATCTTGTAAATCCCGTAACTCATGTGTCGAAAAAATTTTGCCAATCCTTGGCAACTTTGGCCCTCGTTTGCCAAGCATTGGCAATCGCCCCCGCGGCGCGCGCGGACGATACGTACGTGGGCGTGATGGGCGGCATCGAAAGCGGCCGGGTCTATCCCGCGAGCGTGGAAACGCGCCTCGCGGTGGGCGAGGGCGCGGCGGACGGCGTGGCCATCAACGCCACGGCGATTGGCTACCACGCGGCGGGCATCGCCGCCCTGCAAGCGGACGTGGCCACCAACGCGGCGGGCATCGCCGCCCTGCAAGCGGACGTGGTCACCAACGCGGCGGGCATCGCCGCCCTGCAAGCGGACGTGGTCACCAACGCGGCGGCGATTGCAAGCAACGCCGCGGCGATCGGCTCCGCGGGCGGCATCGCCACCTACCCCGCCATCTGGATTGC
>JAFSUH010000120.1 GCA_017445365.1 Kiritimatiellia bacterium | reverse complement strand
CTTCCGCCTGCGGCGGCGGAGCGGGGAAATGGCCGTCCGCGGGCGGGACGAACCCCGCGGGCGGGGCGGCGGGCGGCGGGAAGGAGGACGCGGCGGCGGCTTCGCCGCCCGTCGGGCGGAAGCGGAGCGCCGCGTTGGGGACGCGCAGGACGTTGGTGCGCGCCGCCGTCACGATGGAGGCGTTCGCCGTCATGCCGGGCAGGAGCAGGCCGGAGGCGTTGTCCACGTCGATGACCGCGGTGTACGTGACCACGCCCGCGTTGGTCTTCGGCTCCAGCCGGACGGAGGAGACTTCGCCGGAAAAGGTGCGTTCGGGGTAGGCATCCACCGAAAAATCCACCTCCTCGCCCTGCGCGAGGCCGCCGACATCGGCTTCGGAAACGTCCGCTTCGATGCTCATCCTCGTCAGCGCCTTGGCGAGCGTGAAGAGGTTGGGTGTGGACATGGAGGCGTTGACGGTCTGGCCTTCGTCCACCGCGCGGGAGAGGACGACCCCGTCGATGGGCGAGCGGACCAGGGTCTTGGAAAGGTCCACCTGCGCCTTGGCGAGGACGGCCTTCTTCATGCGGACGGCGGCGCGCGCCTGCTTGAGGGAGGCTTCGACTTCGTCGTAATCGGCCCGGCTGACGAGCGAATCGGCGATGAGTTCCTGCGCCCGGCGGAAGTTCGCGTCCTGGAGGGCGGCGGTGGCCTCGGCGCTTTCGAGTTCGGCGGTGGCCTGTTCGACGGCGCGCTCGAAGCTCTCCGGGTCGATGACGACGAGGAGCTGCCCGTTGGTGACGGTGTCGTTGTAGTCGGCGAGGACGGAGACGATGCGGCCGGAAACTTCGCTTCCGACGTCGACGGACTGGCGGGCGGAGAGGGCGCCGGAAGCGGTGACGGTCTGGACGATGTCGCCGCGGGAGAGGGGCGTGGCGGCGTAGGACTCGCGGGCGGCGGAGGAGGCGTGCCGCGCGCGGAAAAACCACGCGCCCGCGGCGGCGATGGCGAGAAGGACGGCAAGGACGGCGAACTTTTTCATGGAGCGGGCAGGATACCGTTCCTCCGCCCCCCGCCGCAAGCCTTCCGGGCGGCAACGGCACGTTGCGGGCCCGCCGGAATGCGGCCTTGGCCGGAATGCGGGTCGAAAACGGAAACGGCGCCCCGTGGAATGGAGGCGCCGCATGCAACGGGGTCCCCGCGAAGCTTCGCTTCGCGGGGCGGAACGGACCAAACGGCCTTCAGCGCTTCTTCGCCGCCGGCGCGTCGCCGGTCTGCATCAGGTGGTAGCGGCGGTTGACGCCGGCCGGCACTTTCTCCTTGACGACGAGGAGCTCGCCGTCCTGCGAAGCGCGCAGGTTCACCGCCTCGGCGACGGGCTTCCAGCCCGCGCCGCCGCGGTCGGAATGGAGCAGCGTGTACGAGACGCCGCGCACGCCTTTCCACTGGACGATGCTTTCCCCGCCGACGCGCGCGACCGAAAGCGTGGTTTCGCGCTCGGGGCGGACGACTTCCGTTACGCAGGCGGAAAGCGCGCGCGCGGCGGCGAGCGGAAGGAGGAGGCGGCGCATGGCGGCGCTACGGGGCGGGGACTTCGACGACTTCGCCCCGTTCGACTTCGACCGGCACCAGGGCCGGGGCGGTCTTCGCGGCGGGGATGCGCTGGCGGCGGGCGCGGGTGAAGTACTTGAAGAAGCCCGGCTCCGGATCGGAAACCTTGCCCTTTTCGCCGTACCAGTTTTCCCTGCCGGCGGCGGCCTGGGCGTCCGCGGCGACGTTCTTGAGCGAGAGGTTGTAGCGTCCGGCGAACCAGCGCCAGTCGGCGGGGGTGAACGGGAGGATCGTGCCGATGCCGTTGACGAGGGCGGAGGTTTCGAGGGCGGGCACCTGCGCGACGGAATCGCACCAGGCGGAAACCTTGCGGGTTTCGACGGGGAGGATGTCGTCGCCGCCGACGAGGATGACGCGGCCGGGGTAGGTGGCGAGGAAGGAGCCGGACTGGTAGTCGGAAACGGTGAGCGGCAGCCAGGTGGTGCCGTCCCAGACGTGGAGGGCGAGCGTGGCGGCGGCGCCCTGGTAGCTGACGAGGACGGTGGGGTACCGGCGGGCGACGTCGAAGGCGACCTGCATGACCGTGTAGCGCGAGGGGGCGACGAGCAGGACCGCGTCGGAAGGGGCGGCCGCGGCGGGACGCGCGGAGAGGAGCAGGGCGGGGAGGACGAAGAGGGAGAGAAGGAATCGTTTCATGGTCGTGCCTTGGAAAAGGGAACGCCGCTATTTAATCGAAATCCTTCCGCTTGACAAACCCAAAGCGCGGCGTCCGCGCGCGCGTGCCCGGCAGGGCCTCCGCTCCGCGTGGCCCTGCCTTCGGACGTTTTGCCGATGTTCGGCAAATTTCACTCGTTTTTGCCAATGTTTGGCAAAATGTTTCCCGCGCGCGGCGGATGGATTTGCCAATGTCCGGCAAAAACGGCCCGATTTTGCCAAGGATTGGCAAAACGGGTTTTCGCGGCGCTACGGCAGGGCGGGAAGCGCGAAGAGAAGCGGCATGCCCTGGACGTAGGCCGTGCCGTCGGGGCGGCGGACGAGGGTCGTCCGCAAGGCGCTCTTCCCCTTGTGGACGATGCGCACGGCCTCGTCCTCCTCCCCCGGCGCCGCGGGCGGCTCGAAGTCCGTCGCCAGGATCCTTTCCGCGCGCAACGGCGTCAAGAAAGCCAACAGCGGCCCCGCCGCCTTTTCCGCCTCCCAATTCCCGCCCGGCCGCTTCCGCTCCACCTTCGCGACATCCCCCGCGTCCAGCGACAGGACCTCTTTCGCCCGGTAGGCCGCTTCCCCCGCGGGCAGTTCCCGCACCTTCCCGCCGCTCCCGACGCCCCAGTTCGACTCGCCTTCCAGCCGGAAGGCCGTCTCCCCGCTTTCCAGCTCCGCGATTTCCGCGACCATCTCCCCGCCGCCCTTGGCCGGCGGCCGCTTGACGCGGATCGTCCGCTCCGCCGCCTCCGGCGCCCCTTCCGCCCCGTCGGGCACGAAGCGCCCGGCCCTCAGGCCGTTCCACGCCGCCAGTACCGCCTGCACGGTTTCCCGGTCGGCGGGCGCCTCGCCCGTCCGCCACGTGCCGTCCGCCGTCCGCGCGAGCTCCACGCCGTCCACCGCGAGCGCCTCCACGTCTTCCTCCGACGCCTTCGGCAGTTCGCGCGCGAGCAAGCCCTCCGCGGCGAGCGACGAAAGCGCCCGCGGCGCGGCGGCGGCCACCGCGTACACCCCCGGCTCCGCCTGGAAGCGCGCGTACACCAGATCCGGTGCGCCGGGCACGGACGAGCCGAACGACAGGATTTCGCTCCCGTCCGCGGCCCCCGTTCCCAGCACGACGGTCTGGGTCGCCTCGTCGCCGAGGCCGAACGGCGTGAAGTCCGTCACCCGGTCCTGCGCGAAGCGTTCGACCTTGCATGCGTACAGCGCATCCAGCAGTTCCGCCACCCGCAGGGCGTTCGCGCGCCCGGCGAAAGGCTGGCGCATCCGCCACTCCCCGTCGCTCCCGCGCGCGAGCTGGAAGAACCCGCCGCGGCAGCGCAAATCCATGCGGCGGATGGCGTCGGGTTCGCCGGAAAGCAGCGTGCGGCTCCGCAACTCCTCCGCGTTGGCGGGCAGGGCCGACAAAATTTCCCCGCGCGTGCGCAGGATGGTCTGGGCGCCTTCCTTCCTGACGTACACGCCGTCGCCCAAGGGGCTCCTTCGCCCGATGACGAAGAGGTTGGTCTTTCCGCCCGTGTCGATGGCGAGGCGCGCGCGCGGAAGGTCCAGCCCGTAGGGCGCGAACATCTCTTCCTCCGACCCGCGCGGCGGCGTCACCGCTTCGCCCTTCGGCAGTTCCGCCAGGGCGTCCAGGAATCGCTCCACGGCGTCCTCGTCGGCGCGCGCGGCGACGGGCGAGACGAGCATCCAGCGGCCCGCGGCGTCGCGCTTCGCCGACACGCTCCCGCGCGCGGACGAAAGCGAAAAGCCGCCCACCGCCGCCGGGTCGATGCGGAACAACCCCTCCTCCGCGCGGCGGCGGCCGCTTTCCTTCGCCTCGCCGCCGTCGAAGAGCCGGATGGCGAGCGCCATCGCGAGCGTCAGCGCCACGAGAACAAGCGTTGTCCGCGTGGACATCATGCTTCGCCGTCCTGGAACTGGAGGTTGTAGAGCCGGTGGTACGTCCCGCCCTTCGCGAGCAGCTCCTCGTGCGTCCCCCGTTCGGTGATTTCGCCGTTTTCGAGGACGAGAATCTGCGTCGCGCGCATGATGGTGCTCAGCCGGTGCGCGATGGCGAAGACGGTGCGGCCGACCATCGCCTCGTTGATGGCCGCCTGCACCGCCCGCTCGCTTTCGGTGTCGAGGGCGCTCGTCGCCTCGTCGAGGATCAGGATGGGCGGGTCGCGGAGGAGCGCGCGGGCGATGGCGAGGCGCTGCCGCTGGCCGCCGGAAAGGAGGATGCCGCGCTCGGCGATGACGGTGTCGTATCCCTTTTCCATCGCGCGGATGAATTCGTCCGCGTGGGCCTTCTTCGCGGCGGCCACGATTTCCTCCTCGGTCGCGTCGGGCTTGCCGTAGGCGAGGATGGCGCGGACGGTGTCGTTGAAAAGGACGGTTTCCTGCGTGACGTAGCCGATGCGTTCGCGCAGGGAGGAAATTTTCCAGCGCGAAATCGGCTCTCCGGAAATGCGCACGACCCCTTCGGTCGCGTCGTAGAAGCGCGGGAGGAGGTTCACGAGCGAGGTCTTCCCGGAGCCGGAGGAGCCCACCAGCGCGACGAGTTCGCCGGGGCGCGCGGAGAGGGTGGCGTCGCGCAGGACGGGATGGCCGGGGACGTACGAGAAGCCGACGTGTTCGAAGGAAACGCCGGTCACCTCGTCGAGGGGTTTCGCATCCGGCGCGTCGCGGATCGGGTCGCGCGTGTCCACGATCTGGAAGATGCGTTCGGCCGCCGCGGCGCATTGCTGGATGGAAAGGTGGACGCGGGAAAGCGCCTTGATGGGGGCGTACATGATGACCATCGCGCCCAGGAAGACGATGAGGGCGTCGAAGGGAAGCGCCGTCAGTTTCGCGTAGATCAAAACCGCCGCCGCCGCGACGGAGGTGATGAGCTCCATCAGGGGGTTGATCGCCGACTTGGCCGCGACGATGCGCACCTGGCGGCGGAAGAAGTCGGCGGAGCACTTGACGAAGCGGGCGAGCTCGCGGTCCTCCGTGCCGAACGCCTTGACGATGGCCGCGCCCACCACGGTTTCCTGCTGGATGCTCGCGAGGTCGGCGATGCGCTCCTGGCCCTTCTTCGCGTTGCGGCGGACGTGCTGGCCGAAGATGCGGACCGGGAGGATGCACACCGGGAAGACCGTCAGCGTCACCGCCGCGAGCCGCCAGTTGGTCTTGAGGAGGTAGCACGCCGCGAAGAGGAGGACGAACGGCTGCTGGATCAGGTCGCAGGCCACGTCCACCAGGCCGCGCTCGACGAGCGTCGTGTCGGAAATCGTCCGGGAGATGAGTTCGCCGGTGCGCGTGGAGGTGAACTCCTTCATCGGCAGGTGCAGGATGCTCTCGAAAGTCTCGTTGCGCAGGTCCGTCGTCGCCTTCTGGGCGATCCATTCGATGAGGTACTTGCTGAAGAAGAAGCCGATGCCGCGCAGGGCGACGAAGAGGATGAGGAGGAGGAGGATCAGGATGGTGACCAGCCACGCGTGGTCGAGCTGGCCGGTGTAGGTGCTTTGGACGAGCGTCTCGAGGTGCTTGGAGAGGTCGCCGGACGCCGAGCCGAAGATGTTGCCCAAGCCCGAGCGCGCGGTCGCGAGGATGCCGACGATGGACCCGCCGAATACGATGCCGAAAACGATGGCGAGGGCGAGGCGCAGCCAGTGGCGCAGGGCGTAGAGGGCGATGCGCCGGAAAGCATTGCGCTGCGCGTCGGTCAGGGGGACGGATTTTTGGTGTCGGCTCATGCGGGGGAGGAGGGAGCGGGGGG
>JAFSUH010000119.1 GCA_017445365.1 Kiritimatiellia bacterium | reverse complement strand
GCCCTCCGCAAGGCCGCCCGGAGCCGCGCGACGGTCCTCCTCCAGGGCGAAAGCGGCACGGGCAAGGAAGTCGCCGCGCGGGCCATCCACGCGCTCTCCCCGCGCGCCAACGCGCCTTTCATCGCGGTCCACTGCGCCTCGCTCACCCCCTCGCTCCTCGAAAGCGAGCTGTTCGGCCACGAAAAGGGCGCGTACACCGACGCGACCGCGCGCACGGCGGGCCGCTTCGAGCGGGCGGACGGCGGCACGCTCTTCCTGGACGAAATCGGCGAAATCGACGCGGCGACGCAGGTGAAAATCCTCCGCGTCCTCGAAGAACGCGCCTTCGAGCGCGTGGGCGGGACGGAGACGGTCAAGGTGGACGTGCGGGTCGTCGCGGCGACGAACCGCGACCTCGCGAAGGCCGTCGCCGAAGGCCGCTTCCGCGAAGACCTGTTCTACCGGCTCTACGTCATCAACCTCTCGCTGCCGCCCCTGCGCGAGCGGCCGGAAGATTTGCCGGAACTCTGCGCGCATTTTTTGGGCGAAGCCGCGAAGGAAAACGGCGTGCCCGCGAAAACGCTCGCCCCGGAGACCGCGGCGTTGCTGGCGGCCTATCCATGGCCGGGGAACGTGCGCGAAGTGCGCAACCTGATGGAGCGGCTCACGGTCCTTTCCGAGCACGACCCGGTTTTGCCGGAGGATTTGCCGGAGGCGTACCGCACGCCCGCCGCGAAGCCGCAACCCGCCCCGTCCGCCGCGTCCCCGGCCGCGCCGCGCCCGGCCGCCGCGCCGTCCGCCGGCAAACCCAAGCTTTCCCGCGAAGCGCTCGAAACGGCGCTCGCCGCCAACGGCGGCAACCGGACGCGCGCCGCCGCCGCCCTTGGCGTGTCCCGCCGGACGGTGATCCGCGCCATCGAAAGGTACGAACAATGATCGACCTGCATTGCCACTCCACGTTTTCCGACGGCGACAAGACCCCCGAAGAGCTGGTCGCGATGGCCCGCAAAATCGGCTTGAAGGCGCTGGCCTTGACCGACCACGACACGATGGCGGGCCTGCCGCGCTTTTTCGCCGCCGCGGGCGGCGGGGAAAGCGCCGCGCGCGGCTATTGCGACGCGGGGGACATCGTGCTCCTGGGCGGGTGCGAGCTTTCCGTCGATTTCGGCGGGCGCGACGCGCACATGCTCTGCTACGGGGCGGACGCCGCCAACGCGCCGCTTGCGGCGAAGCTGGAGGAAATCCGCGGCGAGCGCGACCGGCGGAACCGGAAGATTTTGGCGAGCCTCAACGCGCAGGGCATCGCCATCGCGTGGGAGGATGTCGCCCGGCACGCGCGCGACGGCGTGGTGGGGCGCCCGCATTTCGCCGCGGCGATGATCGAAGCGGGCTACGCCAAGGACAAGTACGAGGTGTTCGACGAATGGCTGGGGGAGGGGAAGAAGGCGTACGTCGAGCGCGAGCACGTGTCCGCGGAGGAGGCGATCCGTCTCATCCACGGGGCGGGGGGGATCGCGGTGCTGGCGCATCCGCACGTGCTGCGCTTCGCCCGCGCGAAGATGGAGGAGGCGGCGGACGCGTTGGCGGCGATGGGGCTGGACGGGTTCGAGTGCCACTACTCGGAGCATTCGCCGCGGCAGACGCGGGCGTACCGGAAAATGGCGGAAGCGCGGGGGATGCTGGTGACGGGGGGCAGCGACTACCACGGGAAGAACATGCCGGGCGTGTCGCTGGGGCGTGGGTTCGGGAAGCTCTGCGTGCCGGACGATTTGCTCGCGCCGCTCCTCGCCCGCCTCGGCCGGACGGAATAGACCCCGCCCGCCGCGCGCGGGATTCGTTTTGCCAATGTTTGGCAAATTTGCGCGAATTTTGCCAATGTTTGGCAAAAATTGAAAATTGCGCGGCGGGTGGTTTTGCCAATGTTTGGCAAAATCCAGGCGTTTTTGCCGAACATCGGCAAAATGCGCCTGCCGCGCGGGGGATTGGCGGGGCAAGGGGCGGGGAACGTCCCCGGACCCCTTGGGGAGGACCGGCCCGTGAAGTCGCCATGCAACCGGCAAGGGCGTTCGTCGTCATCCCCGGCCATGTCCGCCCGCCGCTGGTCGCCGACTACGGCAAGGACCCGGCCTTCGACGTCCCCGACGGGTGGTTGGCGTTCCGGCGCGAAGTCGCGGAGGCCGTCTCTCCGTCGCTCGGAGTCGCGCCCGGCGCCGTCTTCCGCGTGGCTTTCACCCGTCCATGACGCCATCCCCTTGTGCGGGAGGCCCGGCGGATTCCTTTTCACGCCGTCCCGGTTCCACCTCCGTTTCCGGGCATTGCGGGATTACGGGAAAACGCTCCGTTTTCGCCCCGAAATCCCGGACATCCTGCAAATCCTGCCCGTAAACTCCCTGCGTCGCTTGCGGGGGAAATTTTTTGTGTTCTTTGTGGCTTGCGGTTTTCAATGCCCGCGGAGCGGGTTTCAATGGCATTCAATGTCCGGTACTTTGCGTGAGACTTTTTTCCAGTGGACGGCAAACAGGAAGCCGCCTTGCCGGACATCGGCAAGGCGGCGCGCGGCGCGGCCGGGGAAAATCAGGAATCCTGCAAACGGCCTTTGCCCTTGCCCTTGCCGCGGTTGCGGAGGCGGTTCAGCTGGTCGCGCAGGCTCGCCGCCCGCTCGTAGTTCTCCGCCTTGAGCGCCGCGTCGATTTCCTCGCTCAGCGCTTCCGCTTCCGAGCGCGGACGCTGCTTGTCGCCTTCGCCTTGCAGTTCGCGCAGTTCCTCCAGCTCCTTCGGCGGCGGGGCGTCCGGCGCCGGGGGGGAATCGTACTGCTCGCGGTAGTACGTCTCGAGGTCCGAAATCGAGAGTTCCACGATGGATTTTTCCGCGGCGTAATCGCCCGCCCGCCGGCAGAGGTCCACGCGGCCGCGGGTGTTGAGGACGAGCATCTGCGGATACAGCTGGGTGAACTGCCAGGCGACGTCGTCGTCCTCCGCGTATTCGCCCACCAGGTCGATCAGGTCGAGGATGTGCCCCGAATCGTTGACCACGCCGAGGGCGTCTTCCAGCTCGCGGTAGGCGGTCAGCCGCTGGTAGTATTGCGTCACTTCCGCTTGCAGTTCTGCGCACGCCTCCGCCGAAAGCTTGTACGGCAGGACGTTGTCCGGGGACCGCTGCTCCTCGGCGATGTAGTGCGCGAGAAGCGAGTCCATCCCGTGGGGGAGCGTCCCGTCGGGCCGCCCGTCCGGCGCCATCTGGAGAACGCCGATGTCGATGCGCAGCTGCAGCATCTTCCGGCCGCTCGGCGTCACGACCCAACGCGCCGGGCACGCGGCTTCCGCGCCGTACGGCCAGGCGGAAAGGAATTCCGTCAGGCCGCCGTCTCGTTCGGGTTCGGTTCGTTTGTCGTTGTCGTTCACGTGGGCTCCGCACGGGGAAGGGATGCCGCCAAGGGGATTCCGGCGGCGGGAAACCGTCCGCGGCGTTCCAGCGCGGACGGGGGAGGGGATGCCCCGCCGGACGCGGGGCGTCCGGCGGGCGGGAAAGCGAAGGCTACTTCACCTCGGGCGGAGGCGGAAGCGCGGCTTTCTTGGCCTTTTTCGGGGCCTTCTTGGCCTTCTTGGCGGGCTTTTCGGGAGCGGGGGCTTCCGGGGCGGGCGGCGGGAGTTCCGGCGCCTTCATTTCGGGCGCGTCGCCCTTCGGGGCCTTCTTGCACTTCGGCGGCTTGCAGCAGGGAGCCTTTTCGGCGCAGCAGGGTTCCTGCTTCTTGCAGCACTCCGGCGGGCCTTTCTTGCCCTTGCACGGCTTGTCGCATTTCTTTTCGCAGGCGGGCTTGCCTTCGGGCGGGCAGGGGCCCTTGGGGCAGGGGGAGCAACAGGCGGCGAGAAGCGCGGCGGCGAGGAGGGCGATCGGGAGGGAAAACTTTTTCATGGATTGGTCCTTTCGGTTACGGGGGGCAACTTAATTGCGCCGCCCCGGAAAGGCAATCGCTTTTTTCGGGGGCGGGAATCGGGTAAGGTCCCGCCGTGCGCGCGTTTTTTCCAGCGGAATTTTTCCCTCCCGAAGGGCGGAACCTCCTTTCCGCCGTGCTGGCCGACGCCGCGCGCACGTTGGTCGCCTCCCCGCTGGACGGCGCGGAACGGGCATTCGTTTCCGTCGCGCTCGCCTCCCTCGCCCCTTCGACCCTCGTCGCCGTTTTCGACAGCCCCTCCGCCGCCGAAGAAGCCGCCCGCGACATCGATTCCCTCCTCCCGCTCTTCCCTCCGTCCACCCGCCCCTCCGTTCTCCTCCTCCCCTCCGCCGCGGATGCCGCCGACGCCGCGCCCGCCGCTTCCTCTCCTGCGCTCGCCCGCCGCCTGGAAGCTCTTTCCTCCCTGCGCGTGACCCCGCCGAAGCTGCTCCTCGCTTCCGTCCCCGCGCTCCGCGAGCCCGCCCCCGACCCCGACGGCCTTTTCCGCCGCACGCTTGCCGTCGGCGACGCGCTCTCCCCGGAAACCCTCGCCGGCGAACTCCTGCGCGACCGCTACGCCTTCACCCCCGAAGTGGTCGCCCCCGCGCAAGCTTCCCAACGCGGCGGCATCTTCGACTTCTGGGCGCCGTCCGCCCCGTCCCCCGTCCGCGTGGAGTTTTTCGGCGACACGGTCGAGTCCCTGCGCACCTTCGACCCGGCGACGCAGTGCAGCGACGAAAAAATCCCGTCCTTCTCCTTCCCCTCGGCCCCCGCCGCGGCCGCCTTCTCCGGCGAGGCGACGGATTACTTCCCCGACGCAAGCGCCTTCCTCTTCCTCTCGCCGCTTTCCGCCTTCCACCACTTTTCCTCCTCCCTTTCCGGCTCCGAAGCGGCCGACCCGCCCGCCGCGTGGGCGCGCTGGCGGCGCGACCTCGCGAAACTCTTCCGCGGCGGACGCATCGACGCGGGGACCCCGCCCGAAGGCGGCGCGGAGGAATTTCCGTGGGGCCTCGCCGACCCCGGCGGCCTTTCCGCCTTCGTGGGCCGCGCCATCCCGCCGGACGCCATCGCCCGCGAGGAGGCCCGCTTCCTCGACTCCCTGCGCGAACGGGCCGCGAAAGGCTGGAAAATCGGCCTCTTCCTCCCGTCCGCCGAAGCGGTCGCGCGCTGGCGCGCGGCGCATCCCGACCTCGCCGCGCGCGGCGTGGGGGCGTTCGCGGGCATCCTTTCGGGCGGCTTCGCCTGCCCGAAGCGCAAGCTCCTCCTTGCGGGCGAAAGCGACCTCTACGCGACGCGGCGGGCGCGGCCGACGTGGAAGACCCGCCGCGCGGTCGCGACCGACGAGACCGGCGCGCGCCTCACCGACTGGATGGACCTCAAGCCCGGCGAGCGGGTGGTGCACCTGGACCACGGCATCGGCAAGTACTTGGGGCTTTACGAAATCCGCGTCGGCGGCGGCACGCAGGAGGCGCTCGTCATCGAGTACGCGGAGGGGGCGAAGCTCTACGTCCCGACCGCGCAGGCACACCTCCTTTCGCGCTACGTCGGCGGCGGCACCGCCCCGCCCCTCCACCGCCTCGGCGGCCGCCGCTGGAACGGCGAAAAGGCCTCGGCCATGCGCGCCGCGGGCGACCTCGCCGCGCGCCTCCTCGAAACGCAGGCGCGCCGCCGCGCCGTCCCCGGCTTCGCCTTCCCGCCCGCCGGCGCGTGGGAGGAGGAGTTCGCCCGCTCCTTTCCGTACGTCGAAACGCCCGACCAGCGCAAGGCCATCGAGGATGTCGCCCGCGACATGGAAAGCGCCCGGCCCATGGACCGGCTCGTCTGCGGCGACGCGGGGTACGGCAAGACCGAAGTGGCCATGCGCGCGGCGTTCAAGGCGGTCTGCGGCGGCAAGCAGGTCGCCGTCCTCGCGCCGACGACCGTGCTCGCCCAGCAGCATTTCGAGACCTTCCGCTCGCGCATGGCGGCGTTTCCCGTCGCCATCGACGTCGTGAGCCGCTTCCGGCCGCCCGCCGAGCGCGCCGCGACGGTCGCCGCCGCCGCCGCGGGGAAGGTGGACATTTTGATCGGCACGCACCGGCTGCTTTCGAAGGACGTCGCCTTCAAGGACCTCGGGCTCGTCATCGTGGACGAGGAGCAGCGCTTCGGCGTCGCGGCGAAGGAGCACCTGAAGACCCTGCGCGAGGCGGTGGACGTGCTGACGCTTTCCGCGACGCCGATCCCGCGGACCCTGTACCTCGGCCTCATGGGCGCGCGGGACATGAGCTTGATCCGCACCGCGCCGCGCGAGCGCCTCCAGATCGAAACGCGCGTCGCGCCGGACTCCGACGAGCTCGTCGTCGCGGCCGTCCAGCGCGAGGTCGCGCGCGGCGGGCAGGTGTTCTTCCTCCACAACCGCGTGCAGACGATGGGGCTGGTCGAGGCGCGCCTGCGGCGGATTTTGCCGGGCATCCGCATCGGGGTGGGGCACGGGCAGATGGAGGAAAAGGCGCTGGCGGAGACGATGAGGGCGTTCATCCGCGGGGAGTACGACCTCCTCCTCTGCACCACCATCATCGGTAGCGGCGTGGACATCCCCTCGGTCAACACGCTCCTCGTGGACCGCGCCGACCGCTTCGGGATGGCGGACCTCTACCAGATCCGCGGGCGGGTGGGCCGGAGCGGCAAGCAGGCGTATGCGTACCTCCTCCTCCCGCGCCACGGCGGGCTCTACGGCGCGGCGCGCGAGCGCATCGCGGCGCTCCGCAAGCACTCGGCGCTCGGCGCGGGGTACAAGCTCGCCCTGCGCGACCTGGAACTGCGCGGCGCCGGGTCGGTGCTGGGTGCCGCGCAGAGCGGGCACATCGCCTCGGTCGGATTCGAGCTCTACTGCCAGCTCATCGCCCGCTCCGTGGCACGCCTCAAGGGCGAGCCCGAGCGGCCCATCATCGAGGTGGAGGCGCGGCTGGATTTCCTGAGCGCTTCGCCGGAGGAGGGCGAGGCCGCGCGCGCGGCGGTGATTCCGCGCGATTACGTGGAGGAGGAAAACCAGCGCATCGCCGTGTACCGCAGGATTGCCGAGTGCGCCTTCGAGCGGGAAGTGGACGCGCTCGCGGCGGAACTGCGCGACCGCTTCGGGCCGATTCCGAAGGCCCTCGCGCGCCTCTTGGAGGTGACGAAGATGAAAATCGTCGCGGCGGGGCTGGGGTTGCGGCGGATCGAAACGGAGGGGAACATTTTGTACCTCAAGCGCTCGGGCGACCGGTACTTGATGGTCAACGGCCGGCACCTCCGCTTGCACCGCCACGGCACGGACGAACGGCTCGACGAAATCGCCCGGAAACTGCGCGCCCTCGCCGCCGCCCGCGGGTGACGGGCGGCTCTTCCCAGGTGTTTCCTCCATCCACGGCCATGTCTGCGGGACGGAGACTCGCCAAGCCGCAGGAACAAGTGCCCGAGGAGAACAAAGTCCCACGCAGAGGCGCGAAGCGCCGTGCTTTTCAAGCCAAGAAAAGTTTCCCGCAGAGACGCAGGAGACACAGAGATTTTTCGGACAGGATTTTTGGGGGATGCGGCTTCCAGCCGCGCGTCCGTGGAAAAAAGCCTCGCGCGAAGTTCGCAAGGTTCTCGAAGGGTCGGAACATGGAAAGGCATTGAACCCCGCTTCGCGGGCATGGAAAACGGGTTGGGGAGCCGCAAAGGACGCAAGGGACACAAAGAAATCTCGCACGGAGACACCGAGCCGCAGGGATTTTTCGGAGGTGCGGCATCTTGCCGCGCACTTGAATTGAAAAGAAAGAAGACTCACACAGAGGCACCGAGGCACAGAGAATTTTCGGCAGGATTCACAGGATTGACAGGATTTTTGGGGGATG
>JAFSUH010000118.1 GCA_017445365.1 Kiritimatiellia bacterium | reverse complement strand
CGTCGCGGACAACGGCGCCGCCCCCGGCCCCGCGGCGCCCGCCGCATCCGAACCCGCCGGGGAACTCCCGCCCCCGGCCGGCACGGTCTTCACGACCCTCGAAAACGGCGATCTCCGCGTCACCCTCTCGAGCTTCGGCGGCGGCGTTTCCCGCGCCGAAATGGCGAAGTACCCGATGACGGGCGACGCCGGTTCCGGCCCGGTCGCCTTCGACTTCTCCGAACGGCCCGCGGGGATGCTCCTCGTCTCCGGCGCGCGGCTCGCCTTCACGCTTGCGGAATCCTCCGCGCGCCGGGCGGTGTACCGCGCGACGGCCCCCGACGGCGGCGAATGGGTCCGCACCGTCACGCTCGCCGAAAACGGCTACGAACTGACGTTTGCCGACGAAGTGCGCAACGGCACCGGCGCCCCGCTCGCGGCCTCCGTCTCCTACGCGGCGGGTTGGATGCACGACCTTCCCGGCGACAAGTCCGACCGCGCCCCGACGCTCGGCTTCGACACGCTTTCGGAAAGCTCCGTGGACCACTGGGCGACGAAGCTGGAAAAGTGGTTCCCGCTTTCGACCTCCCCCGCCCAGTCGCGCGTCGTGCCGGACGCGAAGAAGGCGGTGCAGGCGGAGTGGTTCGCGGTCAAGGACAAGTACTTCGCGGAAATCCTTTCGTGCACCGACCCGGTCCCGTACGCGGAGACCGTCACCGCCTTCGGCCGCCGCGGCGAGCCGCGCACGGTCCGCTCGATGCTCTTCTTCCGCCGCACGGAAACGCCGCTCGCGGCCATCGCGGGCGAAATGCGCCTGCCCGGCGCGGAAGTGGCCGCGGGCGACGGGGCGCTTTTCGGTTGCTCGCTCTACATCGGCCCGAAGCACTACGCGACCCTGAAGGCGACCGGCGCCCATCGCGAGGAGACGCTGGAGCTCGGGTTCTGGCGGCCGATCGGGCTGGGGCTCTTGTGGCTGATGCTCCGGTTCAAGGAGTACGTCCCGCCGTTCAACTACGGCATCAGCATCATCCTCCTGACGGTCTTCATCCGCCTGGTGTTCTGGCCGCTCAATCACAAGAGCATGTCCTCGACGCAGAAGATGCAGGACGTCCAGCCGCTGGTGAACGCCGCGAAGGAAAAATACAAGAACGACCCGCAGAAGCAGCAGGCGGCGATGATGGCGATTTACAAGGAGCACGGCATCAACCCGATGGGCGGGTGCCTGCCGATGCTCGTCCAGATTCCGGTGTTCTTCGCCTTGTTCATCGTGCTGCGCGGGGCAATCGAATTGCGCTTTTCGCGTTTCCTCTGGATCGCGGACCTCTCGCGTCCGGAGAACCTGTTTTCGTCGGTGGTGCCGTTCGGCGTGAATTTCCTGCCGATTTTGATGGGGGTTACGATGTGGCTGCAGCAGAAGATGACGCCGACGAGCGACCCGCAGCAGCAGAAGATGATGGCGTTCATGCCGATTCTCTTCACGGTGCTGTTCTACGCGTTTCCGTCGGGCCTGTCGCTGTACTGGACGACGAACCAGGTGCTGATGATCGCGCAGCTGGCGTGGATGCGGCGGAAGCGGGCGAAGGCGGCGGCCGCCGCCGCCGCCAAGCAAGAAGGAAAGAAGTAAAAAGCAAGAAGTGCGGAAGGACGCGCGGCAAAAGCCGCGCGTTTTTTCCGTTTTGCCAATGTTTGGCAAAAATGGCCCGAATTTGCCAAACATTGGCAAATCCAAAAGGTGGGGCGAGCCGTTTGCCAAACATTGGCAAAATCAAGGGAATTTTGCCAAGCATTGGCAAGCGGAGAACCGCGGCTCGGCAGGGACGCCTCGCCCCACCGGTGGGGGGCCGTGGATGTGGCGATGGCGTCCCCGCCGTCGGGAATCAAAAGTCCCGCGGAGAGTTTTCGGACAGGAGGGACGGAACCGGGGAGCGGGAAGGAAAAACGGATACCTTTCCCGCTTGACCGAACGGGCGGGGATTGGTTTGCTTGGAATCGAGCAACCGTTTTTCGCCATTTTCCGAAAAGTTCCCATGAAAAACACGCAAAAGCATCTACGGCAAACAGTGGCAATGCCATTGCGGAATCTTTTCCTGGTTGCGGCGATGTTCCTGCCGGGGTGCAGGTCCGCACCTCGACAACCTTCGGAAGAACGGGCGCAATTTCCCGGACAGTTGCCCGGAATGCCTTTTTACGAAGTTTTGGAACCCGTGTCCGTTTCCTTCATGGAGCGCATGGCGGAGCAACAATACGATACCGTGGATGCGTTCATCAGCGGGGTCGGGAAGCGCATGGACGAGCCGGAGAAACTCGCTTGCTACCTGGACTGCATTGCCCAAATGAACGAGTGCAATGACATCCGGAAGAATCCGCAGTGGCGCCATTTCAAGGAGCGGCTTCGTGCCGGGGATTCCGTTTGCTATTTCGACTATCAAAACGGGGATTACGGCGATTTCGGTTTGCTCGTGTTGCGGAACGGCAAAATCGTTTACCGGTCGAAGTGGGGAGCCCAAATCCGGGGCAAGGAAAAATTGCCGATAATAGAGGATATCGACCTGCTGGACGAGTAGGCGGCACGGATTCGACCGCAAAACCAACGGGGTCTGTCTCTTGGGCGGGCCCTTAAGCGGACGTGTGTGCTTGAGGGGATGATGGAAAGAAAAACGAAAGTCCGCCTTTTGCGTTGCCTTGCGTGCTTCCTGCTGGTTGCCGGAAGCGTTTCCGCGCAGTCGCTGGCGGACGAGGACCGGGCGCGATTCCACGACATTTTCCTGATGTGCCGGGACGAGGAGGATCCGGGACCGGAGGAAGACCTTGCCGCGCTTGCCAGGGCACAGGGCTTTCCGACGAAGAAATGGCCTCGCGATTGATGCAATCCGTCCGGGAGGGACTTCCCCCAAGCGACGATCCCCTCCGGTGGCATGTGAGCGGGGCCGCCTTGTGGGCGCTGGTTCCTTTCGCCGGAGAAAGCGGCGTTCCGTTCGTCCGCGAAGTAATGCAGGATGCGGAAGACGGGAATTTGCGTCAAACGGCTCTCCGCGCAGGCCTCCGCATGACGCCGGAGAAGTGGGAAGAGTGGGTGCGGGAAGCGGTGGCCGACAAACGGTTCGGCGATTTCGACCGATGGATGGTTTACGAGGATGTTTTCCGGATTGGCCGCGACGCAGACGAAAAGCCCCGGCAACGGGTCATCGAAGTGCCGACCGAAATGCGGGCAAGCGACTCCCGCCGGGTGAACCAAAACCGTTTGGGGGGATGGGTCGCAGAGTTGAAGGGGGAAGATGCATGGGAGGCGTGGTTGCGGGAAGTGCTCACGGGCGAAAGCTTCTACCCCGCCAATCGGGAGCAGGCTTCCCATTTGGCCATGCAGGCCGGTCGCAACGGGGATGCCGGGACGCGGCAACGCGTGATTGCAGTTTTCGGGGAACCGTGCGCCGACGAAGCCCTCGACGTGGACCGGGCGGCCCTGCGGAGGTGGATCGGCGAATTGGAGGAACTGCCGTGAACCCTTTCGCGACGACCGTTGCGTGGGTTTTGGGGAAACGGTGCCGCGGGAGGGGGAGGCTCACGACGTTTTCGCGCTCGCGGCCGTCTTGGACGAGGCGCTTTTGGAGGTGGTTTCGCCGCCTCCCGGCAAGCAGTAAAACGGCAAAAGCAAGAAGCGCGGAGGGGCGTCACGCGACGGCGAAAAGTAGTCCGAGGGCCGCGAAGAGGGCGAGGACGAGCGCCCGCCGCCAGCAGCGTTGCAGGAGGGCGCGGACGAAGGCGACGGCAACGAGGAGAGCCGCGAGCGGAAGGAGCAGGACCGAAAACGCGATCAGTGCTTTCTGCCAAGCTGTCGTGAAGCGCCAAAACGCGGCATGGCACAAAACGGAAAAGGCGACGGCCCCGAGGCAAAGGACGATGGGCGTCCAAGCGGTGTCGAACAGGAGGCGGAAGAATTTCTTCATGCCGTAAAAGAGGATGCCAGCCATTTTCCCTTGGCGCAACCTTGTGCGGCAATTTGCCAAGGATTGGCAAAACGCTTGGCGGCGGATGCGGCGGCACGCGCAAGCGGAGCCGCCGCAAAGCAAAGGGTCCGCGAGCCTGCTTCCGGCACCTAGGCGATGGAGTTTCCGCGGAGGAGGGAGAGGGCGCGGGCGAGGCGGGGATGGAGCAGGGGGCGCGCGCGGTTCAGGATGTAGAGGTGGATGCCCGCGACCCCTTCGCGCACGAGCCGCTCGATTTGCCCTTCCAGCCACGCGAGTCCCGTTTCTTCGGGGTCGGCCGCTTCCGATAGCGCCTTGCGCAGGGCGTCGGGAACCGTCACGCGCGAAAGCGCGACCGCCCGCTCGATGCCCTTGAGGCTCGTGGGGGGCATCAGGCCCGCCAGAATCGGGACGGCGACGCCCGCGGCGACCGCGCGCTGGCGGAAGCGGAGGAACGCGTCGGTGTCGTAGAAAAGCTGGGTGGTGACGAAGTCCGCGCCCGCATCCACCTTTCCCTTGAGCCGGGCGATGTCCGATGCCACGTCCGGGCTTTCCGGGTGGCATTCCGGGTATCCGGCGACGCCGACGTCCATGTCCGGCCGGAGGGACTTGACGAGGCGGACCAAGTCGCTCGCATGGGCGAAGCCCCCGGCGGCGGGGACGAAAGCCGCTTCGCCCTGCGGCGGGTCGCCGCGGAGGGCCATGATGTTGCGGATGCCGAGGGCGTGGATGCGCGCGACCGTCTCTTCGAGGTCCGCGCGGGAGGAGCCGACGCAGGTCAGATGCGCGATGACGGGGGAGAATCCCATCTTGAGGAGCAGTTCGAGCGCGGCGAGGGAGAAGTCGCGGCGGGAGCCCCCGGCGCCGTAGGTGCAGCTCGCGAAATCGGTGCGGACGGGTTTCATCCGCTCGATGGCGCCGCCGAGGACGCCGAAGCCGACGAGGTCCTTCGGCGGATAGAACTCGAGGGAGAGGGTGGGCCGGGAAACGGCGGAAAGCAGTTCGGTGACGCGGGTGAAACGCATGGGGCGGAAGGTAGAGGGCTTTCGCGCGGACCGCGAGCAAAAACGGAGCCGGGGCCCTGGTTGGCAGGGCCTCCGCCCCGCGCGTCCCCGCGGCGGGCGCTCCGGCGCATTTTGCCAATGTCCGGCAAAAACGCATGAAATTTGCCGAACATTGGCAAAATGCCTTCCGGGCGCGGCTTGCGGGCGAGGGAGGAAACTCAAGCAACTTTCCTCTTTCCAACGGGCGGGCGGGCCGCTAGTTTCCGCCGCGTGAAAAAGCTCCTCGCCCTCTTCTTCCTCCTCCTTCTCGCCGCCCTCCTCGGCGGGGCCGCCGCTTTTCTCTTTTTTTCTCTTGCCCCGCAAAAAAATCCTGTTATCTTCCCGGCCTCTCATTTTGCGACGCATTCGCCGGATTCCCCCCCGGCGCGTCTTCCGGAAAGCCCGGAATCCTTGGAGATTCCCGTCCTTTCCGGGGTCGCGGAGACGGCCGAAAGCCTTTCGGAGCCGTCCGCAACCGAAACGGAAGCTGATGTTCCCGCGCCTCCCGAGGCGCCCCTCCCAGCCCCGCCGGAAGCGGACACCCCCCCGGCGGAGGCCCCCGGTGCCGAGCCCCAAGCGGACGCGGCGCAGAACGAGTTGCTGGAAACCGTGTCCGCCGAGGCGCGACTGGTGACCCGCCGGCTCGCGGAAGAGAACGCCTCCCTCCAACGGGAAAACGACCTTCTCCGCCGCCGCCTGCGAACCATCAGCGAGTCCCTGGCATCCGCGCAAGCGGCGCTCGATACCCGCGAGGCCGAGCGGGCTCCCGCCGAAGACACCCTTTCCCGCCGTGCCGGAGAGGCCGTCGATTGCTGGCTCGTGGACGTCAATCCCGATCTCGAAACCGCCATCCTCTCCCAAGGCGCCCGCTCGGGCGTCCGGTACGGACTTCCGCTGGTCGTGACGCGCGACCGCCGGAAAGTGGCAAGCCTCCGCGTCGTGGACGTACGGGAAAACGTTTCCGGAGCCGTGGTCGTCGAGACCGCATCCGGCGACTACCCCCGGAAGGGCGACCGGGCGCAGGTCATGCGCACGAGCCCGCGGCAGGACTGAAGACCCCCCTCCGAAGTCCCGCAAGCCCAAGGAAACCAACACCATGGAAATTCAAGCCACCAGCAAATACGTGAGGCTCTCGCCCACCAAAGCCCGCGACCTCGCCCGCGCCATCACCGGCCTGAGCGTCGAGGAGGCCCTCCGCAGCGTCGAACTGAACAAGCGCAAGGCCGCCGTCCAGTTGGGCAAGACGCTCCGCAGCGCCGTCGCCAACGCCGAGGAAAACGCCGACAAGAGCGCCGACGAACTCTACGTCGCCTCCGCCGTCGTGGACGCCGGCCCGACCTTCCCGCGCTACTGGCCGCACGCCCGCGGCTCCGCGTCCCCCATCCGCAAGAAAACATCCCACGTCAAAGTCGTTTTGACCGACGCCAAGCCCGCGAAGCGCAAGCCCGCGAAGCGCAACGCCGCCACCCGCAGCCAAAAGGCCGCCAAATAGGAGAACAACCTTGGGCCAGAAAGTCAACCCCGTCGGATTCCGCACCGCGGTCCACAAGCAGTGGAAGAGCCGCTGGTACGCGGACAAGAAGCATTTCGGCGAAATGCTCAACGGCGATGTCGTCATCCGCGACATGGTCGCCAAGCGCCTCAAGGAGGCCGCCGTCGCCGACATCGTCATCGAGCGCTCCTCCAACCGCGCCCGCGTGACCGTTTACACCGCCCGTCCGGGCGTGGTCATCGGCCGCAAGGGCGAGGGCATCGACAAGCTCCGCGAAGACCTCTCCGCCGCCACCGGCAAGGAGATTTACGTGGACATCAAGGAAGTGCGCGACGCCGACGTCAACGCGCAGCTCGTCGCCGAAAACATCGCCCAGCAGCTGGAACGCCGCATCTCGTTCCGCCGCGCGATGAAGCGCGCGCTGCAGCTGGCCATGGACATGGGCGCCCTCGGCATCCGCGTCCAGGCCTGCGGCCGCCTCGGCGGCGCGGAACTGGCCCGCACCGAACACTTCATGGTGGGCAAAGTCCCGCTCCAGACCCTCCGCGCCGACGTGCAGTACGGCTTCGCGGAGGCCAACACCATGGCCGGCGCCGTCGGCGTGAAGTGCTGGATCTGCCGCAGCGGCGAAGAGAAGACCGCCGAACAGGCTTCCGGAAAGGAGAAGAGATATGCCTCTCATGCCTAAACGCGTGAAGTACCGGCAGTCCCAGCGCGGCTCGCGCAAGGGAATGTCGATGAGCGGCAACACGCTCGCTTTCGGTGAATACGGCCTGCGCGCCATGGAACGCATCTGGATCACCAACATCCAGATCGAGGCCTGCCGCGTCGCGATGACCCGCGCGATGAAACGCCACGGGCAGCTGTGGATCCGCATCTTCCCCGACAAGTCCTACTCCAAGAAGCCGCTCGAAGTCCGCATGGGCAAGGGCAAGGGCGCCATCGAAGGATGGGTCGCCGTCGTCCGTCCCGGGCGCATCCTCTTCGAGGTGGACGGCGTCACCGAGGCCGAGGCGCTCGAATGCCTCCGCCTGGCCGCCACGAAACTGCCCATCCGCACGACCCTCGTGCGCCGCGGATTGTCCCTCTAACCCGCGAGGAGAGCCATGAAAGCCAAGGCATTGCGCGACCTGACCCGCGAAGAGCTTCTCCAGAAGCTCGCCGAAACCGAAAAAGAACTCTTCGGACTGCGCGTGAAGAAGTCTTCCGCCCAGCTGGAGAAACCCGACCGCATCCGCCTCGCGCGCCGCGACATCGCGCGCATCCGGACGCTCTTGAACGAAACGAAAGGGGCGTAGAAACATGGACGCCGAAACCAGGAACCTGCGCAAGGAGCGCACGGGCGTCGTCGTCAGCGACGCCATGGACAAAACCATCGTCGTCGAGGCGGAACGCCGCGTCGCCCACCCGCTGTACGGGAAGGTCGTCCGCATGCACAAGAAGTACCGCGCGCACGACGAAAACAACGAAGCGCGCAAGGGCGACAAGGTCCTCATCGCCGAAACCCGGCCGCTGAGCAAGACCAAACGCTGGCGCCTGAAGGCGATTCTCGTCCGCGCCGCCGGAAGCGAGGTGTCGAAATGATCCAGATGGAAACGGAAATGGGCGTGGCCGACAACACCGGCGCGCGCCTCGTCAAATGCGTCAAGGTCCTCGGGCAGCGCAAGACCGTCGCCCGCATCGGCGACGTCATCCGCGTCTCCGTCCGCGAGGCCCAGCCCGGCGGGATGGTCAAGAAGGGCGAAGTCCTCCGCGCCATCATCGTCCGCACCGCGGCCCCCATCCGCCGCCCCGACGGCTCGTCGATCCGCTTCGACCACAACGCGGTCGTCATCGTCGACGACCAGAAGAACCCGCGCGGCAGCCGCATCTTCGGACCGGTGGCCCGCGAGTTGCGCGACCTCAACTACATGAAAATCATTTCCCTGGCGCCGGAGGTGCTCTGATGGCCACCAAGAAGAACACGCGTTCCGCGGTCCGCCGCATGCACATCCGCAAGGGCGACATCGTCAAGGCCATCTGCGGCGACGACAAGGGCAAGCAGGGCAAGGTGCTGGGCACCTTCCCGTCGAAGAACCGCGCCCTCGTCGAAGGCCTGGGCTTCGTCAAGAAGCACCTGCGCAAGACCCAGGACAACCCCAACGGCGGCGTCGTCGAGCGCGAGGCGCCCATCGCGGCGAGCAACCTCGTCCTCGTCAGCCGTCCCGGCAAGAAGGAGGAGGAATAGCCATGTCCGTTCTCAAGGAGAAATACGCCAGCACCGTCCTGCCCGCCCTCAAGGCGACGGGCCGGTTCGCCAACCCCATGACCGTGCCGCGCCTGAAGAAGGTCGTCGTCAACATGGGCGTCGACGCCCAGCTCGACCGCGATCTGCTCAAGGCCGTCACCGAAGACCTCGCGAAGATCACCGGCCAGAAGCCCGTCACGACCCACGCGACGAAGAGCATCGCGAACTTCAAGCTGCGCGAAGGCATGCCCATCGGCGCGAAGGTGACCCTCCGCGGCGAACGCATGTACGAATTCCTCGAGCGGCTCATGCACGCGACGCTCCCGCGCATCCGCGACTTCCGCGGCGTCAACCCCAAGGCCTTCGACGGCCGCGGGAACTACACGCTGGGCCTCAAGGAACAGACCCTCTTCCCCGAAATCGACGCCGACAAGGTCAAGCGCGTCCAGGGGATGGACATCACCATCGTCACGAGCGCGACGACCGACGACGACGCCCGCGAGCTGCTCAAGCTCCTCGGCATGCCGTTCGCCGGCGCTTCCGCGGAACAGAAATAAGGAGACAACCGATGGCCAAGAAGTCTTGGGAAGTCAAATCCGCCCGCGAACCGAAATTCCCCGTCCGCGCGTACGACCGCTGCCGCCGTTGCGGCCGCCGCCACGCGTACATGCGCAAGTTCCAACTCTGCCGCATCTGCTTCCGCGAACTCGCGAGCGAAGGCAAGATCCCCGGCGTCGTCAAAGCCAGCTGGTAGCAGGAAGGAAGAAACGATCATGAGCTGCTCCGATCCCATCGCCGACATGCTGACGCGCATCCGCAACGCCAGCCGCGCCGGCCTGCCCGCCGCGGAAATGGGCCATTCCCGCATGAAGGCGGAAATCGCCCGCATCCTCAAACGCGAAGGATTCATCTCCGACTTCGCCGAAACCGGCGACGGCGCGAAGAAGGTCCTGCGCATCACCCTGAAGTACGACGGCTTCGGCCGTCCCGTCGTCCGCCAGCTGCGCCGCGTCAGCCGGCCGGGCCTGCGCCGCTACGTCGGCGTGGGCGACATCCCCCGCGTCCGCGGCGGGATCGGCACGACGGTGCTGAGCACCTCGCGCGGCGTCATGAGCGACCGCGAAGCGCGCGCCGCCCGCATCGGCGGCGAAGTGCTCTGCCAGGTCTGGTAGGAAGGAGATCGACATGTCCCGTATCGGCAAACAACCCGTCCCCCTCGCGGGCGCCTCGGCGGAAATCGCTTCCGGCAAGGTCGTCGTGAAGGGCAAACTGGGCGAGCTTTCGCTCCCCGTCCCCGCGACCGTCTCGGTCGAACAGGAAGGCGACGCGCTCGTCGTCAAGTGCATCGGCTCCGGCAAGCAGGCCAACGCCGACCACGGCACCACACGCGCCCACCTCGCCAACATGGTCAAGGGCGTGACGGCGGGGTACGTCAAGGAACTCGAAATCCAGGGCGTCGGCTACAAGGCCTCCGCCCAGGGCCGGGGCGTCAAGCTCTCCGTCGGGTTCTCCCACGACATCGACTACGAGCCGCCCGAGACCGTGAAACTCGAAGTTTCCGGCGACGGCCTCTCGATCAAGGTCAGCGGCACGGACAAGCAGCAGGTCGGCCTTGTCGCCAGCCGCATCCGCGCCTTCCAGCCCCCCGAGCCGTACAAGGGCAAGGGCATCCGCTACAAGGGTGAAAACGTTCGTCGCAAAGTCGGAAAGACGGTGGCCTAAGATGAGAATGAACAACCGCAAAGATTACCGCGTCCGCCGCCATCTCCGCCTGCGCCGCAAGGTGTCGGGCACGGCCGAGCGCCCCCGGATGAGCGTCTTCATCAGCAACAAGCACTTCTACGTCCAGTTCGTCGACGACACCGCCGCGAAGACCCTCGCGGCAACGTCCACCGTCTCGTTCGCGGACCTGAAGGGCGCCGACCTCAACGTCGCCACCGCCAAGGCGCTGGGCGCCGAAGCGGCGCGCGTGGCGCTCGAAAAGGGCATCAAGGCGGTCGTGTACGACCGCGGCGGGTTCGCCTACGGCGCCCGCCAGAAAGCGTTTGCCGACGCGGCCCGCGAAGCCGGGCTCGCGTTCTAGGATTTCCGCCAAGGAGCAACGATGGAAAACCAACCCACCAGCACCAGCAACAAGCCTCCCCGCGCCTCCTCCTCCCCGGCGAAGCGCGAAAACCGCCGCCGCGAGGAACGCCCGGCCAAGCCAGACGACGGGTACGTGGACCGCGTCGTGGCGCTCAACCGCACCAGCAAGGTCGTCAAGGGCGGCCGGCGGTTCAGCTACTCCGCGCTCGTCGTCGTCGGCGACCGCGAGGGCCACATCGGCTACGCGCTCGGCAAGGCCAACGAAGCGACCGACGCCATCCGCAAGGGCAACGAAATGGCCCGCCGCGCGATGATCACCGTGACGATGCGCGACCGCACCATCCCCCACGAGATCATCGGGCACTTCGGCGCGGCGGACGTGCTCCTGCGCCCGGCCAGCAAGGGTACCGGCGTCATCAGCGGCGGCGGCGCCCGCGCAGTCCTCGACCTCGCCGGCATCCACGACGTGCTCGCCAAGAGCCTCGGCAGCGCCAACCCAATCAACGTCGTCAAGGCGACGTTCGACGCGCTCTCCAAGCTGCGCAGCCGCGAAGAAATCACCGCTCTCCGCCAGTAGGGCGGAAGAAGGAGAAATTCCATGAAGCTTCACGAACTCGTTTCCACGCCCGGCGCGAAAACCGCCCGCACCCGCAAGGGCCGCGGCGAGTCCTCCGGCAAGGGCAAGACTTCCGGCAAGGGCAACAAGGGCCAGAAGAGCCGCACGGGCCACAAGCACCGTCCGCTCTTCGAAGGCGGCCAGATGCCGTTGATCCGCCGCATCCCGAAGCGCGGGTTCACCAACGCCCGCCGCATCGCGTTCGAAGCGGTCAACATCGGCGAAGCGGCCAAGGTCGTCAAGGAAGGCGACATCACCGCCGAAAGCCTGAAGGCGGTCAGCCGCATTTCCGGCAAGGCGCCCCTGAAGATCCTCGGCGGCGGCGAAATCGCCGAAGCCCGCACCGTCGTCGCCGACGCGTTCAGCGCGGCCGCGAAGGAAAAAATCGAAAAGGCGGGCGGCACCTGCCGCCTCGCCGGCGTCGCCGCGAGCGGCGAAACGACCGCCCCCGCGGAGGCGTAAGCCTCTCCCGGGGCGGTGGAGGATTCCACCCCTTTTTGGAAAGAACCGGCCGACATGCTCTCCGCCTTCACCAACAGCCTGAAAATCCCGGAACTCCGGCAACGCATCTTTTTCACGGTTGCGTTGATTTTCGTCTGCCGCCTCGTCGCGGTCATTCCCCTGCCCGGCGTGGACGCGGCGACCTTGCAGTCGGTGGTGGACCGGATGGTCAGCCAAAGCGGCGACATCGGGTTCATGGGCCTGCTCGACCTCTTCTCCGGCGGTGCCTTGACCCAGGCGGCGATCGGGGCTTTGGGCATCATGCCCTCGATCACCGCGTCGATCATCCTGCAGCTGCTCACGGCGGTCATGCCGTCGTTGGGCCAACTGGCGCGCGAAGGCGACGCCGGCCGGCAGAAAATCATCCAGTACGGCCGCTACCTGACGGTCGCCCTCTGCATCGTGCAGGGCTACACGATGGCCGCCGTCCTGCTCAATCCGGGCATGATGGGACTGCAGCTGATGCCCGGCGAACACATCGTCGTCATCAACAAGGTCGCTTTCATGTTGATCGCCCTCCTCTGCATGACGACCGGCACGATGCTTTTGATGTGGCTCGGCGAGCAGATTACCGCCCGCGGCATCGGAAACGGCATCAGCCTCATCATCACGATTTCGATCGTCTCGCGGTTGCCGGGCGCCATCCAGCAGGCGTACGACATGTTCCGCCGCGGCCAGGCCAACGTGTTCCTGGGCGTGACCATGCTCGTTCTCGCGTTCCTCGTCATCGGCGTCACCATCGCCGTCACGCAGGCGCAGCGGAAGATTCCGGTGCAGTACGCCAAGCGCGTCGTCGGCCGGAAGACCTACGGCGGGCAGAGCACGTACATGCCCCTGCGCGTGAACTACTCCGGCGTCATGCCCATCATCTTCGCCCAGGCCATTTTGATGATGCCCGAACGCATCGTGAGCCTCCTGCCGTGGACGGCGGCGAAGACTTTCGCGCAAGTCCATCTGGGATACGGGAGACCGACCTACGTGATCCTGTACTCGTTGATGATTCTCTTCTTCTCGTACTTCTGGGTCGCGACGCAGTTCCATCCCGTGCAGATCGCGGACGATTTGAAGAAGTACGGCGGGTACGTGCCGGGCATCCGTCCGGGCAAGCCGACCGCGGAATTCCTCGACCGCGTGATGACGCGCATCACCCTGGCCGGCGCGATTTTCCTCACCGTCATCGCGGTGTTGCCGATGCTGCTGTACAAGAGCCTGCAGATTCCGCCGATGGTGGCGCAGTTCTTCGGCGGGACGTCCCTGCTCATCATCGTGGGCGTGATGCTCGACACGATGCGGCAGGTCGAGTCGTACCTGGTGACCCGCCACTACGACGGGTTCCTGCGCCGGGGCCATCTCCGCGGCCGCCGCTAGAAGCAATCCGCTTCCCGAATCCGCCGTCCTCCCCGGACGGCGGTTTTCTTTTGCCCGTCCGCCGCGCCCGAAGGCGGATTTGCCAATGTTTGGCAAAAACGGGACGATTTTGCCGAACATTGGCAAAACCACCCGCCGCGCACTTTTTGGATTTTGCCAAACCTTGGCAAAATCAGGCGAAATTTGCCAAACATTGGCAAACTCTTCGGGGGTGCGGCAGCCTTGCCGCGTCACGGGTCGTAAACAAGCACCTCGCCGAGACGTTCCAGGATGCAACGCCCGCCGAAGAGCTTCGCGTTCAAGAATGCCTCTTCCGAATCGAACTCCCAACGCGGGAAGTTGCCCGTCCGCTCGTCCTCGCCGAGGCACAACCCGTAGCGGTGCGGCCCTTCGGGGAAGACGAAATACCGCTGCCCGTCGAGGACGAACCAGACGTGGCCGAAGGTTTCGAGGACATATTTCCAACCCTCCCCCGTCGACAGGGATTCATCGCGGAACAATTCAAGGTTTCCCATTGCATTTCTCCTGGAAAGAGCGCTCCGGCGCGCTTTGGGTTCCCATGTCCGTGTCTCGGGAGCGCAATCCCGTTTCATTCCGTGTGTTCGGGGCCGTCGGTCCAAACGAGTTCGTTTTCGATTTCCCAGAATGTCCGCCCATCGAAGACCGGAGAAGCAAGCAATGCGTCCAGACATTCCGCCTGCGTCGGTTTTTGAATGGCAAACAACGTCGTTTCCTCCGTTTCGTCGCAAACTTCCAAGCGCGAAGAAACAACACGGCCCATCGCGTCGAGTTCGCATTGGCATCCATTGAAAAACAGGTCGTGTCCCCTGTACCGGGCCCAACAGTCTTCGTAATGAAGTTTTTCCAAAAAGGTCCTTGTTTCTCCGTCAATCATGATATTGGACTCCTTTCAAGATGTCTTTGAATCCGAGATAGAACTTCCGACCGACTTTGCGCGCGGGAGTGCGGCTTTTGATTCCGTCGGGATACAGATGGTAATGAAGAACGGGTTTCCCTTCGGAATCAATCTTCGGTTCCCGATGATAGGCGATTTCCAGTTTGACCCGGTGGTCTTTCCCGTAAAACCGCAGCATGGAAAAATTCCCGTCCGGGAACAACTTGACATACGCTTTGCTGGAATGGGCTTCTTCCGGCAAATTGTGCAATCCACCAGTTCCCCGCAAAATTTTGATGCCGTTGATTTTGCCAACCGTTCGATAGAGGAAAGGGACCTTTCTCCCCGCTGCGAATGTTCCGTTACCGCCCATCGCGGACCTCCCTGCCGAAGTAGTCGTAGGCAACGGGGATGAGGGGGCCACGCATTTCGGCGAACGGTTCCCCGAGGCAGATGACGGCACTCGGGGCCAACCTTTCCAGCATGGCGTCGTAGCCGTAGAGGTAGTCGGCCTTGCTCCGGCGGTTGCCAAGCGTGGTCACGGCGACGGGGGCGTTCCGTTCCACGCCGAGAAAACAGTAGCGGAGACTCCAGGGAGATCCCCATCCGACGGACGGGATGACATGCAAGCCTTTGCTCTGCCACCAAGCGCCGCACCAGCGGTTCATGCCGATGGCCTCGATCATCTGCCATTCGCGCATCTCGCGGTAGCGCGAAAAATCCGGGTTGAGCAGGAACCGGTAGCGGGAATAGGTCGCCAAGCCCGCTTCCACGTCGTTGCGGAACTTGCGGAAACGGTAGTCGTCCACGAAAAAATGGACTCCCTTCCGGTAGTTTTCCGGTCGGTCGTGCCGACTCGTCCGCGAACAGGCCACAAGGCCGATTCCGCCGTCCGGCAATGGTTGTTTCCTGATGGTGTCGAATTGGAATTCCCCCACGCAGGGGAATCGGTCCCGAACGAAGTTCGGGTCGTTCCGCATTTCGGAACTTGTCTTGTACATGGGCATGGAAATGCCTCCTGTTTTGTTTCTCCCGCGGGAGTTGCGGGGGAAGATTGACAAAAGTTCCGGAATGTTGAAGCATGGTGAACGCCAGTTCTTTGGAATGTTCCGACATTCCGGAGACTCCCAGCCGTCTTTCCGCGCCAACGGAGGACGGCCTTTCTTGTCCGCATCCCGCACTCGCGGGGCGGAAAGCTGTTGCATCACGTCACGGCAATGCCTCCCGTGGATGGAATGGCAGCGGGATAGCGGCGGGCGAAGAGTGCCGGCGCGAGACAGAGCGCCGCCGGGGCGTCGGCACCATGCTTCGCGACGAATTCGCCCGCCAGCCACGACACGCCGCGCGGCGTCTCGCGAACGAGTCCCATGTCGGGCTCGCGTTTGCGGTAGCCGTAGCGGCCGAAGAAGAATTGGATGCGCTTGTAGTCCGCATCCTTGACGACTTTCAAGTCGTAGGCCCGCCGGACGAGAGCACCCATCGACATCTTCCATTTGGATTTCAGTTCGCGCAAGCGCGCGAACGTGAGAGGAGGCGCGAGGTCTTGCCCGATGTCCGCTCCCGGTGCGAGGAACTCGCCTGCGAATTGGTTTGCATCCTTCTCCTGCCGTTTCTCGTCGGATTCGTCGGCGAATTCTTCCCGGTGCAGGACGACATGTCCCAACTCGTGCGCGAGAGTGAACCGCTGCCTGTCCGCCGGAAACGCCGGATTGGCGTTGAGCGCGATGCAAACGGGAGCTTCCGGGTCTGGTTGCGGAAGGGCGAAGGCGTCCAAAAGATCGGTTCCGAAGTCGAAGGAAAGGACGAATACCTTGTGCCGCTCCAGAAGGGCGACGAGTTTTTCGACGGGACCGGGCGGAACGCACCAGGCAACGCGGAGCGCCCGGGCCATTTCGACGGGATTTCTTCCCTCCCTCGGCGGGAGGTCGCTCGCAAGTCCGCCCCGGTCTTTTGCGAAAACCGAGACATCCATCATCCGGGCCAGCGCTTCCGCTTCGATGCGGGCGCGGACCGTTGCGGAAAGGGCGGAGCGCTTGCGGTGGCGGATGCCCCCTTCCGGCAACACCACGTTGGTTTGTGCAAAAAATGCCGGCGCATAGCCGAAAAACGAGGCGGCACTGCCAAGAAAATCCTCTCCCGGAATCTTCTTGCCGCTTTCGGCTTTGCTGATTTCGGATTGTGCCACGTGAAGTCTTTCCGCAAGGGCTTTTTGGGACAACCCTTGTTCTTCACGGGCAAGCCGGAACAAATCTGGATTGAAATTGGTCATATCGTTTTCGGTCTGAAATAAAATATGATTTCTTGTTTGATGTCAAACCGATTTTAAAAATATTCCACTTTCGATTTTTCTTGGCCCGCCATTGAGAAGACGGCGAAGTGGCTCCGGGAGAACAAGGACAGGTCACTTGTCCCAAAAAATGCCATCAACTGGGATGTTTTTTGAACGGTGGGAACATTGCGTCTTGCCGAACGGACAACGAGGGGTTCCGAAAAGGAGGCGGATCGGACGGCATCGGCGGGGGATGGGACGAAAGGATTCGGTGCCTTTCCGAGGCTGGCATGAGTCCGATTTGTTGCAAGGGGAAACACGATTCCGTGTCGTGGGCTGCGCAGTGGGGCAGGGGACCACCAGGCATCCCGCCAGAAGGAGAGGCAAGGACGCCGGAAGCAAGCACATCCAACGCGTCGCCATTCCCGCTTCTCCGGCCATTTCCGCTTTCATGCCTGCATTTTGCCAGCCCCGCCCCCCGCAAGGCGAGCCGATTCCGAATCAAAAAAGGGGACAGACCCCTTTTTCGCCGCACGGAAGCGCTTGCCTTTTCCCGGCGCTTCCGCGAACGTTTCCCCATGCCAATTTCCGCCATCCACCGCCGCCGCGCCCTCCTCGCCGCCGAATGGCTTTGGTACGCCCTCCTCGCCGCCGCCGTCCTCCGCTTCACCTGGCTGAAGTGGACGGACCTTTTCATCGACTTCGGCCACGAGCTCTACACCGCCTGGATGCTCTCCTGCGGCAAAACCCTCTACCTCGACGTCGCCCGCTACTTCGGCCCCCTTTCTTCCTGCGTCAACGCCCTCTGGTTCCGCCTCCTCTGCCCCTCCCTCCACCACCTCTACCTCCTGAACTTCCTCGTCTGGCTCGCCATCCTGGCCTGTCTCCGCCGCATCCTCTCGCTCATCGCTTCGCCTCCCGCCCGCGTCGCCGGTCTCTCCCTTTTCATCCTCTTTTTCTCGTTCGTCTCCTACTCCGCCACCCCGAACGACAATTACCTCTCCCCCTACGTCCACGAAATCACCCACGGCTTCCTCCTTTCCCTCCTCGCCCTCTTCGCCGTCGATGCCGCCTTCCGCCGCGATTCCCTGCCCCTCCACGCACTCGCCGGTGTCCTCGCGGGCCTTCTCCTCCTGACCAAGCCCGAAGTCGCCTTTGCCGGATGCCTCGCCCTCGCCGCGGCCTGCCCCCTGGCCGCCCTCCGCCGCCTCGCCTCCCCCCGCCGCCTTTGCCTGGCCGCCCTCGTCGCGTTCCTCTCCGCCGCCACCGTTCTCGCCGCCACGTTCGCCCTTCTCGCCATCCACCTTCCCTTCCGCACCGCCACCGACGCGTTGCTCCTCCCCTGGCGCTCCCTTTTCAATCCCCAAATCCGCGCCATGCCCTACTTCGCGTTTTCGATGGGCACCGACGACCTGGCGGCCAATCTCCGGTCGATGTTTTTCCCCGTCTTCCCCCTCTTCCTCGCCCTCCACGCCGCTTTCGCTTTTCTCCCCCGCCTCCGTCTGCCCCGCACCGCCATCCGCATCCTCCCGGCCGCCATTTCCCTCGCCTTCGCCCTCTTCTGCCTCTTTCGCGTGGATTACCGCCTTTTTCCCCGCTCCCTCCCGCTTTTCGTCCTTTTCGCCCTCGCTCTCTCCTTCTTTCCCCGCGCCGCCCCCGTCCCGCTTCTCCGCCTTCTCTTTTCCCTCTTCGCCTTCGCCCTTCTCTTCAAAATCTTCTTTTTCGTCCGCATCTGGCACTACGGCTTCGTCCTCGCGGCCCCCGCCTTCCTTTGCACCGTCGCCTTGACCTTGGACTGGTTGCCCGCGCTCCATCCTTCCCGGCCTTGCCGCCGCGCCGCCATCGCCCTTGCCCTCCTGTTCTGGTGCCTGTTCGCTTTCGTGTTCCTCCGCGGACTCCGCGAAACCCGTGCCGAACACCCTGCCGAACATCCCGTTCGCACCGGAAACCCCGGCGATGCCTTTTTCTCCGACGATCGCACGCTCCACTGGAACGCCATGGAGGACTTCCTGCGGGCCAACCTTCCCCCGGAGGCGACGCTTGCCGCCTTCCCGAGCGCGGCCATGATGAATTATCTCCTCCGCCTTCCGTCCTCCATCCCCTTCGCCACGCTCGCCCCGCCCGAGTTTTCCGCCTACACCGAATCCGCCGTTCTCGCCGCCCTCCGCCGGAACCCGCCCGACTACATCCTCTACGCCAATGCCGACACGTCTTTCTACGGGGTGCCGTTCTTCGGCCTCGGGTACGCCCGCACCGTCTTCGAGTGGATTTGCATCCACTACGACCTCGCCCATGTCGAAGGTCCGCCGCCTTTCGCGTCCCCGACCCACGGCCTTGCGCTCTACCGCCGCAAATCCCTTTCCCCGTCCCCCTGATTCCCGGGCCGGGAAATTTTTTCGGAGGGGGTTGACAGGGGCGGAATGGCTGGTATAGTGCGTCACGATTTCGCCCGGCGGTAACCGGACGGGACCGACAGTTCGGTTGCAAACAGGATAGCGCTTCCCCGGGCCTCTACGGTGAAAACCTTGACTTGGGCGAAGTGTATTTTTGCAACGGGATTTCCGGTCTCCCGTTTCCCTCCCCGCGGAACCGTCCAACCGTCCGGCGCCTGTGTAGCTCAGCCGGTAGAGCGCATCCTTGGTAAGGATGAGGTCACCAGTTCGATTCTGGTCGCAGGCTCCCATCCCTTTAATAACCACCCACCCCAACCTCACAAGGAACCATCCCCATGGCCAAAGAGAAATACGAGCGCACGAAACCCCACGTCAACGTCGG
>JAFSUH010000117.1 GCA_017445365.1 Kiritimatiellia bacterium | reverse complement strand
GCCGAAAACCAAGGCAATACCCAGAAACCACCAGAGTTCGTGCCAGAAGAAGCAGGCAATCATCAGAGGGAGGCCGCCGAAAACCGGATCGATCAGGCATCCGGAAAAATTGGCCCAATCGACAGCCTGTCCTTCGATCTCCTGCCCCATCCGCACCGCTTCGTCGTATTTGCGGGCGTCCGCCGTGCGCCCCGCCGCCCGCACGGGCGGCGGCCCCGCCTTCCTCCCGGCCACCGGCGTCCCGCATTCGGGACAGAACTTCTGCCCCGCCCCCAGCTTGCCGCCGCATTGAGGACAATACCCTTCCGAAAGCCGTGCACCGTTTTCATCCACAATCTTTTTCGGAACCTTGACAATGCGCTTTTCGGGCAACTTCAGGGGCTTGACCTTCAGCTTCGCCCCGCATCCCGTACACACCGGATTCTCCCGGTCGATTTCATGCCCGCACTTCGGGCAACGGAGTGTTTCGCTCATGGTTCGATTCCTGCTTTTGTTTTCAGCATATGGCTTTCGATTCTGACAGAGCACGGAGAGAGATGGGGTGCGTCACCTTTTCCATGACCTTTGCCATGAATGACAATTCATTGCCTTCCTCCATCATGGGCCTGCATTCTCATCGTTTGTGGAATTTACCTCTTCGCCTCCCATGGTTGACCCGTCTCCTTACCCTTGCGGCTTGGGTTCGTCCTCTACCCCGCCAGCTTCGCCCCCCACCGATGTCCCGCAGTGCGGGCAGAATTTCTGCCCCGCGTCCAGCTCTTTCCCGCACCTCCGGCACTTCGCCTTTTCTGGGACCGTCGGCTTCCCGCATCCTGGACAGAACTTCTGACCCGGCTCCAGCTGCCGCCCGCACGACTGACAGACTCCCGTACCGGGAAGGACATCTGCTCCGGTCGTGGAGACGGTCTTCGCGTACGGGTTGGGTCCATACTTGTTCGTGCCGGGCGTTCCGGGAAGCACGCCGAAAACGATTTCGACCACGCCTTGGATGAAGGAAAGAAGTCCGCCGAAAAAGGCGATGTCTTCACCGCGGACCGCGGCGTAATACGACACCGCACCCAATTGGAACAGAATCGGAATCAGCGCCCCCACGAAGCACAGCACAATCGCGATCGGTCTGCCAACCCCCACCCAGCCGGAAAAACCTCCGTCGTGCAGACGCCGGACGAACAACGCGCACATGGGGACCATGGCCGCCAGCATCCAAATCCACACCAGTAGCATGGGTAGCGAATTGCCGACCATTCCGCTCAACAGCCCCGCGACAAACCCCACCCCTACGCCTTCCAGCACGAAGGATATCTGCCTGAGCCAGAATTCCTTCCTCGAAGCACGTCCCGCGAAAGAATATTTCCACCCTCTGGACCATGCCTCTCCGAAACTGCTGGGGGCCCGCTCGTCCGATTTCACCCACCGGTACCCTTCGGGCTGCGGCAGCGGCCGCCCCTTGTCCGTAGCCGCCTTCGGCACCTTGACGACCGGCGTCTCGGGCAGCTTCAGCGGCTTGACCTTCAGCTTCGCCCCGCACCCCGCACACACCGGGTTCTCCCGGTCGATTTCATGCCCGCACTTCGGGCAACGCAATGTCGCGCTCATGGTTTGTTCCTTTCGTTTCTTGTTTCCATGTTGCTGATTGTATTGGCTTCCCCCGAAAGCCTACTGGGCAGCGGAATCACCCGCCTCTCGCTCTGCCAATTTCCGCAGGGCAATATCAACCGCATCGATCAAAACCACGTGCGCGTGCCCTGAAGGAACTTTGATTTTCTTCACGATCACAACATTGGTGTTTGCAAACAGAAAGCGGGCTGTGTCCGTTGCGTCCCGTTTTGCAGACCGGTTGAAGCGCCGCTCAAACACACGGATTGTCTCCTCGAATACCTCTCCGATGTCGTCGCCCCCGCCGTCGGCTTGGGAAAGCTGGGCGATCAAGGCGCCGAGCGCTTCGTCTTCGGCCTGTCCCGATTCCCGGTACGTCTCCCTTGCAATGCCGACCATGTCCATGTCCACGTACGTGGTCCGTATCCCGGAAACGCGCCTGGATGTCGGGGTTGCAAAGATTGTGCAATCTCCGAATTTCTCAAGGAAAGTGCCGGACTTGAAAGAATACACGCGATTGCCGCTGCTGTTGGTCTCGCATGTTTCCGATTCCGGCATCTGCTGCCCGAACCGTACGCCGAACAATCCGAGCAGTTTCATGCCGGCTCCATCCCCTGCCGTTTCCGCAATCCCTTCCTTGTCTTGGAATGAAGGTTCTGTGAAAGATTCTGTTGCTTTTTTCTCGTTTGGCTTTGCCATTTCCGTTTCCGGGATGGAACAAACTGGGCGGAAGCCTGTACTCTCCGTCCATGAGGCATAATCCGTACGGTAGGCGGAGCGGCATTTCCAGGCACTGTTTGCCCAGCACCCGCCGCGCAACACGGGCCTTTCACCGTCCGCGGCCCCCTTTGGGTCGGTCACGGCCCCGTCGGGATATGGCCCGAACAAGTCCGCGCACCATTCCGAAACATTTCCGTGCATGTCGTACAGCCCCCATGCATTGGGTGCATAGCTTCCTACCGGCTTCGGCTGGAAGCTTCTCGGCCCGAATTGCTTGCTGCCGAATCCATGAGGAATGTTCCCGTTGCAGGCCGCCTTGTCGCCGTTGAGTGCATCTCCCCAAGAATATGCCGTCGTGCTTCCCGCCCGGCAGGCATACTCCCACTCCGCCTCGGTCGGTAACCGCAACCCGTTTCCCGCCTTCTTGCAGAACTCCTGGCAGTCTTCCCAACTCACTTCTTCCACGGGCTGGTTATCGCCATTCTGGTATTTTGACGGATTGCGCCCCATGACGCTCTTCCACTGTCCCTGCGTCACCTCCGTCTTTGCCATCCAGAATCCCTTTGACAGCGTCACCTTGTGCGGCTTTTCATGCTTGGCATCCCAATCCTCTTCTTCTTCGGGACGTTCGGGGCGTTCATTGCCCGGCGTTCCCATCTTGAACGTCCCCGGCGGACACCACACCATCTCCATCGTCGCCCCACCGGGCAGGGAGATGGTTTTCACCGTTCCCGCTTTCGGCCCCTTTGGCGCGCGTTTGCACCCCGTCAATCCCCCCGCCACGATTGCCGCCAAGGAAACCCATACTGCTGCGACCATTGTCGTCAACACGCTTCCGTTTTTCATCGTTGTTCCTTCCTTGTTTGTTTTCAATTCATCTGCCTGCGGTTCAATCGTATGCCACGCCCATGAGACCGAACATCGTTCCCAGGGCCTCGTGGCGCTTCTCGCGGTCGCTCTTCTCCCCTCCGGTGTCGCTCTTGCGTTGTTCCGCCCGGCGCCCGACGAGGCCGTCATCCCACATGGCGAACCCCGGAAGGATTCCTGCCATCTTTTTTTCGGCCATGACCACATGGATTCCGTCGACGGTCTTGCGGTGGTAGATTTCCCCGACTTCCGTCGCCTGGCCGTACAGCATCGCCAGAAAATCCACCTCCTCGACTCCGGAGGAATTGGCGTATTCGATTGGTTCCGGGCTCAAATACCCGACATGGTCGGCAACCACCCAAACCAGTTCCTCGAAGGAATGCCCGCTTTTCGTCACGCGCTGGAGGCCTTGGAGGGTGAAATACACCCCGGCCACTTCCGTCCCGAGACAATCGCAAGACCAGTCCCCGGACTTCAGGCCGTAGTGCTGCGCGAGGATTTCGGCGTCCGCTTCCGGCATTCCGGTATAGAAGCCGCAGAAGTTGATCCGCCCGTCCTCTTCCGCCTGTTCCGCCTTGAGGAACAGCTTGCGCGCCAGGGATGCGAGCAACGCCTTTCTGGACGGCTCCGGGAGTTTTTGCCAGGCCGAGTCCCGTACGGAAGGGTCTTGTTCGGACAAGGCGATTTCGCGCAGGACGACCTCGTCTCCAAGGCGCTGGATGGCCAGTATCCGATTCCCGACGTCCGGGTCGGTCCTTGCAATCCCTGCCAGAACGGCTTGGTCATCCACGCGCCCGAAGGCCGCGCGGCGGACAATGGCATCGGCATCCTGTCTCGCGACGGATGCGAGGAATGCCGGGTCGTCGACTTTCGCGGCACCGGCCGCCCGGACTTCGGGCGACTTGTCGCCGGCAGACACGGCCTTGAGGACATCCTGGGCGTCGAGGCGTTCCACGGCCGCCATGCGGACGTCGGCGGCGTCATCCTGGCGGGCGACGGTGGCAAGGCAATCTTGGTCGTGGAGTCCCTGGACGGCCCGGAGGCGGACAATCGAAGCGATGTCGGACAGGGCAATCCGGGCCAGAACTACCTGGTTGCCAGTCTTGGCGACTGCGGCGACCCGAACGCTGGCGCTTGCATCGGACTGGGCAATGTCGCAGATCACGGCGTCGTCCGTGATTTTCGCCAAGGCCGCCAGGCGGTTCTTTTCATGCGCGCTGTTCTTCGCGATTTGGGCAAGCATGGCGGGGTCCGACAGTTTGTCCACGGCGGCCGCGCGCACCGCCGGACTGGAATCCGTTTCCGCAGCCTGCCGGAACACGTCCTGGTCCACCACCTGCGTCAAGGCGGCCAGACGGACGGATTCGTCGGAATCGGTGGCCACGACTTCTTTCAGGACAATGGGGTCGGTGATTTTCCGGACTGCCTGCAAGCGGACTTCCGCGTCGCCGGATTTCCGCATGATGGCCGCGAGGGCCTTCGGATGGCTGATTCGGTCAAGGGCGGCGAGACGGTTTGCCGGATCGGCGTCTTTCGCGACCGCGACGATGAGGATGAAAGGATTGTCGATTCTCTCGATGGCGGCCTTGCGGATGTCCGCATCGGGGGCGTGGGCGGCGACGTCGGCCAAAACAGATTCCGTCCCGATCCGGCTGACGGCACGATAATTGAGGGAGGAGTGCACCATCTGCGATTTTGCGATGTCGGCGAGGGCGGACTCCTGCCTGATTTTTTCGACAGCAACCGCTTTGATATCCCCCAAAGCGGAGCGGTTTTCTGCAACATGGCACAGCAGGGCGTCGTCGGAGATGCGGTTCAGAAAGGTGTCCGCGACTTCCAAATCGGTGGATTTAGCGGCCAGTTCGGCAAACCGCGCTTCGGGGAGGCCGGTGGCCCGTTTCGCGGCGGTCTGGCGGATTTCCGGGACGGCGGAATGGAGGGCGATGTCGGCGAGGGTTTCGGGGTCGTCGATCCGGGCAAGGGCGGCGAGTCCGGTGTTTTTGTTGGCCGGGTGCATGGCCCTGGCCGCGAAGGTTTCAAGGGACGCGTCGTTTTCAAGCAACCGCTCGTCGGCTTCCGACAGGCGCTTTCCTCCCAGGAGTTGTTGTTTCGCCTTCAGTCGCATGTCCGAGACGGCCTTGTCGTAGCGCGTCTGGGTGAGGGAATCGAAAATGGCCTTTGCCATGGATTCCGACAGCGAAGGGGAGCCGCCGCCCGTTCCGCCCGAGGAGAAGAAGTCTCGCATGCCGAGAGGGAGCATGAACCAGCTGATGACGTCCGTGGAACTTCGCTCGCCCCGGAACGAGCCCGTTTCGCCGGGCAAGACGGTCGATATTTCCCACTTGTGGGTGGTGGTGTCCCAGTGGGGGATGATGAAGCACGAGCAGATGTACAGCAACCCCGTCAGCATCTTCGTAGTGTCCGAGGTCTCTTCGTGGCCCAGATAGCGGAGATCGACGCTGTAAGGGACTGCGGGCAGGGAGGCGTTCTGTCCCTGTTCGAGCTTTTCCAGTTCCGTTCGGAGATGGCTTTCGAACTCATGGTCGTGCTCGTCGTCCGAAACGGCTTGCACGCGGAAGTTGGTGCCGGATACGGAAGAGGCGGGCTTGGGCTTCACGTCGAAGGAAGACGAATGGAATTGCGTCATGCACCCATTGCAGAGGAGGAGAACGGAGAGTGCCAAACCGATGCAAGCCGTCGGACGGGGATGTTTTTCCGCCATTGCCGCCGCCAGGATTCTTCCGTTTTTCATCGCGCGCCTCCTCCGGCCCGTGGGTTGCTGGGGCGGAAGCGGGCAGGGCCGAAAAAGAAGCGCGCCTCCGTCTGGTTCCCCTGAGGCCCTGAGAATGCCCGGCAAAGACACGGAGGAAGCGCGCCCGTGTGGGGACGCGCCCTTCGCAACGATTTCTCTGCCATGAAATTTCTCAGGTTTCAGGGGAACAGTCGCATCTTGCGAAAGATGCGGAAAACAGGATGTCCGACGCGGGCGGACGGCAGGTCGCCGGCCATCCATCGTCGGATTCCGCTTATCCGCCTCCTCCGTGTCCGTCAAATGCATATTTCCTTTCTCCGGCGCCCGGTTCCGCCGGGGCCTTCATATCCATACTCACCGGCGGGCACGGAATCTGACGGAGTTTTTCCGGTGGATCGAGAAATGCTGTGGAGGTTGGGGCGACTCGTGCGTCCGCACGGGGCGATGCGCGTTCCATGGAAATCCAATGGGCACGGCGGGCAGGGG
>JAFSUH010000116.1 GCA_017445365.1 Kiritimatiellia bacterium | reverse complement strand
GAATGCGCGCGCTCTTCCCACGTCGCGCGGGAGAACGGCGTCTGCGGCGCACGGAAGGCGCGGGAGCGGTCCGGCGCGCCCTGCACGGCGAGGCGCAGGGCTTCCACCAGCCCGTCGCGCACTTCGTTGGGGCGGCGGAAGCGGACTTCCTTCTTCGCGGGATGGACGTTGACGTCCACGAGCGTCCCGGGGAGGGAAATCGAAAGGAACAGCGGCGCGTGGCGGCCCGCGGGCAGCATCCCGCGGTAGGCGGTCTGGATGGCGTACTGGATGACCGGCGAGGAGGCCGGCCGGCCGTTGACGAGGACGATCTGCCAGGCGCGGTCCGCGCGCGAGAACGGCGGCAGGCCCGCGAGCCCGGTGACGGACACCACGCCGTTTTCCCACGAAAGCTCGCGCAGGTGCCCGGCGACTTCGCTTCCGAAGATGTCGCGGACGCGCGGGAGGAGGCGGTCGGAGGGGGCGAGGCGGTACACGTCTTCTCCGTCCGCGCGGAGGATGCACTCCGCCGCGGGGTTCGCGATGGCCTCCAGGATGAAGGCCGAGCGGACGTGGACGAATTCCGTCGCGGCGGTGCGCAGGAACTTGCGCCGCGCGGGGATGTTGAAGAAGAGGTTGCGCACGTGGATGCAGGTGCCGCGGACGGGCGGAACGGCGTCCACCCGCTGGATGCGCCCGCCGAAGACGGTCACTTCGGTGCCTTCGGAGGCGCCTTCCTCCGCGGTGGAGAGGGTGAACTGCGAGACGGCGGAAATGGAGGAGAGCGCCTCGCCGCGGAAGCCCATGGTGCGGAGGGTGTCGAGGTCGGAGATGGCGGAAAGCTTGCTCGTCGCGTGCCGCTCGATGGATTTGAGCGCGTCCGCCTTGTCCATGCCGCAACCGTCGTCGCGGATGCGGAGGAGCTTGCGGCCGCCGTCCTCGGCGTCCACCTCGACGCGGGTCGCCCCGGCGTCGAAGGCGTTTTCCATCAGTTCCTTGACGACGGAGGCGGGCCGCTCGATGACTTCCCCGGCGGCGATCTGGTCGATCACCGCGTCGGGGAGGGAATGGATGCGCGGACTCATGCGCGGAATCTACCGTTTCCGCCGCCCATTGGCAATTTCACCCGCGGCGCCGCCGTTTTCCCCAGGCAAAATGCGGAAAACGCGCGGCGGTGCCGCGCGTTCAATCCGCACTTCTTGCTTCTTGCTTCTTTACTTCTTCCTTCAATCCATTGAGGTGTCCGCGGCACCTCAATGGATTTTGCCTTCGCTCCGGCGCTTCTTGATGATTTCTTCCGTAAGGAAGAACGGCACCGCTTCGTAGCGCTCGAAGCGCATCGAAAAGCTCGCCCGCCCCTGCGTGAGGCTGCGGACGGCGTTCGCGTACCCGAACATTTCCGCGAGCGGCACCATCCCGCGGATTTCCCGCCGCCCGTGCTTCTCTTCCATCGTCTCGATGCGTCCGCGCCGCTGGCAAATCGACCCGCTGACCGCCCCCATGTACTCCTCCGGCGTGGACACTTCCACGTTCATGATCGGCTCGAGCAAAATCGGGCTCATCTTGAGGAAGAGCTCGCGGAAGCCCGCCCGCCCCGCTTCCTGGAAGGCGAAATCGCTCGAATCGACCTCGTGGTACGACCCGTCGAGCAGCCGCACTTTGAGGTCCACGATGGGGTACCCCGCGTACGGCCCGGAGCGCATCGCGGAAATGACGCCCTTTTCCACCGCCGGGATGAACGACGAGGGGATGCGGCCGCCGACGACCTCGTTGGAAAACTCGAAGCCGCTCCCCGCGTCGCGCGGCTCGATGGCAAGGACGACGTGCGCGTACTGCCCGCGGCCGCCGGTCTGCTTGACGTGCTTGTAGCTGCCTTCGACGCGCTGCGTGCCGGTCTCGCGGCAGGCGACTTCGGGGCGGCCCGCCTTGGTCTTCAGGCCATACTCGCGGCGCAACCGGTCGATGATGATTTCGAGGTGCAACTCGCCCATCCCCGAAATCACCGTCTCCCCCGTCTCCTCGTCGAAGCGCACCGTGAAGGTCGGGTCCTCGTCGGAGAGCTTGTGGAGCGCGTCGGCAAGCTTGTCGTTGTCGCTTGTCTCCTCCGGGCGCACCGAAACCGAAACGACCGGCGGCGGGAACTCGATGGAGGAGAGGCGGATGGGGTGCTCTTCGTCGCAGAGGGTGTCGCCCGTGCGCGTGTGGGCGAGGCCGACGATGGCGACGATGTCGCCGGTGCGCGCCTCCTCCAGCTGGACGGAATGGTTCGCGTGCATGCGCAAGATGCGGCCCACGCGCTGGGGCTTTTCGAGGGCGGAGTTGTAGACGTTGTCTCCCGCGGCGAGCGTCCCGGAGTAGACGCGGATGTACGTGAGCTTGCCCGCGTGCCGGTCGGCGACGATCTTGAAGGCGAGCGCCGAGAAGGGCGCGTCGTCGCTCGGCTCGCGCGTTTCCGGGTCCCCGTCGGCGCCGGGCGCGTCCGCGGAGGCGATGGGGGGAATTTCGTCGGGGGCGGGGAGGTACCGGACGATGGCGTCGAGCAGCTGCTGGATGCCCTTGTTGCGGAAGGCGCTGCCGCAGAGGACCGGGACGATTTCGCGGCGGACGGTGGCCGCGCGCAGGGCGCGGAGGAGTTCATCCTTCGTCGGCTCCTGTCCGGCGAGGTACGACTCCATGAGCGCGTCGTCGCTTTCCGCGCATTTTTCGACGAGGTGCGCGTGCCATTCTTCGGCGAGGGGCTTGAGTTCCGCCGGGATGTCCGCGTACCCGTATTTGACGCCGCCGGACGCCTCGTCGTAGCGGACCGCCTTCATTTCGACCAGGTCGATCACCCCGGAGAAGGTCTCCGACGCGCCGATGGGCAGGACCACCGGCACCGCGTTGCACTTCAGCGACGCCTGGATGTCGGAAAGGACTCCGAAGAAGTCGGCGCCGATGCGGTCCATCTTGTTGACGAAGGCGATTTTGGGCACTTCGTACTTCTCGCTCTGCCGCCAGACCTTTTCGCTCTGCGGCTGGACGCCGCCGACGGCGCAGAAGAGCGCGACCGCGCCGTCGAGGACGCGCAGGGACCGTTCGACTTCGACGGTGAAGTCCACGTGTCCGGGGGTGTCGATGAGGGTGATTTGGTGGTTGTCCCAGGTCAGGGTCGTGGCGGCGGACTGGATGGTGATGCCGCGTTCCTTTTCCTGGGGCATGAAGTCCATGGTGGCGGCGCCGTCGTGGACTTCGCCGAGCTTGTGGGTCTTGCCGGCGTAGAAGAGGATGCGCTCGGAACAGGTGGTTTTCCCGGCGTCGATGTGGGCCATGATGCCGATGTTGCGGATGCGGGAGAGAGGGGTGGTGCGGGGCATGGGAAGCGGAGGAGGGAGTGAAGAGTGAAAAGAGAGGGAAGGGGGAGGAAAAAAGTAAGAAGGAAGAAGTAAGAAGGAAGAAGGGAGGAGGGAGGAAGGGAAGTGGGGAAGAGGGGGAGAAAACGGGGGAGGGAAGAGGGCGGGAAGGGGCCGCAAAAAAACAGGTTCGCCGCTTCCGGCGAACGGCGGCGGAGAATACGCGGATTCGCCTCCCGTGCAAGGAAAAACGTTTTACTTCGCGGTTTTCCGCCGGAATCTCCCCCAAACCCCCAAGGCCCGCGGGGTCCGCGGCCCGCGCGGGCGGTTCTTGAATCCGCCCGCGCGATGCCCTAGAGTCCCGCGCGTTTCCAACAGCAACAGGAAGGATTTTCCCCATGGCACTCACCATCAAGGGCATGAAAGGCCGCAAGATCGGCATCTGCGTTTCCGGCGGTCTCGACTCGAAAACCATCGCCACCCGCCTCAAGGAGGCCGGCGCCGACGTGCTCTGCTTCACCGCCGACCTCGGCCAGCCCGACGAAAAGGACATCCGCGACGTCGCCCGCAAGATGGAGCCGTGCGGGGTGAAGACCGTCATCGTGGACGTCCGCCGCCCCATGGCCCTCGCCTGCTTCGAGACCGTCAAGGCCGAAGCGACCTACGACGGCGGGTACTGGAACTCCACCGGCATCGGCCGCGCCGTCACCACCCGCGAGCTCGTCAAGGCCATGAAGAAGCACGGCATCGACACGCTCGTCCACGGCGCCACCGGCCGCGGCAACGACCAGATGCGCTTCGAGCGCTACACCAACCAGTTCGCGCCCGAAATGGAAGTGTACGCGCCGTGGCGGGACGCGGCCCTGCTCAAGGAATTCCCCGGCCGCACGCAGATGTGCGAGTACCTCGCGCGTCACGGCATCGTCGCCTTCCCCGGCGGCAAGAAGCGCTATTCGACCGACTGCAACATCGCCGGGCTTTCGCACGAGGCGGAGGACCTGGAGAGCATGCAAACGCCGATGACCATCGTCGAAACCACGATGGGCGTCTGGCCGATGGGCGCGCCGGACAAGCCGGAGACGGTTTCCGTCCGCTTCGAGAAGGGCGTGCCGGTCGCGCTCAACGGCAAGAAGCTTTCCCCGTTCGACCTCATCGTCGAGGCGAACAGGATCGGCGGCCGCAACGGCCTCGGCCTCTCCCACGCGCTCGAAAACCGCATCATCGGGACCAAGAGCCGCGGCGTGTACGAAGCGCCGGGGATGGAGCTCCTCGGCCGTTCCCTCCGCTACGTGTACCAGGCGATTCTCGACCGCCGGGCGACGGACCTCTTCGAGCGGCTGAGCCGGTTCATCGCCAACCAGATCTACGACGGCCGCTACTTCGACCTCTCCACGCAGGCCGCGCGCGCGGCGGTGGACACGCTGGCGGAAAAGGCGACGGGGACGGTCAAGGTCGCGCTGTACAAGGGCAACATCCTCTTCCAGAGCCTGACGGGCGTGAAGGCGTCGCTCTACTTCGAGGAAAACGCCTCGATGGAAGACGCGGGCAAGGGCCTGAACCCGGTGTCCAGCCAGGGCTTCGCGGAAATCCAGTCCGTCGAAGCGCGCTCGATGGCGAAGGCGAAGCAAATCGGCTGACCGCCGGGCCCCGTGTACGACCGCAACGGGCCCCGCCACCGGGGCCCGTTTTTTCGTTCCGCCCCCCCGCCTGCCCTTCCCGCCGGGAACCCCGCCCGTCGAATCCGATGGCTTTCGATGGCCTTTGATGGCTTTCGATGGCTTTCGGAACGCCTGACGCAAGCGTGGCGGCTCTCCCTCCCGCGGCAGCGTTGGGACGCGGCCCGTCGTCACTTTCGGTTGCCACAGCCCCGACAAGCGGGGCCCTCCCAAGCGGGGGCAAACGTCATTTGGGGGCGCTTCCGGGGGTGCGATATCTTGTCGCGCTTCTTTCTTTTTTGGGGGTGACGCCTTGCCGGAGCGACGCCCTGGCGGGGGGATTTCGGGCGGGCAGGGGAGAGGCAGAGGTTTCGATGGCTTTCGATGGCTTTCGGAACGCCTGACGCAAGCGTGGCGGCCATCCCTCCCGCGCCAGCGTTGGGGAAACGGCTCGCCGGGGACGACTCGCCCCACCTTCGCTTGCAACGGCCGCGCCGCCGCTCCCGCCAAGGCATCACCATTGCGGCCGTGGGGGGAATCAGGTGCTTGCGCGCAGGATGGCGAGAGTGCGGCGGAGGCCGTCTTCGAGGCCGAAGCGCGCGCGCCAGCCGAGGGCGCGGAGTTTCGCCCCGTCCAGCCGCGCCACCGTCGCCTTGCTGAAACCCGCGGCTTCCACCGCGTCGGGGAGGTCGAACACGACCTTTTTCCCCGCTTCGCGGGCGACGATGGCGGCCAAATCCTTCAGGCGGATGTCGCCGGACGGGTCCGCGACGTTGTACGCCTCGCCGTCGGCGCCGAGCAACAGCACCGTCAAAAGCCCCGACACCGCGTCGGCGGCGTACGTGTACGAATAATACTGCTCCCCGGGGCTCTTGAGGACGATGTTCTCGCCCGCGAGCGCCTTGCCAAGGAACTGCGAAAGCGCCTTGGTGTCGTCGCGGAGGAGCGTCGGGCCGTACGACCGGGCAAGCCGCGCGACGACGCAATCGAGTCCCTTCTCCCGGCGGTACGCCTGCGAGAGCGCTTCGCCGCAGCGCTTGCTTTCCGGGTACCCCGCGCGCAGGGTGTTGCAGTCGATGGTGCCGCAGTAATCCTCGCGGAAAAGCTCCGTGTCGCCGCGGTTTTCCCCGTAGATTTCGACGGACGAGGCGAACAAGAACCGCTCCGCGCCCGTCGCCGCGGCGTACGAAAGAAGGTTGTCCGTCCCGATGACGTTGCCGGCAATCGTGGCAATCGGGGAAGTGGCGTACGCTTTCGGGTGCGTGTTGCTCGCCAAGTGCACGACGAAATCCGCATGTCCCGCCGCGGCGGAATCGAGAGGGCGGTTCACGTCGTGCGCCAGAATCCGCAAGTGCGGGTTTCCTTCGTGCGCAGCGAAGGCGGCGCGGGCCTTCTCCCCGTCCCGCCCGAGGGCAACGACGGAAACGTCCCCGCGCGCGAGCAGCACGTCGCAGAGGAACGCGCCGATCAGCCCGCGCGCCCCCGCGACCAGGACGGTCTTCCCCGCGAGCTTCTCCCACGGCAGGGCGAGGGACGCAACGGCGGAAACGTCTTCGCGGTACAGCGGATGGCGGGCGGGCGTCACGGGCGGCGCCTCACACCTTGTTGATGCCGACGTACTCTTCGGTGCAGTCGCACGCGAGGAGGTACGCCTCCCCGCGGCCGAGCCCCAAGTCGATGTCGATGGCAAACTCGCTTTTCGCGAGAACCTTTTCCAAGCGGTTTTGCTTGACACCCGTCGCGATGCCGCCTTCCACGGCCTTGATGCCGTCATAGGCGATGGACACGCGCGTTTCGTCCACCTTCGCCTTCGAGTACCCGATCGCATCCATGATCCGCCCCCAGTTGGGGTACGTGCCGACCCACGAGGTCTTGACCAGGAACGACTCGCCCACCGACCGGACCGCTTCCTTCGCGTCCGCCGCGCTCTTCGCTCCCGTCACGCGCAGGCGCACCAGCTTCTTCGCGCCCTCGCCGTCGCGGGCCATGTCCTCCGCGAGCGCCCCCGCCACCGCGCCGAGCGCCGCGGCGAATCCCTCCCAGCCGTCGCTTCCGGGCTTGAGGACGGGGTTGCCCGCCCGCCCGTTGGCCAAAAGCATCACCGTGTCGTTGGTGCTCGTGTCCCCGTCCACCGAAATGCAGTTGAACGAGCCGGCGACGGCTTGGCGCAGGGCCTTCTGCATCGCGCGGCGGTCGATGGCGGCGTCCGTGACGAGGAACGCGAGCATCGTCGCCATGTTCGGGGCGATCATCCCCGAACCCTTGGCGATGCCGGTCAGGCGGCACGTCTTCCCGCCCGCCTTCCACGTCGCCGTGCGGCGCTTGGGACGCGTGTCCGTCGTCAAAATCGCCGCGGCCGCGTCCTCGCCGCCGTCGGGCGAAAGCGCCTTGGCGAGCGCGGCGATGCCCGCGCGGATCTTGTCCATTTCGAGGCGCACGCCGATGCGCCCCGTCGAGGCGACCCACATCATCTCCTCCGCGCACCCCACCGCGTCCGCCGCCGCGCGCGCTTCTTCCGCCGCGTCCGCCGCCCCGGCCTTGCCCGTGCACGCGTTCGCCTGCCCGGAGTTGACGACGATGCCGTGCGCCGTGCCGAAAGCCGCGAGGCGCGCGGCGTCGAGCCGCACGGTCGCCGCGCGCACCTGGTTGGTGGTGAAGGTGGCGGCGACGGCGGCGGGCGTGTCGGAGAGGATCAGCGCCATGTCGGGGCGCCGGAGGCCTTGAGGCCCGCGGCGACGCCTGCGGCGCGGAAGCCCTTGGGGAGGATGGCCTTTTCGACGAGGCGGACGGGTTTCGGGGTGGTGTTCATGGGGTTCCTTCCTGCGGCGGGGTTTGCCGCATTTTCGGGCAGACGGCGGCGAAGACGCAACGGGCGCACGCCGCCGGATCGTTCGTGAAATCGTACGCGGATTCCTCGTCCGCGCCTTCCGCGGCGGCTTCCTCCGCGGGAAAGAGGATGTCCTCGGCGTCCGAGACAATCCACGCGGCCGTTTCGTCGAGGTCTTCGGCGGTGAAAGAGAACTCCGCCGCCTCGTCGGTCGCCGGGTTGATGGCGGACGCGCGCGGGATTTCGCCGAAGGTCCCGCGGACGAAAAGCGCGTAAACCGCGAGTTGCGGGCGGTGCTTCGCGAGCGCCGCCGCGTCGCCGCCGCTCTTCCAGTCCCAGACGGCGATGCCGTCCGCGTCACGGAACACCACGTCGGGGATGGCGCGGACGGCAAGTCCCCCGGGGAGCTCGAAAGACGCCTTCTTCGGCTCGACCGCGAGGAGGTCGGACTGCGGGAGCGTGCGGAGGAAATCGAAGCGGCCGTGGTCGAGGAAACCCGCGAGGCAGGAGGCGACGCGGTCGCGCTCGGCCGCCCACGCTTCGGGCGGGACGTCGAGGGAGTACGCGTGCTCGTAGAGCCCGGGATGCTTCACCGGGTCGGTCCGCCACGCCCCGGCGCGCGAAAGGCGGAATTCCTCGCGCATGGCGGAAACGGCCTCCTCGGCCCACGTCGCGCGGAGGAGCTCCGGCATCGCGTCGCGGCGGTGGAGGAGGACTTCGGCGATGGCGTCGTGGACGTGGCTTCCCGCCCACTGCTGCCGGGTGGAAAGGCGCTTCAGGGTGTAGAGCACGCGGGCGCGGGCGGGAGCGGCGGGGTCCCAACCGCCCCAGGCGCCGCGGTAGGCGAACCAGTACGCGCGCGGGCATTCGTCGAAGAGGGAATGGCGCGCGAAGGACCAGGAGAAGGCGTTGTCGGCGGGAGGGGCCATGGCAAGGGGCAAAAAGGAAAATTCCCGTTTTCCCGCTCCCCTTTGCAAGCCCAAAGTGGGGCGGGGGCCCGTTGCGCGGGCGTGGCTCCGGCCGGGGAGGGAACCAACGGGCGGACGACCCTAGTCGCGGGCGGAAAGGGTGCGCTCGAACTTGTGCTTGAGGGTGGACTTCGGCGGGGCGACCGGGTACGAACCGGTGAAGCACCCCTTGCAGAAGCCGCACTTCGCCCCGCGGGCGAGCTTGTCGCAGTCCTCCACCGCGAGATACCCCAGGCTGTCCGCCCCGATGGCCTTGCGGATGCCCTCGTTGTCCATGTGCGCGGCGATGAGCTTGTCCTGCGAATCGATGTCGGTGCCGAAATGGCACGGGAACTTGAACGGCGGCGCCGAAAGCCTCACGTGCACTTCGCTCGCCCCCGCCGCGCGGAGGAGCGAGACGATGCGCGCCGAGGTCGTCCCCCGCACGATGGAGTCGTCCACCATGACGACGCGCTTTCCCTTGACAGCGCTCGAAACCGCCGAAAGCTTCATGCGGACGGCGTTCTTGCGCACCTGCTCGCCCGGCTCGATGAAGGTGCGGGCGATGTAGCGGTTCTTGACGAAGCCCACGCCGTAGGGGATGCCGCTCTGCCGGGCGAAGCCGACCGCCGCGTCGATGCCGCTGTCGGGAACGCCGATGACCACGTCCGCCTGCACGGGGTGGTTCAGGGCGAGGAACGACCCGGCCCGCAGGCGCGCTTCCTGCACGCTCGCGCCGTCCAAGACGGAGTCGGGGCGGGCGAAATAGATGTACTCGAAAACGCACATCCCGTCGTGGACCGCGCCGTCGATGCGGTACGACTTGACCGCGTTCGCGGTGACGACGACCACTTCGCCGGCTTCGAGGTCGCGGTCGAAGGTCGCGCCGATCGCGTCGAGCGCGCAGCTTTCGCTCGCGAAGACGATGTCGTGTCCGATGTGGCCCATGCAGAGCGGCCGGAACCCGTGCGGGTCGCGGACGGCGATGATTTTCGCGCGCGTCATGAGAACGATCGAGTACGCCCCGTGGACGATTTTCATCGCCCCGCGGACGGCCTCCTCGATGGAGCGGGTGCGGAGGCGCTCCTGGGTGATGACGTAGCTCAACACCTCGCTGTCGGAGGTGGAGTGGAAGATCGCGCCGCGCTTTTCGAGCTTGCCGCGCAGGTCCGCCGCGTTGGCGAGGTTGCCGTTGTGGCAAAGGGCCATCGCGCCCTTGTGGTGGTTGACGAGGAGCGGCTGGGCGTTGTTGTGGTTCTTGGCTCCCGTCGTGCCGTACCGGCAATGGGCGACGGCCATGCGGCCGAGGGGCATCTTTTCCAAGTTTTCGCCGGAGAAGACTTCGCTGACGAGCCCCACGTCCTTGCGGCAGAAGAGGTCGCCGCCGGCGTTGACGGCGATGCCGCAGCTTTCCTGGCCGCGGTGCTGGAGGGCGAAGAGGGCCTGGTAGGTGTCGATTCGCACGTCGTGGGCGGCATCGACGGGGGCGGGGGCGCCGGGGGCCCCGGCGGGGAAGTCGTTGTTCCGGTCGGGCGGGTCGCGGCGGAAGATGGCGAAAATGCCGCATTCTTCGTGCGGTTTGGCGGCCTGCCACTCGTCTTCGTCCAACCAGAGGGAGGGGTCTCCGGCGGCGGGAACGGAGGAGGGGGCAGGAGGGAAACTGGAAAGGGTGCGTTTCATTGGTAAAGCGTTTTACCAACGCCCGGCCCGCGGCGCAAGCGGAAAGGGCGGAGGGGGAGGAATGCAGGCCGCCGCCAAGCGGGGGCGGCGCCCTGGCGGGGGGATTCCGGCGGACAGGGTGCCCCGGGCGGCGGCGGGATTCCGGGATTTCGGATTTTCGGGATTTCGGATGGAACCCGCGGGGTTCCCGAAGGGAAGGGAAAGCGCGTGCTTTTCCCTTGGGGAATTCGTTTGTCCCAACCCGAAAACCCGACATCCCGACAATCCGAAAATCCGGTGCCGCCCGCCTTCGCGTGGCGGCTCGTTCTCCCGCGCAAGCGGGGTCCCCCGGGAAGCTTGCTTCTTGGGGCGAAGCGGCTCCCGCCCCCATCCGGCGTCACCTTATTCACGATGCCGCATGCACAATGGGAAGAAGTGCGAGATTACGAAAATCCGTGCGAGATTACGGAAAAACAGGCCTTTTGAGCCGTTTTCAATGCCCGCGAAGCGGGTTTTCAATGCTTTTCATGTCCAATTCTCACGCTTCTCTTTTCACCCTTCATGTCCTTCCATCTCCCAAACGATGGCGGGCTTGCCGCGGGGACGGGCGGTTGCCTAGAATGGCCACCAGTCCCCTCCCCCACCCCGAAAGCCCCCCATGAGCTTCTCCTTCCACGTCCCCACCGAAATCCTCTTCGGCCCCGGCGCGCTCCAAACGTTGCCCGAAGAAAAACTCCCCGGCATGGCGCCGCTCGCGCGCCGCGCCGTCGGTCCGCTCTTCGATTGCGCCCTCTCGCCGCTTTCGGCCGCCGACGTGGTCGCCGTCCTCGAAGCGTCGTACCGTTGACCGCGGATCGTCCAACCTCCGCCGCCGCGCCCTTCGCGGTCCGCAGCGAAGCGCGCGACGTGCGCAATCCCAAGACCGGCAACGTGCTGCGCGGGACGCTGTACCGGCCCGAAGGCGCGGCGGGGCCGCTCCCGCTCGCGCTTTTCGCCCACGAGTTCGGCGGCCACTCCCGCAGCCCATGGTGGGTGCGGTACGCGACGCACCTCGCCGCCGCGGGCATCGCGGCGTACGCTTTCGATTTCGCCGGGGGCGGCGAGTCCTGCCGGAGCGACGGAAAAACGACCGACATGTCCGTCCTGACCGAAGCGGACGACCTGGAAAGCGTCCTCGACGCCGCGCGCGGGTGGACGTTCGCCGACCCCGCGCGCATCCTCCTTTGCGGCGGGAGCCAGGGCGGCACGGTCGCGGCCATCGTCGCCGCGCGGCGGGCGGAGGCGGTCGCGCGCCTCGTCCTGCTGTACCCGGCGTTCGTGATCCGCGACGACCTGCACGCGAAATTCGCCTCGCCGGAGGCGGTCCCCGCGGTTTTCCGCTACAACGACTGGGTGGACGTCGGCCCCCGCTACGTGCGCGACATGTGGGACTTCGACGTGTACGAGGCGATGCCCTCGTTCGCCCGCCCCGTCCTGATCGTCCACGGCGACCGCGACGCCATCGCCCCGCTTCCGTACTCCGAACGCGCCGCCGCGACCTATCCCGACGCGCGGCTCGCCGTCCTCGAAGCCGACACCCACGCCTTCCTTTTGCCCGAAACGCAGGAGCGGTGCCTTGCCGCCATCGACGCGTTCCTGCGCGAAACCGCTTTTCATCCCGCCGCGCCCCGCGGCAACCCAACGAAAGGACCCCCATGACCGCCACCCGCCCCCTCCGCGCCCTCCTCGTCAACGGCAGCCCGCACGAAAACGGCAACACCGCCACCGCGCTCGCCGAAATCGCGAAAACCCTCGAAGAGGAAGGCATCGCGACCGAATTGTTTTGGATCGGGACAAAGCCCCTCCGCGGGTGCATCGCCTGTGGCGCGTGCCGGGCGAAAGGCCTCGGCCGGTGCGTGTTCGCGGACGACGCGTGCAACGCGCTCGGGGACAAGTTCGCCGCGGCCGACGCGTTCGTGGTGGGCTCGCCGGTGTACTACGGCCAGCCCGCGGGGCAGCTTCTCGCGCTCCTGCAACGCGCGTTCTTCTCGCATCCGGGGTGCGTCGCGGGCAAGCCGGGCGCGTCGGTCGCGGTGTGCCGCCGGGGCGGCTCCACGGCGGCGTTCGAGTGCCTGAACATGCCCTTCCAGATGCAGAATTGCCTCCTCGTCTGTTCGCAGTACTGGAACATCGCCTTCGGCCGCGAGCCGGGGGAAGCGGCGAAGGACGCGGAGGGGATGCAGACGATGCGAACGCTCGCGCGGAACCTCGCGTGGCTCGCGAAAAACCTGAACCGCGACGGCGCCGTCCCCCGACCCGAAGGCGAGCCCTGGACGCCGACGCATTTCATCCGCTAGCGCTTCCCGACCCCGGCGACCCGCCGCGCGCGAAAAGCGATTTGCCGATGTTCGGCAAATTTCCCTTGGTTTTGCCAATGTTTGGCAAAATTCAGGCGGTTTTGCCAAACATTGGCAAAATGCCAAAACCGCGCGGCGGGCTTCAGGGGGCGCCGCGGAAGCGGACATCGATGCCGCTCCCGTCGAGGGCGGCAGCGATTTCCTTTTCGGGCGTGTCGCCGCGGTGGTACGGGAAGAGCACCTTCGGCCGGATGACTTTCGCCGCGCCCGCCAGTTGCGCCGGGGTCATGGTGTACGGCTGGTTGCAGGGAAGGAAGGCGATGTCGATGTCCCGGATGGCCGCCATTTCGGGGATGTCCTCGGTGTCGCCCGCGACGTAGATGCGAAGGCCGCCGAGCGTAAGGACGTAGCCGTTGTCCCGCCCTTTCGGGTGGAATTTTTCCCGTCCCGGCGTCGTGTTGTACGCGGGAACCGCCTCGATGGAAACGTCCTCCCGCCACCAGGGGACGGTTCCCCCGTTCGCCAGCGCCACCCCGCCCCCCAAAAGCCCGCAAACCGCCGGATTGGCGAAAACCTCCGTTTCTTCCTTGCGGAGCGCCGCGATGGCGGCGGGGTCGAAATGGTCGAAGTGTTCGTGGGTGACCAAAATCAAATCGGCCTTGGGAAACAGCGCCCAATCCGTTTCCGGCGCGATGGCGCGGCCCACCGGGTCGATCTGGATTTCCAACCCCTCGTACCGGATGCGGACGCTGGCGTGCTTGACGAGCCCGATTCCGACGCTCTTTCCCCCGGGCGTCGGGAAAACGTCCGTGCACGACGTGCCGGCACCGACGGCGGAAACGGCAAAAAGGAGCGTGGCGGACAGAGAGGCTATTTGCATTTTCATGCCCCCATTCTTGCGGAAAGGAGTCCCCTTTTGTCAACCGCTCCGCGCCCGTCGGATGGGATCGGCATGCGCCCGAACGGCAACGCGTGGTAGATTGGCCGATGCCCGTACGAACTCGTCCGCCGCAACGCGGAGACGGCCGACGCGCCTTCCGGTGCGCCGCCACCCGCATGCGCTGGCAACGCGTCCGGTGATTGACGGGCGTATCGGTTGTTGCCTCAGGCCGTTTGTCCGGCAAGCGGAGGCGATTCGCCGGAACGGCTCCGCCCCAGCCGCCGGTCGGCGAGCGCGCAAAGCGCCTTGCCTCCCAGCACGGCCACGGGCGCACTTTTGCGCCAGGAACGCTTCCGCGGGAAAGCTCCGCGCGCTTCCTCGAAGAATTCCTGGATGAAGGCCGCGCTTCCCAAAAGGGGGCTTGCCGTGAAAAGCGGGGCCTTGGCGGAAAGCACTTCGGAAAGAAGAGGGAGCTCCATCCGTTTTCCCTTGGTCATGGTGACTGGCTCCGTTTTCCTGGCTTCGCGCCGCGCGGCCGCGTGCTTCTGGACGGCTTTCAGTTCTTCCCGCGCCGCTTCCCATCCGGTGGAAGAGCCGAAAAGGGCGACGAGTCCGTCGCGGGCGCGTCCGGGAGCGGCGCAGGCCGCGCCCCAGCTGCTCCACGCGTACCGGGCGGGCGTGGAGGCCATGCCCGCACGGCAGGGATTCAGGTGGATGTAGGCGGCGACCGAAAGGCGGACGGAAAGGGAATTTTCCAGGTAAACGCTTGAAAACCGCGTGCCGCCCCAAATGGAGCCCGCGTGCTTGTGCCGGGCGTTGTAGTCCTGCGCCGCCGCCTGCTTGAAGGTCTTCGCGAACGAGGAAATGTCGCACATCCGGGCTTTCAGGCGCGCTTTGGCGGCATCGACGCGGCGGCTGTCGCCGTCGAGGCGTTTCCACGCGTCCCACTGCCGGAGAATCGCATCCAGGCGCTTCGGAAGGTAGAGACGGCGCATGCGCGACAACAATCCGTCATCGTCCAAGGTGCCTGCCGGGGGGACTTCCACCAAGACATGGACGTGGTTGCTCATCAGGCACCAGGCGAAAACCCGCACGCCGCAGAAATCGGCGGCTTTCTCCAGCCAGAGGAGCAGGCGGCGCTTCTCGTCCGCGGATTCGAAAAGGAACTTCCGTTCGGTCGTCCGGCAGATGACGTGGTAGCAACCGCTTTCGCCGGGAGCGTTTTTGATGCGGGGGTGTCTCATGGCGGGAAAGGGTAGGAAAAACGCGGCCGGCGAACAAGAAAAAAGGGGTCTGTCCCCTTTTTTGGTTTACAGGCGGGGAAAACCGGGTAGGATGGCGGACGTGAACAGCACTCCCCAATCCCTGCGGCGGCGGGTGGTGGTCGCCGGGCGGGTCAATGCCGGGAAGTCCACCTTCCTGAACCTGCTCTGCGACTCTCCCGTGGCCCTCGCCAGTCCCCACCCGGGCACCACCACCGATCCGGTGCGCCGCGCGTTCGAGTTCCACTCCCTGGGCCCCGTCCTCCTTGTCGATACCGGCGGCCTCGACGACCCCACCCCGCTCGGCGCCGCCCGCGCCGCCGCCGCCCGCGCCCAAGCCGCTTCCGCCGACGCCCTCGCCATTGTCGCCGCCCGCGCCTGGGGTCCCGCCGAAACCGCCCTCGCGCACGACGCGCACGCCCGCGGGGCCAAAGTCCTCGCCGTTCTCACCCACGCTTCCGAAGGCACCGACCCCGCCAGCGCTTCCGCCGCGGACGCCGTGGTCGAAAGCGACTCTGCCTGGGACGCGGAACGCCTCCCGGAGATGCGTCGCCAGGTCGAATCGGCTCTCGCCGCCTTCTTCCGAGCCCTCCCCTCCGGCCCGGCCGGCGGGCTCCTCGCGGGCCTCGTCCCTCCGGGCCGCACCGCCGTTTTCGTCGCCCCCATCGACGAAGAAGCCCCCAAGGGCCGGCTCATCCTCCCCGAAGTGCAGGCCATCCGCGCCGCACTCGACGCGCATGCCCTCGCCCTCGTGGTGCAACCGGAAGAACTGCCCGCCGCGCTCGCCCTCCTCCGCGAACCTCCGGCGCTCGTCGTCTGCGATTCGCAGGCCGTCGAGGCCGTCGCCGCCGCGACGCCGGACGGAATTCCCTTGACGACCTTCTCCATCCTGATGGCGCGGATCAAGGGCGACCTCCCCCGCTTCGCCGCGGCGGCGCGCCTTCTCGACACCCTCCGCCCCGGCGACCGGGTCGTCATCGCGGAAGCCTGCTCCCACCACCCCGCGGGCGACGACATCGGACGGGTCAAGCTCCCCCGCTGGCTCGCGGAAAAGGCGGGCGGTCCTCTCGACGTCGCCGTCTGCGCCGGGCGCGACCCCTTCCCCCGCGACCGCGAGCCGCGCCTCGTCCTCCATTGCGGCGGGTGCATGCTGACGCGCGGGGAAATGCTCGCCCGCCTCGACGAAGCGGGCGGCGTCCCCGTCACCAACTACGGCGTCGCCATCTCGGCCCTCCGCGGCGCCCTCCCCCGCGCGCTTTTTCCCTTTCCCGAAGCCCTCGCGGCGTGGGAAGATGCCTCCCCGTCGCCTTGAACGGAGACAAGAATCATGTGGAAAGCTTTTTTCGCGACCTTCTGGATGGTGTTCCTCGCGGAGCTCGGGGACAAAACGCAGCTGACCGTGCTCGCGCAGAGCGCGGCGGGGAGCAAATGGCTCGTGCTGGCGGCCGCGGTGTCGGCGCTCGCGCTCGCCTCGTTCCTCGGCGTGGTCGTCGGCGGGGCGCTGGGCAAGTGGTTGCCGCCGCGGCTCGTCCGCATCGCGGGTGGCTTCCTTTTCCTCGCCTTCGGCGCGTTCATGCTCTGGAGCGAATTCCGCGGAGGGACCGGGGCATGAAACGCATCGCGTTGGTTCCCGCCGTCTGCCTCGCCGCCCTCTCCGCCGCGTTTGCCGCGGACGGGGAAATCACGGCCTCTTCCGCCGAATCGGCGCACGCCTGCCTCGTCTCCGGCATCGCCTGCGTGGAGGAAATTTTCCCCGCGCCCGACGACGGTACCGCCGAGGCGCGCTTCATCCGCCTCCATCCCGCCCCGGGCGGCGGACGCATCGCCTCGGTCTCCGTCCGAGGCGCGGGGGAACGGGGCGAAGTCCGCTCCGTGCGCGAAACCGGCGGCGACTGGCTGATCGAGCTGGCCGCGCCGCTTTCCCTCAAGATGGGCTTTTCGGTCGCCTACGAAGCGGAAGGCTTTTCGTGGAAGGCGCACTACGACCTCGCGCGGAACATGCGCGGCGCGGTGGAAATCGCAAGTCCCCTGGGCCGCGCGCTCCCCGACGCGAAAATCCGCCTGGCCGGGACGGCCTCGCCGCCCGCCGCCGCGGTCCCCGCGCGCGGCGGCCTTCTCGCCCTGCGCGAGGACACGCCGCTCAACGCGGAGTGGTTCCGGGCGTACCGCGACCCCGCCGCGGCGGGCGAAGCGGCTTGGGAAACGGCTCTCGCGGGCGACCTGGCGCCATTCGGCGGGGAAATCGTCTTTTGGGATGCGCCCGTGGGCGGCGTGGAGAACCTCTACCGCTTCCCCGCCGCGGCGACCGCGAAGCTTTCGGCGGGGCGCGTCGCGCAGGCGCAGCGCGTGGTGCGGCTTTCCAACGACGGACGCAACGGCTCGGACGGGGTGCTTCCCGCGGGGACGGTGTCCCTCGCCGGGCGGGAGCGCGGGACGGCGGACTGGACGCCGCCGGGCGGGACGATGGAAATCGTGCTGGACGGGACGGACGGGAGCGTGACCCTGGAGAAGCTGCCCCGGGTGCCGGACGAGCCGCTGCCGGAGGGGAGGCGGCGGCTCCGTTTCGCCTACAAGCTTTCCAACAAGAGCCCCGCCGCGGCGAAGGTCGAGTTGCACGTGGTCCCCGCGACGCCGTTTCCCTGGGAGCTGGAGAGCGCGTCGGCGGAACTGGAGAGCGCGCGGGAGGGCGACGGCATCGCGACCGCGGGCGTGGTTCCCGCCGGAGGCGAGCTCCTCCTCCGCTACGCGGTGGTCTGCACCGTCCCCCAGACCCTCCGCCTCTACGAATAGGTGGCGTCCGCCACGTTGCTTGCGGCGGCTCCGCTTTCGCGTGCCGCCGCTTTCACCTCCAAACGGCATTTTGCCAAACCTTGGCAAAAACGGCATCATTTTGCCGATCATTGGCAAATCCATCCGCCGCGCGCGGGAAACGTTTTGCCAATGTTTGGCAAAATCGGGCCGAATTTGCCAATGTTCGGCAAAATGCCGGAGGCGCCTCAGCGGACGAAGATGGCGATGTACGCGTAGAGCGCGGGGAAAACGAAGAAGAGGCTGTCGAAGACGTCCAGCATCCCGCCCAGGCCCGGAAGCAGTCCGCCCGAGTCCTTCACCTTCACGGCCCGCTTGAAGAGCGATTCGGTGAGGTCCCCCACCACGGCGCACACCGAAAGGCCCGCGGCGAGGAGCGCGTTGCTCTTCCACGTGATGCCGAACTCGTCCAGCCGCCTGCCGCAGAGCTTGAGCATGAGGAACCCCATCGCGACCGAAAGGGCGATGCCGCCCGCGACACCTTCCCACGTTTTCTTCGGCGAAATCCGGGGCGCGAGCTTGTGGCGGCCGAGAAGGCTTCCGACCGTGTACGCGCCGACGTCGGAGAACTTGGCGACGACGAGGCCGTAGAGGAAGAGCAACCTTCCGGGCAGGTTGACTTCGCCCCAGCGCCAGCCCCACGGGGAAGCGATCGCGCCTTCCGGCGTCATGTCAAGCAATTTCGTCGCGAAATTCCAGAGCATCCCCGCGTACAGCAGGCCGAAGAGCGTCGAGGCGACCGTCGCCAGCGGCGCCGGGTTCTTCCCGTCCGGGAAGGCGCGCAGGAACGTGAACACCGTCGCGGCGAAAATTACCATTTCCCCGCTCGCCCACGCCGCGCCTCCGCCGCCCCACTCCGCGAAGACGAGGAGAGCCGCCCACGCCGCGCCGCAGACGGTGTACGCCCGCCAGCCCGCGGCCTCCAGCATCCCGTAGAACTCCGCGGCGAGGAGCGCGCCGATCCCCGCGAGGAGGAAGGGGACGAACGCGTCCGGGACGTACAGGACGATGGCAATCGCGAGGGCCGCCATCGGCAGCCCGCTCGCGAGTCTCCGGCGGATGGCGGGTAGGCTCATTGGCTTGCTCCAAAGCGCCGGTTGCGGCGCGCGTATTCGTCCAGGGCTTCCTTGAACCCGGCTTCCCCGAAGTCGGGCCAGAGGACCGGCGTGAAATGGAGTTCCGCGTAGCTCGCTTCCCAGAGGAGGAAGTTGCTCAGGCGCATCTCCCCGCTCGTGCGGATCACAAGGTCCGGGTCGGGGATGTCGGGGAGGTACAGGCGGCTTGCGACCGCGGCCTCGTCCACCGCCTCCGGGTCGAGGCGGCCGGCGGCCGCGTCGCGAGCGATTTGCTTCGCCGCGTCGGCGATTTCCGCGCGCCCGCCGTAGCTCAGGGCGATGACGAACTGCCCGCGCGCGTGGTGCGCGGTCGCGTCCATCACGCGGCGGAGTTCCGCCTGCACTTCCGAAGGGAAGTCGCCGATGCGGCCGGTGACTCGCAGGCGGGTTTCGTTTTCGTGGAGGACCTTCTCCTTCGACTTGAGGAAGCGGAGGAGGAGGCGCATCAGGCCGGAGACTTCGTCGGCGGGGCGGATCCAGTTTTCGGTGGAGAAGGCGTAAACCGTCAGGATTTCGACGCCGAACTTGCGGCAGGCGAGGAGGACGCGTTCCAAGGCGTCGGCCCCGGCGCGGTGCCCGAAGATGCGCGGTTTGCCGCGTTCCTTCGCCCAGCGGCCGTTGCCGTCCATGATGACGGCGACGTGGCGCGGCACGGCGGGAACGGGGGCGGGAGCGGGAGAATCGGGAACCATGGGAAGCAAGTATGCCGTTTCCGCCGGGAAAAGGAAAGTGCCGTTCGCCGCCGACATTGGCAACGGGGCGGTTTTGTGCGAGGCTTGCCGCATGCCCAGACACGCCACCCCGCTCCCCGAGCTGGAGCTCGACATCGAAAAAATCGTCCACGGCGGGCAGGGCCTCGCCCGCATCGCCCTCCCGCGCCGCCCCGGCGACCCCGCCGCCCCCTCCGACCGCTTCGTCGTCTTCGTCGACGACGCCCTCCCCGGCGAGCGCGTCGCGGCTTCCGTCTACCAGCGCAAGCGCTCCCACGCCTTCGCCCGCGCGACGCGGGTCCTCCGCGCCTCCCCCGACCGCGTCGCTCCCGACTGCCCCCGCTTCGGCCGCTGCGGCGGCTGCTCCTTCCGCCATTGCCGGTACGCCGCGCAACCCGCGTACAAGAAAGACGTCCTCCTCGAAGCCCTCCACGGCGTCTGCGACCCCGCCCTCGTCCGCGACGTCGTCCCCTCCCCCGTGTCCGATGACTACCGCGGGAAGATGGTCTTCGCCTTCGGCGAGACGCTCGAAGGGGAACTCAAGGTCGGCATGCACCGGCGCGGTTCGTACATCCACGTCCTCGACGCCGACTGCTGCCGCCTCCAGTCCGCCGCCTCGCGCGAACTCGTCCGCCGCGTCCGCGACATGGCCGTCGCGCACGGCTGGCACGCCTTCCACGAAATCAGGAAGACGCCGGGCCTGCGCACCCTCGCCATCCGCGAATCGCGCGCGACCGGCGAACGGATGGCGGAACTCTCCGCGACCGAATTCCCCCCCGGCCTCGCGGAGGCCTTCCTCGAAGCCGCGGGAGACCTCGCGACAAGCGTCATCCTTTCGCTCGACCGGCACCTGCACGGCCCGCCGCACGCCGACGAGCGCACCTTCCTCAAAGGCGACGGGTGGATGGAAGAGCGCTTGAACGGATTCCGCTTCCGCATCGGGCCGGACACCTTCTTCCAGAACAACCCCGCGCAGGCGGCGGCGCTTTTCGCGCGCCTCCGGGAGATGGCCCGCGCGGGCGGGCGGCGGAAGACCGCGCTCGACCTCTTTTCCGGCACCGGGCCGATCGCCTTCCACTTGGCGGATGTCGCCGAAACGGTCGTCGCCGCGGAGACGTGGGCGCCGTCGGTGGCGGTGGCGAAGGAGAACGCGCGTCTCAACGGCATCGGGAACGTGCGATTCCTCGAAGCGGACGTGAACGCCGCTTCGGCGGGGGCGCTCTTCCCGGAGAAGGTGGACCTGGTCGCGGTCGATCCGCCGCGGCCGGGGCTTTCGGAGGACGCCGTCCGCGCCATCCGCGCGCTTTCGCCGGAGGAGATTTACTACGTCTCGTGCAATCCCGCGACGCTCGCGCGCGACCTGAAGCTCCTTTGCGACTGCGGCGCGTACGCGGTGACGGACGTCGAGCCGTACGACTTTTTCCCGCACACGTTCCACCTCGAAACCCTCGTGCGGCTGGAAAGGCGGAAAGGAGCGGAAGGATGAGGGCGTATCCGGCAGTCAAGGAAAAAACGGTGATGGTGACGGGGGCGGGCGGCGGCCCGCGCGCTCGCCGCCGCGGGCTGGCGCGTGTTCCCCACGGCGCGCTCGCGGGAAGATTTGGACGCCCTGCGCGCCGAGGGGTTCCACCCCGTGGCGCTGGATTTGGCCGACGAAGAGTCCGTCGCCGCCGCCGCCCAAGAGGTGCTGGCGCTCGCGGACGGCGGCCTCGGCGCCCTCGTGGACAACGCGGGCTACGGCGTTCCCGGCGCGGTGGAGGACCTTCCGCGCGCGGCGTGGCGCAAGCAGTTCGAGACCAACGTGTTCGGCACCTTCGACCTGACCCGGCGGCTCGCGGGGACGTTCCGCGCGCAGGGATGGGGGCGGATCGTGCTGGTGAGTTCGGTCGTCGCGCGCGTGAGCGTGCCGTTCCTCGGGGTGTATGCCGCGAGCAAGGCGGCGCTGGAGGCGGCGGGGGACGCGATGCGTGCGGAGATGGCGGCGGCCGGGGTGGCGGTGAGCATCGTCGAGCCGGGGCCGATCGCGACGGGCTTCCGGCGGCGGTGCGTGCGGGAGGGGCGGGCGGCGCTGGAGCCGGAGGGGAGCGCCTTCCGCGCGCAGTACGCGAAGGAGCTCGCGAGCGAGGTGCGAACGTTCAAGCGGCCGACGGACGTGTTCCGCGCGGGGCCGGAAGCGGTGGCGAAGGTGGTGGTGCACGCGCTGGAGGCGAAGCGGCCGCGCATCCGCTACCCGGTGACGGGGGCGGCATGGCTGGGGGTTCTCGCGGATTCGTTTTTCCCGGCGTGGGTGATCGACCGGCTGATGGAAAAGAAGGTCATCGCGGCCGCCGCGCGCGGCGCTGACGCGTCGCGCGAGTGAAAAACGAAAAGGGCCGTTCGGCCCGTTGCCTTGCGGCGGCTCCGCGCAACTTCGTTGCACGTGCCGCCGCTGTCGCTTTCGAGCGGCCCATCCGTCCTTGGGGTGGGGTCCCCGGGAAGCTCTGCTTCCTGGGGCTCGGTTCGGGGAGATTCCCCCGGATGTTGGCGCGCGCCGCGCACGCGCGGCACCCCACGGAACCCCGTTTCCCGCACCTTTGGCGGTTTTGCCAATGTTTGGCAAAATGCCGGAGTCGCGCGGATCATTCGCTTTCTTGGGGAAGGCGCGCTTCGCATTCCATCTGGCGTTCCAGCGCGCGTTTTTGGCAATGGATGTCGACGCGGGTCCAAACGAACCAAGCGACGAGGAGCAGGTTCACGCAGGCGAAAACGAGCCAAATCCGTTCGATGCGGGTCGTCTTGACGGCTTGGGAACGGTCCGGCGATGGCGGCAGGCGCGTCGAAGAAGGAATGCGTACGGGCGGGGTGAGGCGGGATGACATCATGCGGGAAGCATGGCAAACACGCATCATGCGCGCAAACTTCCTCCTCTTTCCGCTCTTCTCTTTCCGTTTTTCACTGCGGCGGCGGAGCCGCCGCCGCGAG
>JAFSUH010000115.1 GCA_017445365.1 Kiritimatiellia bacterium | reverse complement strand
GTTGCAGGCTTGCTCGAAGACGAGGCGCTGGTCGAAGGTGAGGTGTTTCTTCGGCTGGTGCCGGGTGGTATAACGACGGGTCATTGGATGTCCTTTTGGTTGGGTTGTTGATTGAGTTTGAAAAAGTGCAGTCTGCCCGAAAGGGCATCCTTTTTCGATGGCGGGGGGATGGGGCCGCGGCCCCATCCCCCCGCCGCCCCCTCCGACCGGGATCCGCGGCTTTCTCCCGCCCGGTCCAGCTCATCTTGGAATTTGCAGTCGGGCGGGGCGGCGAATAAAACGGTTGCGGGAGGAGGGGGTGCAACGCTATTCTCGCCGGAACTTCGATTTCACCCCCACACCCCCCTTCCCGAAGGAACCCCATGAAACTGAAAGACGCCCTCCTTTCCGCCGCCGCCCTCGCGGCCGTCCTCTCCCTTTCCGCTTGCGTTCGCACGCGCGTGAACGATACCGACGTCGAACCCGTCGAGCCGCCGCCCCCGCCCGTGCTCGCCCCGACGTACATCCCCGCCGAAATCCCCGCCACCCGCACCATCGACGTGGCGATTCCCGCCCCCGTCGAGGCGCCCGCGCCCGTCCCCGCCCCGACGCCGGCCGCTTCCGGCGCGGACAACGTCTACGTCGTCAAGAAGGGCGACGCCTTGAGCAAGATTGCCGTCGCGCACGGCGTCAAGACGGCCGAACTCATGGAAGCCAACGGCATCAAGGACGCCAACAAGATCCAGGCCGGCCAGCGTCTGCGCCTCCCCGCGCACGCCAAGCCCTCGGCCAATCCGCCCGCGGCCGGTGCCGCGGCTCCGGCCGCTCCCGCCAAGGCGGCGTCCGTTGCCGCCGACGGCACCTACGTCGTCAAGCCCGGCGACGCCCTGAGCAAGATTGCCGCGGCCCACGGCGTCAAGACCAAGGCCCTCATGGAAGCCAACGGCATCAAGGACGCCAACAAGATCCGCATCGGCCAGAAGCTCAAGATTCCCGGCGCCTCCGCCGAAGCCGCCGCTCCCGCCGCCGCTCCCGCGAAGGAAAAGGTCGCGAAGAAGGCCGAACCGAAGGCCGCGCCCAAGGCGGAAGAACCCGCCGCCAAGGCCGAGGACAAGGCCGAAGCCGCGTTCGAAGCGGCCGCGCCCGCCGAAGAACCAAAGCCCGCCGATTTCGGCGCGCAGGACGCGATGATGGACTACACCGTCCAGCCCGGCGACACGGTCGAATCGCTTTCGAACCTCTTCGTCGTCTCCAAGGACGACATCCGCCGCGCCAACAAGCTCGAGGCGGGCCAGGCCCTGACCCCCGGCCAACGCATCAAGATTCCCTCCGCGGAACCGTAGGATTTTCCGACCGGCGCCCGGCCCGCCCGTGCGGACCGGGCCGTTTTTGCCCGCCCCGCTTCCCGCCAAAGGATGTCAACGTCCGGCAAGATTCTCCTGGTAGCGGTCGTCGCGCTGCTTTTGATCGGCGTGGTGATGCTATGCTCCGCTTCGCCCTCGCAGGCGGAGGCGAAAGGCTTCGACTCGTTCTACTACATCAAGCGGCAGCTTCTCTGGCTTGCGGTGGGACTGGTCGCGATGGCGGCGGGGGCGAAGTTCGACATCGTCCGCTTCACGGCGGGCCGCTGGCGGTGGGTGTCGTACTTCGGCGCGATCGCGTGCCTCATCGCCGTCTTCGCGCCGGTCGTGGGGCTTTCCGTCAAGGGCGCGCACCGCTGGATCCGCCTGGGGCCCGCGACCTTCCAGCCGAGCGAAATCGCGAAATTCGCGCTGATTGTCTTCCTGGCGGGGCTCTTCGCGGAGACGAAACTCGCGAAGGAGACGTATTTCGGCAAGATCCGCAAGGCCATCGTCCTTCCCGGCGTCGCGTTCCTCCTCCTCGCCGTCCCGCTGGTGCTGGAACCGGACTACGGGACGACGATCCTGATGGCCATGACGACCTGCGCGATGATATTCGTGGCGGGGGCGCCGGTTTTCCCGCTGGTGCTGATGGGGCTCGTCGGCGCCTCGGGAATGGCCTTCATCATCTGGCACAACCCCGAGCGGGTGGGGCGGTTGCTCGCCTTCCTCGACCCGGAAGCGCACGCGGCGGACGACGCGTACCAGTTGCTCAATTCGATCTACGGCTTCGCCATCGGCGGGATGTCCGGCAAGGGGCTCGCGGGCGGCATCCAGAAGCTGTTCTACCTGCCGGAAGCGCACACCGACTTCATTTTCGCGGTGATCGCCGAGGAAATGGGAATCGCCGGGACCCTGCTGGTGCTGATTCTCTTCGGGGTGGTGTGCCTGTGCGGCTACCGCATCGCGGGCCGCGCGCGCACCTTGGAAGGCCGGTACGTCGCCTTCGGCATCACGACCTTGATCACCCTGCAGGCGTTCCTCAACATGGGGGTGGTGACGGGGCAGCTCCCGACGAAGGGCCTGCCGCTGCCGTTCATCAGCTACGGGGGGACGAGCCTCGCAATGACGCTTTTGATGACCGGCGTCCTGCTCCGCCTCTCCGGCCGGGACCGCGCCCCGCTCGCGGCGCGCGGCCGGAACGGGTGACGGCGCGGCGTCACGCTTTTCCCGCTTTACTCCCGGGCCCGGTCCGCCCAAAATCCCCCGCATGAAACCGCGCCTTCCCTTTCCCGCCGTCCTCGCCGCCGCCGTTCTCCTTTCCGTGCTTCCCGCCTCCGCCGCCAACGCGCCGTGGGGGGCGAACCGCTACGACACCGTCGGCTTCGCCGTCTCCGGCGACTGGCGCGATTCCGGCGACTTCGGGGATGCCGCCGGCGTCGGCGTGCGCGGCATCTGGCAGCCGTTTCCGTACCTCGCCGCCGACGTCCGCTTCTCCTACTTCGAGCGCGCCAAGGGCGACGAAGGCGTCTGGAACGGCATCCGCACGCGCGTGGTGCCCATCGAAGCGGCGCTCGCGGGCGTTTTGCCGCTCGGGGAACACGCCGCGCTGTACGCCGGGGCGGGCGCCGGGTGGTACAGCATCCAGGTCCGTTGTCCCAAACGCAAGGTCGTCGCCGGATACGACGAAGAGGGGCACGCCAGCTACGAGCGCGTCGGCGGCGTCACCAAGAACACCGACGAGTTCGGCTTCTTCGTTTTCGCCGGCGGGCGGGTGGAAGTGACCGAAAGCGTCTGGCTCTTCGGCGAAGTGCGCAACACCTTCCTCTCCGCCGATTGCGCGATGGACGGCGTCCACGGGCGGGTGGAGGCCGACGCGGACGGCCTTGGCGTTTCCGCGGGCCTCGTCTTCGGACTCTAGCGTGCCATTCTGAAAAATCCTTGTCCAAACTTGCCCTGGCGTTCCCCAACTTCGTTGCCGGATTTCGACGCAGGAAACCGCGCCTTCGATCCGGTGTCGCGTCGGGAAACGCCATCCCGCCGTTTTGACGGGGGGGGCGGCGAACGGCACGCCGGGATGTACACCGCAGGCGATCTGCGCCGCCGCCGCGCGGCGGTGCGCGCGGCCTTGCCCGGCCGCCAGCCGCACGCCGTCCCCGGCGAAGCTCGGGCGTTCGCTTCGGCCAACATCGCCCTCGTCAAGTACTGGGGCAAGCGCGACGAAGCGCTCCACCTGCCGCGGACCGGGTCGCTATCGGTTTCACTGGGGCCGTGGGGCTCCGAGGCGACGCTCGCGCTCACCCGGAAAGCCGCCGAAGTGTGGCTCGACGGGGAAAAGCTCGCCCCCGGCTCGTCCTTCGCCGCGCGCGCCTTGGCGTATCTGGAACTTTTCCGCCCGGAAAGCGGGGAAAACTTCGTCTTGAAGACCCGCAACACGCTTCCCACCGCGGCTGGGTTCGCTTCGTCCGCGAGCGGATTCGCCGCCATCGCCAAGGCGCTCGACGCGCTCTTCGGCTGGGACCTGCCCGAACGGAACCTTTCGGTTCTCGCGCGGCTCGGAAGCGGCTCGGCGGCCCGGTCCCTGCGGGATGGCTTCGTCGAATGGAAATGCGGTCGGAAGGCGGACGGCTCGGATTCGTACGCCGTTGCCCTCCCGGTCGCGTGGAAGACGCTCCGCATCGGCGCGGTCGTGGTGGAACGCGCGCGGAAGCCGCTTTCGAGCGGCGAGGCCATGCGCCGATGCATCGCCACTTCGCCGTTCATGGCCGCGTGGGACAAAACCGTGCGGGGCGATTTGCGCGCGGCGAAGGAAGCCGTCGCGAAGCGCGATTTGCGCGCGTTGGGAGAGGTGGCCGAAGGCAACGCGCTCGCCATGCACGCGGTGATGCTCGCCGCGCGGGAAAGCGTGTTCTACCCGACGGGAGCGAGTCTTGCCGCGCTCGCCAAGGTCCGGCAGCTGCGCGCGGAAGGCGTTCCGGTGTACGCGACGATGGACGCGGGCCCCAACGTCAAGCTGCTCTTCGAGGCAAAATCGGAATCCCCCGTCCGCCGCGCTTTCCCGGATGCCGTCGTCCTTTGCCCCTTCGCGGACAAGGGAAGCCGGCGGTAAGGCGGCGCGAAAAAAAAACGCCCGGAAGCGATTCCGGGCGTTTTCCGTTGGCGGGGGAGGGGAAGGATTACACGATGCCCTGGGCGAGCATGGCGTCGGCGACCTTGACAAAGCCGGCGATGTTCGCGCCCATCACGTAGTTGCCCGGCGCGCCGTACTTCACCGACGCGGCGTACGCGTTGTCGTGGATGGCCTTCATGATGCCCTTGAGCCTGGAATCGACCTCTTCGGCCGTCCAGCTCAGGCGTTCCGAGTTCTGGCTCATTTCGAGGCCGCTCGTCGCCACGCCGCCGGCGTTCGACGCCTTGCCCGGGCTGTAGAGGATGCCCGCGGAGAGGAACGCTTCGACCGCTTCCGGGGTCGAGGGCATGTTCGCGCCTTCGCCGACGAGCTTGCAGCCGGCCGCGAGGAGCGCCTTGGCGTCTTCGCCGTCGAGTTCGTTCTGGCGGGAGCACGGGAACGCGCAATCGACTTTTTCGGCGATTTTCCACGGGTTGGCGCCCGCGAAGAACTTCGCTTCGGGGTACTTCGCCGCGAAATCGGTGAGCTCGCCGCGCGCGACGCCCTTGAGTTCCTTGACGAAATCGACCATTTCCCGGGTCATGCCGCCGGGGACGTACACGGTGCCGCTCCGGTCGGAGAGGGTGACGGGCTTGGCGCCCAGCTGGATGAGCTTTTCGGCCGCGTACTGCGCGACGTTGCCCGCACCGGAAATGACGCAAATCTTTCCTTCGAGGGTCTCGCCCTTGACGGCGAGCATGTTCTCGGCGAAGTACACGTCGCCGTAGCCGGTGGCTTCCGGGCGGATGAGCGAGCCGCCGAAGGAGAGGCCCTTGCCGGTGAGGACGCCGGTGAATTCGTTGCGGATGCGCTTGTACTGGCCGAAGAGGTAGCCGATTTCCCGGCCGCCCACGTTCATGTCGCCGGCGGGCACGTCGGTGTCCGGCCCGATGTGCCGGTACAGCTCGGTCATGAAGCTCTGGCAGAACGCCATCACTTCGCGGTCGGAGCAGCGCTTGCCGGGGGTGTGGGGGCTGGCCTTGGGGTTGAAATCGCTACCGCCCTTGCCGCCGCCCATGGGCAGCGTCGTCAGGGAGTTCTTGAAGACCTGCTCGAAGCCGAGGAACTTGAGGACGGAAAGGTTGACGGTCGGGTCGAAGCGCAGTCCCCCCTTGTACGGGCCGATGGCGCTGTTGAACTGCACGCGGTAGCCGCGGTTGACGCGGACGGCGCCGGTGTCGTCCACCCACGGCACGCGGAACATGATGACGCGCTCGGGCTCGACGATGCGCTCGAGGATGGCGGCCTTTTCGTACTGCGGATTGGCGTCGAGGACGGGCCCCAGCGTGAGGAGGACCTCTTCGACGGCCTGGAGGAACTCGGGCTCGTTGGGGTTGCGGAGCCGGACGGATTCGAGGACGGATTGTGCGTATTGGTTCATGAATGCTTTCCTGTTTTGGCGGCGGCGGAATGCCGCCGCGAGCCCGCTTTCCGCGGACGGAAAGCGGATTTAATGCTTGCGGCGGTCCGCATGCAAGGAGAAACCGCGGAAAACGCCGCGGGGTTTTCCGGTTTGCCGATGTTCGGCAAAAACGCGTGGAATTTGCCGAACATTGGCAAAACGGGCGGCTAGACGGCGAGGAGGGCCTGCCAGCCGAAGCCGGCGTTGTCGAAGAGGCGAGCGGAGTCGGCGGCGAAGCGGAAGGAAATCTTCTCCCGGGCGGTTGCCGGGATGGCAATCCGCGTGGCGAAACGGCGCGCCCCGCGGCGTTCCATCTTCCGCGTGCGGGTTTTTCCGCCGCCGTCCGCCTCCCAGAGAAGGCGCATCCCCGTCTCTTCCGCGGCGTCTTCCGGGAGCGTGAAACGCACCGTCGCTTCCCCGCCCGCTTCCGGGAAAACCGGCGAGACGCGAACGCAACGGGCAAGCGGAATCGCGAAGCGGTCGAAGACCAACCCGTCGCTCCTGACCGCGCGGCAGATCATGTCCGTTTGGGTGACTTCCGCGGCGACGCAGTGGTAGCACGTGGTCGCGAAATCCGGCCGGTCGGCGGCTTCCGACGGCTCGTCGAAGAGGTAGCCGCCGCTTCCGCCCGTCACGAGGCAGACGGGTCCCTCCGGCGCGAACGGGGAAAAGCGCTGGTACGCGTGGACGTGGCCGGACAAAACGAGCGTGCCTTCGTAGCGCTTGAAAACGGGCAGCCAGTTTTTCCTGACATCTTCGTTGCCCCCGTAGTGCACGGAGGAAAACGGCGGGCGGTGTTCCATCAGGACCAGCGCGCGGCAGGCCGGGTCGAAGGCGCCGCGCTGGAGTTCGCGCGCCAAAAAGGCGTTCTGCGAAGCGATGTCCGCTTCCGTGTTGAGGACGACCAGGCGGACGGGCCCGACGGCGAGGGCGTAGGCCGCTTCGCGCGGGCCGAGCGGCTCCGGCAGCGCGAACAGCCCGTGGAACAGCCCCGCGCGGCGGTCGAAACGCGCGGGCTCCGGCTCGTCCGCCTCTTCGGGAACGGGCGGGCAGTCGTGGTTGCCCAGGGCGGGGAGGAAATACGTCTCCGCGATTTCGTCGCGGCAGAGGCGGAAGAAATCGTTCCACGCCTCCGCGCCCGCGCCGTGCGTGCGGTACGCCTCGTCGGCCATGTCGCCCACCTGGAACACCGCGAGGGGCCGCTCCGCGCGCATGGTGCGGACCAGGTCTTCGATGTACGGGAAGACGACGCGCGACGGCGTGGCGAGGCCGCCTTGCATGTCGCCGTGGAAGACGAATTTGCTTGACACGTCCGCCCCCGGCGCGGGCGGGGTGCGGAAGACGCGCACGGGGGAAGCGGCGCCGTCGTCCGCTTCCGCGCGGTACGCCACCGGCGTGTCCGCCGGCAGGCCCGCGAGGCGCAGAACGTGGTGCGTCGTCCCCCCGTCATCGGAAACGGAGCGGGAAAGCGGCGTCCGTTCCGCCTCTTCCGCCGCGGGCCAGCCGAACCGCACCCGCCCGGTGCAGGGGGCGAAGGTGTCGAAGGCGACGAGGGTCGCGGGCGGGGAGGCCGCGTCGGGCGAAAGGCGCGGCGGCCAGCGGAAATCCTGCGCCGCGGCGCTCATCGGCGGGCGGGATACAGGGTCGAGGGGAGGTATTGCGCCAGATCGGTCGTGAAGAGGTGGCGCGCGCGGAACCACGCCGCCCCGCCGACCCAGCCGGACGAGCGGCAGACGGCGAGCTGCCGCGCGAATTCCTCCTTCGCGCGGAAGGCGCGGTCGGCGGGGGAGGCGAAAGCGCCGTCCGCGCGCGGGTCGTGCTTGTAGGCGGCGAGTCCCGCGTACACCGGCACCTTGCGGGCGAGCGGCTTCCATTCGGCGAGGGCGCGCGCGAAGGCGGCTTCGTCGGCGCGGTCGCTCGCCCAGTAGATTTGGGGCACCAGGTAGTCCACCGTGCCCGCTTCGACCCAGTGCGAGGGATTCGCGTACAACCGCAAGGAGTTGACCTGCCGGCCCGCGGGCGAAACGCCGAAGACGACCGGCCCCGCGGCGGCGCCGTGGACGGCGGCGTGGAGGTCGCGGACGAGCGCGTCGATGTTTTCCGTCCGCCAGCGGTCGAGGTCGCGCCCGCCGCCGTGGCGGGCGAAGAGGGCGCGGTCGTCCCAGCCCTCCGCGGCGGCCTTGCCCCGGAGGCCGTCGGGGTAGAAATAGTCGTCGATCTGGAGGCCGTCCACCGCGTAGCGCGAGACGATTTCGCGGGCGATGGACGCGACGTGCGCGCGGACGGCCGGTTCGCCCGGGTCGAGCCAGACGCGGTCCCGGTGGCGGTGGCACCACTCCGGGTGCGTGCGAAGGACGTGCCTGGCCGCGTGGACCGTGTCAAGGGAATTGTCGGCACGCAAGGGATTGATCCACGCGTGGATGCGCATCCCGCATTCGCGGGCGGTCCGGACGGCGACCGCGAGCGGGTCGTAGCCCGGTTCGCCGCCCTCGCGGCCGGTGAGGACGCGGCTCCAGGGGAGGATGGCGCTCGGGTACAGGGCGTCCCCGGCGCTGACGACCTGGAAATACACCGTGTCGAGGCCGAGGCCCTTGAGCTGGCGGATCAGCCGGGCGAGTTCCTCCTTCTGGCGGTCGGGGTCGCCGCGGGAGACCGGCCAGTCGGGGGAGGGGATGTCCGCGGTGGCGATCCAGACCGCGCGGACTTCGCCCGCGCGCGGCGCGGGGAGGACGACGGGCGCGGCGGCGGCGTGCGCGGGGCGGACGGGCGGCGCGAGGAGAAGGGCGAGGGCAAGGGGGAGGGGAAAACGCATGGGCGCGGGTCGGGGGCAACGGGGGGGAAGCGGCAGGACGCGGGGGGATGCGCGCCGTGCCGCTCAGGAGCGGAAGAACAGGCGGAAGGGCTTCTTTTCGACGACGGCGGCGGAAAATCCGCCCATTTGGTAGCCGGTCGCTTCGACCGTTTGCCGGAGCGCGGCTTCATCGATGGGCGCTTCCGAGAGGATTTCGAGGCGGTTTCGGGCATGCGAAGCCGAGGCTTTCCTGACGGGGAAGGCCTTGCGGACGGCATCCTGCAGGTGCGCTTCGCACATCTTGCACATCATTCCTTCGACTTGGGCGGTTGTCCGGTACATGGGGGAGCCTTTCGTTTCATGCGGGTTTTCGGGCGAGGACGCGCATCCACGGCCCCCGTCCGGCGGTTTCGGCGGAGGGGAAGCCCGCTTCGCGCAGGATGCGGGCGAGGTCGTCCGCGGTGTAAACGGTCATCCCTTCGATGCTTTTGACGTACGGCGCGGCGGCCGCCGGGTCGTTGACCTCGCAGGCGGCGAGGAAGAGCCCCCCCGGCCGCAGGACGCGGAAGATTTCGCGGAAGGCGTCGGCGGGCGGTTGCCAGAAATAGACGGTTTCGAAGGCCGTCGCGAGGTCGAGCGCCCCGTCCGCGAGCGGGAGGCGGCAGGCGTCGGCTTGCGCGACGCGGATGCGCGGTTCGCGGCGGTTGAGCTTCGCCGTCCGCGCGACGCTGGCGCGCGAGAGGTCGAAGCCGAAGAGCGTTTCCGCGGCGGGATGGCGGCGGGCGAGCAGTTGCAACGCGTCGCCGCCGCCGCATCCGATGTCGGCGACGGTGCCGGGCGCGAAGTCCGCGGGCAACGCTTCGAGCGCCCACTCCCAGAGCGGGCGATGGCCGCGGGCCATGGCGCGGAGCATCAGCCGTCCGGCGAAGGTATCCGTCGGCAGGCGGCAGTTCTGGATCGATCCGCGCAGGAAGAAGGGAATCATGGGCAAGCATCCGCAAGCATACCCTTCCGGGCGCGGGAAGGAAAGGCGCGGGAAAGACCGCCCGCCCCGGAAGGGAATCGGTCAGGATTCCGCGCCCAGCAGGCGCGCGAGCTTGGGCGCGGCGGACGGGCAGAAAAGGCAGCGCTTGTCGGTGAACACCGCATCGACGGGTTGGTCGCGCGGCTCGCGGGGGAGGGGGACGGGGGCGAGGCGGTTTTCGGCGCAGATTCCGATCTTGAGGGCGGAGGGGAAGGCGGCGAGGAGCCGGTCGTAGATGCCTTTCCCGTGGCCGAGGCGGGTGCCGCACGCGTCGAAGGCGACGCCGGGGACGAGAATCACGCGCATGCCGTCGCGGGGAACGGGGGCGGATCGGGCCGGTTCCGGGATGCCGAAGGGGCCTTCCCGCCACGGCGCGCCGGGTTCGGCGAAGCGGAAGGCGTAGCGGCCGGAAGGCGCGGCGACCGGGAAGGCGACGCGGAAGCCGAGGCGGACGGCGTCGTCGTGCACCGCGCGGATGTCCGGCTCGGGCGCGACGGGCCGGAAGAGGGCGACGCAAAAGGCGGCGGCCCACCAGTCGGCGGAGACGATTTTCCGCGCGATGGCGGCGGCGTCGGAGGGGGCGGGCAGGTTCCGGTAGGCGTTGCGCAAGGCCGTTTTCATGGGCGGAACACCATACTCCCGTCCCCGGTCCTCCCGCAAGGTGCTGGAGGCACTTTGCCTTGCGGCGGAGAATCAGGCGAGACGGGTGAGGTTGGCCGGGTCGCGCATGTCGCGCTTCATCGCTTCGTACAGCGCGCGGGCGACCGGACCGGGTTTGCCCGCGCCGACCGGCTTGCCGTCGAGGCTCACCGCGGCCGTCACGACGGGCGTCGTTCCGAACACGAGCAGTTCTTTCGCCGTTTCCACCGCTTCGCGCGGGATGTCCGCCCGTTCGACACGTTTGACGAGCCCCGGGACGACCACCGCTTCTTCCGCGATTTCGAGGACGCGCTGCATCGTGGTCCCGCGGAGGATGTGTTCCTCGCGGGGCACCTGCAAGACGCCGTCCGCCGAAACGATGCCGCAGTTTTCGGTCTGCATTTCCGCGAGGAAGCCGTCCCCGTCGTACGCGAGCGCGAAATCGGCGCCCTTGGCTTTCGCCTCTTCGGCCATGAGGGCGTTGGGGAGGTACCCCACCGATTTGACGCGCGCGAAAAAGCCCTGTTTGACGGGAACCGCGCTCGTCACGGCCTTCGCCCCTTCCGGGTGCGCGTCCATGAAGTCCGGCGCGCGGCGGACGGCGAGAATCCAGAGGTGCGGCCCTTGGCACTCCGCGCGGCCCGCGGTGTGTCCGCCGCCGCCGCGCGAGACGAAGAGGCGGATCAAGGCGTCGCGCTTGCCGCCGCGGCGGAGGACTTCCCGGATGATTTCCGTCATCTCGTTCCGGCTCCACGGCAGGGGCATGCGGACCGCTTCCGCCCCGGCGGCGAGGCGGGCGAAGTGCGCGTCCCAGCGGTACATCGCCCCGTCGTCCACGCGCATCGTTTCGAACAGACCGTCCGCGCGGTGGACCATGTGGTCGTCGAGCGGAATCTGCATCAGGGCCGGGTCGGTCGCGATGCGGTTGCCCCAGAGGGTGGAGAAGCACGCGTAGTAGTTTTGCTCCGCGGCCGGGCGCGGAGCGTCGCACCAGCGGAGGAAGTCTTCGCGGGAAAATTCGCCGATTTCCATGGGTCAGGCCTTTTTGGCGGGGAGGGGACGCGCCGGGACGCCCGCGTACGTCGCGTTTCCGGCGAGCGGTTTCGTCACGACCGCCCCGGCGGCGACGACGGCGCGCGGGCCGATGCCTTGCGCCGCGTCGAGGACCTTGACGCCGGTGCCGATCCAGCAGTCTTCGCCCACGACGAGCGGGCCCTTGGTGCAGGTGCCCGGCTGGAAGGCGAAGGGGGTGGGGTCCTGCGGGTCGTACTCGCCGCCGCTCAAAAGGTATGCGAAGGAGGCGATGACGGTGTTCTTTCCGACGGTGAGCGAGTTGCTCGAAAAAAGGATCGCGTTCGCGGAAACGGAGACGTTGTCGCCCAAGGCCATGTCGCCGTTTTTGGTGTAGAGCGAAGAGCCCCGGCCGATGTACACGCGCTCGCCGAGCGTGATGCCGTGGTTGGTGGCGCCCTTCGCGTCGAGGGTGACGTTGTCGTCGAGGACGACCTTGGGCCCAAGGTCGATTTTGTGCGGGTGGCGGAGGAGGAGGTTGCGGCCGAAGATGACGCCGCGGCCGCAGGAGCGGAAGAGCGAAGGATAGAGGATTTTGCGCAGGGCCAGGCCGAGCGCGCCGGGGAGGGGGCCGACGAAGAAGTAGAGGAATTCGGCCCAGAGGACCTTCCAGAGGGGCATCCCGCCGTAGGCGAGGTCGCGGTAGGCCTTGACGGGCGAGGCGGCGGTCATGGTTTTGACTTTGGGGGCGGAGTCTGTCATGCGCGGAAGCATAGGCGCCGGGCGGAAACGAAAGCAAGTGCCGGGGCCGCGCTTTTCACGGGCCGTCTCCGTCCTTCCCCGTCCGGCGGATCCTGGCCGGCGCCTGGCCGGCGGGAAAAACGGCTTGCGTCGGGGGGAAGGGGAAGCGTATTGGTTGACGCATTCCGTTTGCACGCATGAGCTTCTCCTTCCAGTTCGCTTGGTGGCGCTTCTCCGAAATCCCCTCCGGAGCGGCCCTTTTTGCGCGCAACTGGTGACCCAAGCACCAACCCGAAATCCCCGAGGCCCCGCTCCGACGAGCGGGGTTTTCGTTTCCCCTTTTTCCACCCACCCAACCACCCAACCATCCCACTCCGAAAGGAACCCGAAACATGTTGCGAAAAACGACCCCGGAAGAATTCCGCGCCCGCGCCGCCAACGGCGGGACCATCCCCGTCTACCGCGAGTATCTCGCGGACATGGAAACCCCCGTCACCGTCCTCTCCCGCATCGGCGAGGCCGACGGATTCCTCCTCGAAAGCGTCGCCGACGGCGGCAGCAATTCCCGCTACTCCTTCTTCGGCGTCGATCCGCGCGAGACCCTTTTCGCGCAGAACGGCGCCATCTTCTCCCGCTCCCCGTCCGGCACCCGGTTCCTGCGCGACGGCGACATCCTCTCCGCCATCCGCCGCATCCTCGCCTCGCGCGACTTCCGCGCCGACCCGACGCTGCCGCCGCTCCAGGGCGGGGCGATCGGCTACCTCGCGTACGACGCGATCGCGCAGTTCGAGCCGCGCGTGAAGCTTTCCCCCGAACCCGGCGAGCCGGTCGCCGCGTTCATGCTCACCGACAACATCCTCGTCTTCGACAACCTCCGCCGCACGGTCACCGTCATCGTCTGCGCGGATGCCGCCGAAGACCACGCCTACGAAAAGGCGGCCGAAAAGATCGACGAGCTGCACGCCCGCTTCTTCCTCCGCGAGCGCCCCCTCCCGCGCATGGCCCGCCGCCCGGTCTCCGCGGATTTCGCCTCCGAGATGCCGCAGGCGGAGTTCGAGGAAATCGTCCGCAAGTGCAAGCAATTCATCCGCGACGGCGAGTGCATCCAAATCGTTCCCTCCCGGAAATTCGTCCGCGAGAGCGACGCGGACGCGGTCTCGCTCTACCGGGCGCTGCGGCTGGTCAACCCCTCGCCGTACAACCTCTACATGCGCCTCGGCAACCGCACGCTCATCGGCTCCTCCCCGGAAGCGCTGGTGAAACTGTCCGGCCGCACCTGCTCGACCCGGCCCATCGCCGGGACCCGCCCGCGCGGCGAAACGCCGGAGGCGGACGCGGCGAACGAAGCGGAACTCGTCGCGGACGCGAAGGAGAACGCGGAGCACGTGATGCTGGTCGATCTCGGCCGCAACGACCTCGGGCGCGTCTGCGAGGCGGGCAGCGTCCAGGTCTCTTCCTTCGCCAAAGTCGAGCGGTACTCGCACGTGATGCACCTGGTCAGCGAAGTGACCGGCACCCTCGCGGAGGGAAAGGACGGCACGGACCTCCTCCGCGCGGCCTTCCCGGCGGGGACCCTGACGGGGGCCCCCAAGGTGCGGGCGATGGAGCTCATAGCCTCGCTCGAAAAGTCGCCGCGCGGGGTGTACGGCGGGGCCGCGGGCTATTTCAGCAACACCGGCGACATCGATTTCGCCATCGTGATCCGCACGCTCGTCAAGCAGGGCCGGACCCTGACGATGCGCGCGGGCGCGGGAATCGTCGCGGATTCGGACCCGGAAACGGAGTACCGGGAAACCGGCAACAAGGCCAAGGCCGTCTTCGAGGCGGTCGCCTTCGCGGAGACGCTGTAGCGGCGGCGCGGTTTTGCGGGAAGTCCCGGATGGCGGGGGCTGGGCGTGCGCTCACCGTGTCGCGGAATCTTCCGGCCCGCCCGCAGGGGCCGGAAGTTCCGCCCGGAAGCGTTCCACTTCCCGTTCGTACATCGAACGCAAGGCTTCGTCCGGGATTTCGACTTCGGCGCGTTCCACCTCCCGGAAACACCAAATCCGCCAGCGGTCTTCCCGTTCGGCGTCGGTCCCCTCCGTCCCGGTGACGGCCTCGCGCAGTTTGCGGTCCGCCAGGAACGCGCGGACGGGAGCTTCCATCGCTTCGATTCCGCCTTTCACCACGGGCGGGCACCGTTCCATCTCGGCGAGGCGCTCCTCGGAGTAGCCCGCTGCCAGATGCCCCTCCCACAAGGCGCGGGACAGGAAGTCGGCCAATTCCGTTTCGTAGATTTCGTCCGCCCGGGCGGGTTCCGCGCGGGCCGTGCGCAGGGCCCGGACAAGGCGCCGTTTCGTTTCCTCGATCCTGCGCACGGACTCCTCCGGATCCCCGATCATCCGGAAAAGCTTGTCGCGCACTTCTTCGTCCGAAACCTCGATCCGGTAGCGAGCCTTCGCCTCTTCTTTCCGGATGTCGAAGACCCAGCGTCTCACGAGGCCCGCCTGGGCGCGCAACAAGGCTTCCGGGGAATCCGGCGCATCCGGCCTGCGTTCGAGGACGGCCAGTTTCCCGCGGCCCATGACGTGTCCGTCCAAACGGGCGACGACATCCGGCTCCCCTTCCGCGGAAGCGGACGGACGCGCGGCGGCAAGCAACAGGGCGGCAAGCAAAAGCGTCGGGAAGGAAAGTTCCATCGTTTCACCGATGGCATGATGCCATTCCGCCCCGCACCGTCAGGCCGGAACGGGGCAACCCGCAAAACCGTTTCTTGCCGGAAGCGGGCGGGCCGCCGGCGATCAAATCGCCGTGCGGCCGTGGAGGATCATGTCGAGGCGGTCCACGCCAAGGGCGATGCCCCCGGAAGGCGGCATGTTGCCCAAGGCCGCCAGGAAGTCCTCGCGCAAGGGATAGGTGCTTTTCCCGCGTCCGGCGCGGAAGGCGTTGGCCGCCGCGAAGCGCTGGCGCTGTTCGGCCGGGTCGGTCAGTTCGCCGTAGGCGTTGGCCAGTTCGCACCCGCCGACGTACACCTCCCAGCGGTCGGCGACGGGCGGGCCGCCGGACGGGTTTTCCCGCAGGCGGGCGAGCGAGGCCAGTTGCGCGGGATAGCCGGCAAGGGCGACGGGCCGGTCGCGCGGAAGCGACGGCTCCACCTTGTCCACGAGGTCCAGGTCGAAGCGGTCCCGGTCGAAATCTTCCGCCGGGTCCCAGCCCGCGAAACGGCGGAACGCTTCCGACACTTCGAGCACGTCCCAATCGCGCGCGGCGAGCGACACGCGCGACCCGTTGAAATCCGCGTCCGTCCCGCCGGTGAGGGCGCGCGCGGCCGATTCCAGCAACGCTTGGGTGTCCGCCATCATTTCGGCGCTTCCGGCATCCGGGCGGTACCACTCCAACATCGTGAAGCAACTCCGGTGCCAGGGGCCTTCTTCCTCCGCCCGGCAGCACGGGCCGATCTGGAAGATGGGGCCGCTCCCGCCCGCGAGGAGCATTTTCATCTCCAGCTCCGGGCTCGTCCGCCACCAGCCGCCGCCGGGTGCGGGAACGGCGTCGATGAACTCCTCCGGCGCGGGGGCGGGAAGGATCTGCGGCGTTTCGACGGGGGCGAAGCCGTTGTGCGAAAACCACGCCGCCAATGCGTGCGCCGTCTCCGGCAGGGTCGGCGCGCCGCCGTCGGCCGCGCCGACGCCGGGGGCGACGCGCGCGCCGCTTTCCGGCGGCAACGAAAAGCCCCGCGCGGGAACGGGCGGGGCGGGAGGGAACGGCGCCACGGCAGCGGCTAGTTCTTGTTGACGCGCTCGACGTACTTGCCGGTGCGCGTGTCGATGCGGATGCGGTCGCCGCGGTTGATGAAAATCGGAACGCCGATTTCGTAGCCCGTGTCGATTTTCGCGGGCTTGAGGACGTTGGTGGCGGTGTCGCCGCGGGCGCCGGGCTCGGTTTCGACGATTTCCTTGACGACGAAGGCGGGCAGGTCGATCTTGATGGCGCGGCCGTTGTGGAAGAGGACCTCGCACTCGAGGTCTTCGAGGAGGAAGTACTTCTGGTCGCCGAGGACGGATTCGTGCAGTTCGACCTGCTCGTAGGTGGCGTTGTCCATGAACACGAACTTGTCGCCTTCCTGGTACGAGAAGGCGAGGGTCTTCGACTCGATGTTCGGCTCGTCGATGGAATCGACCGCGCGGAAGGTCTTTTCCATGGTGTTGCCGGCGAGCATGTTCTTGATGCGGCACTTGTACATGGCCTGGCCCTTGCCGGGCTTGACGAACTGGAACTCGGTGATTTCGTAGGGAATGCCCTCGATTTCGATCTTGAGGCCTTTGCGAAGGTCGCTGGCGTTGTACATGCGGACTCCTTGGTGGGGTGGGGGACGGAAAAGGAAGGCAAGCGCTTACCCTTCCGCCTCCGCCTTTTCAAGAAAAAACGCTCGCCGGTCCGCCGGGAATCCCGCGGAAACAAAAAATCATCAGAGGCGCAACCCGCCAAGGGGCGGAAGGGCCTGCACGGGAATTTTGGGCATTGCGGGGGAGAGGGGGAACGGGCAGAATCCACCTTGTCCTGTTTGGCGGGGAAACCCGGCAGGCGGGACGACAATCCAACTGATTTGCATTCGTGAATCTTTCGTTCGATAGAAATCTAGAGCTAGTAGTTACGAGATTACCTTGAGCCACATGCAGGCGCAACGAATCTGTACAATCGCCTGCAAATTCCAAGATGAACTGGACCGGGCGGGAGAAAGCCGAGAAAGTCCGGTCGGAGGGGGCGGCGGGGGG
>JAFSUH010000114.1 GCA_017445365.1 Kiritimatiellia bacterium | reverse complement strand
CGCCGGCGCGCCGGGCGGCGGGAACGAGCAGGGCCGGACCCCACGCCCACAGGGGGGCGACGGAAAGGGCGCCCAGGAGGCGCAGTCCCCGCGTCCGGGCGCGGCTCCGGCCCGCGGGGTTTCCCCAGACATGGGGCGCCAGCCGCGCGCCGAAGAAGAGCAGGAGGAGGAAGTCCGCGAGGCCGAAAATACCGAATGCCACCCACCACGCAATCGGACGCAGGGCGGGGAAATTGCCGGGCATGGGAAGCGGCGGGGGAGCTACCATCCCCACGCAGAGCGCGAGAACCCAGAGCGCCAAACCCCAGGCGAGGCCGCGGTAGCACTTGCGGCGGATGTCGTCGGTTGCCAGTGCGGAATCGGTGTCGCGGATGTCGTTTTCCATGGGCGTGCCTCCGGGGCGGGAATCCATGGGCTTCTTGTAAAGGGGCGGAAGGAGGCTTGCAAGGCGCAAATCGCGGACGGACGGCGCTTCCGGCGGCGCGCCTTTTGCGCTAGGGTGGGGGACATGGAAAACGATTCGCTTCTTTCCAAGCTCTACCGGCGGCGCGGCGGCCGCACCATCCGCTACGACCTGGAGACGACGCGCGCCCTTCTCGAAGAGCTCGCGCTTTCGCCGTCCTCGCCGCCGTCGGTCCACGTCGCGGGCACCTCGGGGAAGGGCTCGACTTCGGCGATGGCCGAAAGCGTCCTCCGCGCCGCGGGTCTGAAAACGGGGCTTTTCACGAGCCCCCACCTCCTCCGCTTCGAGGAGCGCATCCGCGTCTCCGGCCGCGAAATCCCCTCCGGCGCGTGCCGCGGCGTGCTGGAACGGACGCTGGCCGCCGACGCACGGCAGGCCGCCCGGCCTGGCGCGCGCGAGGGGACGTTCTTCGAGCTTTCGACCGCCGCCGCGTGGGACTGGTTCACGCGCGAAAAAACGGACATCGCGGTCAACGAGTGCGGCCTGGGCGGGCGGCTCGACGCGACCAACGTCATCTCGCCCCTCGTCTGCGTCATCACTCCCATCGCCTTGGAACACACCGAATGGCTGGGGGACACCTTGGAGAAAATCGCTTCCGAAAAAGGCGGCATCATCGCGCCCGGCGTTCCGGTGGTGCTCGCGCCCCAGTCCGCGGAAGCGGAAGAGGTGCTGCTTGCCATCGCCCGCGAACGGGGCGCTCCGGTTTTCCGCGGGCGGGAGACCGTCCCCGTCGAAGGCTTGGGCATGGGGGAAAACGGCCAGCGGGTGCGCTTCGCGCTTCCCGGCGGGGCTCCCCAAGAAGCGGATTTGCCGCTTTGGGGGCCTTTCCAGCTCGACCACGCGTCGGCAGCGCTGGCGGCGGCGTGGCTTGCGATGCGCGCCTTGGGGAAACGGCTTTCCCCGGAAGCGGCCGCGGCGGGGCTTTCCGCCGTGCGCTGGCCGGGCCGTTGCGACTGGCTGTGCCGCGCTCCGGACATCCTGCTCGACGTGGGACACACCCCGGACGAGGCGGAAGCGCTGGCGGGGTTCCTGCGCATTGTCAAGCAAAATCGGAAAATCCTCTTGGTGGCGGGACTGCTGCGCGACAAGGATCCGGCCGGGTATTTCCGCGCCTTGGCCCCCGTCGCGGACAAGCTGTGGGTGCTGGACTTGGCGGACGAAAGCGAACGCGCCATGCCGGTGGAAGCCCTCGCAACTGCGGCGGAAGCGGCGGGGCTCCCCCCGGCAAAGCGCTTGCGGTTCGGCGAGGCCGCGGAAGCGGCGGAAGCGTGGGCGCGGGAAACGGGAGGCATCGCGCTTTTCGCCGGGAGCTTCGCCGTCGGCGCCCCGGCCCTTCGCCGCTGGTGCGCGGGGGCGTGACGCCGCGGCGCGCGGGGCGGACCTATTCCAAGCCCCGGTCGGAGAGGTCGTCTTCCTCGAGCCCGAGGTAGTGCCCCAATTCATGGTAGTACGTCACGCGGACTTCCTCCTCGAACGCGCCCCGGTCCCCCTCCGCGCAGTCCCAGAGGTTGTCGAGGAACAGCAGGATTTCCGGCGGCATCGCCTCCGGGTCCTCCTCGATGCGGTTCTCCCCGACGAAGAGCCCGAGGAGGTCCTCCTCCAGCCCCTCGTCGAGCATCTCTTCCGTCGGCCGCGGGAAGAAGACCACGGGGACTTCCTCCGCGCGCTCGCGCAGTTCCGCGGGCATTTCCGCGAGAAGCGCGGCGACCGCCGCGCGCGCCGTCCGTTCTTTTTGGCGGTATTTCATCGTGTCTCCGGGAAGTTTCTTTCCTTTCGCGTCCGGGAAGAGTATCTCTCGCGGGCGAACGTTTTGCAAACCCTTGGAGGAAACGAATGAAAGCTTGCGATTTGGTCAAAGGATCGGTGGTCGAACTCGACGGCGACGTCTGCGTCGCCGAACGGCTGAGCGTGCAGACCCCAAGCGCCCGCGGCGCCGCGACCCTCTACAAGGTCCGCTTCCGCAACGTCCGCACCCGCGCGAAGGTGGACAGGACCTTCAAGGGCGACGACGCGGTGACCGAGGCCGATTTCGAAACGCGCGCGGTCGAGTTCTCCTACCGCGACGGCGACACGTTCGTCTTCCTCGACCAGAGCGATTTCAGCTCGATCGAGCTCAACCTCGGCGAACTGGAGGACATCGTTCCGTACCTGACCGACGGGCAGGAGGGCATCAAGGCGCTCCTCCGCGACGGCAAGGTGCTCGCGTTGCAGTTGCCGGATTCGGTGACGCTCGAAATCGCCGAATGCGCCCCGGCCATGCGCGGGGCGAGCGTGACGGCGCGGACGAAGACCGCGGTCCTCGAAACCGGCCACAAGCTGCAGGTGCCCGAGTACATGGCGCCGGGCGAGAAGATCCGCGTGGACACGCGGACGGGCGAATTCGTCCAGCGGGCGTAGCCGGTGCGCGCCCTGATCCAGCGGGTGGCCAAGGCGGAAGTGCGCGTCGGGGAGGCGGGCGATTCCGCCGGCGCCATCGGTCCCGGCGCGGTGGTCCTCCTCGGCGTCGCGGAAAGCGACACGCCGGAAACGGCGGAACGCCTCGCCCGGAAGACCGCGAAACTGCGCATTTTCCCGAACGGGGAAAAGGAAATCGACCGCGCCGCCGATCCGGCGGGAGGCGAGGACTTCCTCGTGGTGAGCCAGTTCACGCTGTACGCGGACACGAAGAAGGGCAACCGCCCGAGTTTCCTCGAGGCCGCGGGGCCGGAGAAGGCGGAAGCGTTGTACGAGCGTTTCGTCGCAACCCTGCGCGCGGAAGGCTTCGGCGTGGAGACGGGCCGCTTCCGCACGCACATGGTCGTGACCCTCGCCAACGACGGGCCGGTCACCATCCTCCTCGAAGCGGAATAGCGGCCGCGCGCCGCGGCGGCGGGAAACCCGGCGGAAGGAAACCGCGGCGCGTTGCCGCGGGAAAACGTTTTTGCCAAGGTCCGGCGAAACGGGTAGCATCGGAGGCCATGAAATTCAAACAAGTCATCATCTGGATCGTCGCGCTCGTCGCCGGCGGCATTCTCGGCTCCCTCGGCATCGCACCGCTCGACCGCTTCATGGACTTCGTCGCGTCCGCCTACACGCGCGCGTTCCAGTTCGTCGCGATTCCCACGGTTTCGCTTGCCATCCTGACCGCCCTCGCCTCCCTCGGCGAGGGAAACGCCGTCGGCAAGGTTTTCGCGAAAACTTTCACCTTGACGGTCCTGACGTCCCTGGTCGCGGCCTTCGTCGGCCTCGCGCTGTTCCTCGCCGTCGATCCCGGCACGATTTCCCCCGACGCCATCGCCTCGGTGGGCGCGGAAGCCGCGGAGCGCGTCACGAGCCTCGCCGCCGCGCCCGACACCTTGTACGGCCACATCCTTGCCGCCATCCCCAACAACCCGATCGAGCCGTTCCGCACCGGCAACGTCCTGCCGGTCGTCCTGATTTCCGCGGCGCTCGGCATCGCCATCGCCGTCCTCGAAAAGAAGAACCCCGCCGTCAAGACTCTCCACGAGTGCCTGAACGGCCTGCAGAACGTGTTTTTCGGGATGATCCGCGGCCTCATCCGGGCGCTTCCCGCCGGCATCGTCGCCTTCGCCGCGCAACTTGCAAGCCAAATGTCCGCCGGCGTGGTGGTCGGCTCCATCGGCAAGTACGTCTTCGTCGTCCTCGCGGGCAACCTCCTCCAGTTCTTCGTGGTCCTGCCGCTCCTGTGCTGCCTCCGCGGCGTCAACGGCTACAAGGTGATGCGGCAGATGTCCCCGGCGCTTCTCATGGCGCTTTTCACCAAGAGCTCCGCGGCGACCCTGCCGGTGACCGTTTCGACGGCGGAAACCAACATGAAGGCGAAGCCGTGGGTCGCGCGGTTCATCCTCCCGCTGTGCTGCACCATCAACATGAACGGGTGCGCGGCGTTCATCCTGGTGACCTCGCTTTTCGTGATGCGCAACTCGCCGGACTGCACGGTGGTGCTCACGCTGCCGGTGATGGTCGCCTGGTGCTTCGTCGCGGTGCTCTGCGCCATCGGCAATGCGGGCGTCCCGATGGGCTGCTACTTCCTCACGCTCTCGCTCATGGCGGGCGTGGGCGGGAACTTGATGATTCTCGGCGTGATCCTTCCGATCTACACGATCATCGACATGGTCGAAACCGCGGAAAACGTCTGGAGCGACTGCTGCATCTGCGCGATCGTGGACAAGGCGACGGGCCCGGCGGAATCCGCCGCGGCCTGACGGCCGAACGGCACCGGGGGAGGGGAGCGGCGGCCCGCACGGAGCCGCCGCAACCTTTTCCGGCGGACCGGACGAAGCGGAAGCGCCGCCGCGCGCCGTTGCCGCGGCGGCTTTGCAACGGGATGTCCGGCCTTCCGGCTCCTTCCGCCGCCATCGGCAAAAAGCCTTTGATTTTCGTTCGGAAGTTTCTAGCATCCCCCCATGAACCGCCGTTTTCCCGCCTTCGCCGCCTTCCTGCTCCTTTCCGCCGCGTGCGCCTCCGCCGCGCCCACCGCGTCCGTCCCGTCCCCCGAGCAGACCGGCGCCATCGTCCGCGGCGCCGCCGGCGCCCGCAGCGTCCTCTTCCGCGTCTGGGCCCCCAACGCCCAGTCCGTCACCGTCGCCGGCGAATTCAACGGCTGGCGCGACGAAAAGCTCGACCGGGAAATGAACCGCACCGGCGGCGGCGCCTCCGGCTACTGGTTCACCGAAACCCGCAAGGCCAAGATCGGCGACAAGTACCTCTTCCGCATCGACGGCGCCGAACACCGCGATCCCGCCGCCCGCGCCGTCGCCGTCGATTCCAAGCACGGCCGCGTCGGCGTGGTCGTCGATCCGCGCGAGTTCAAGTGGGACGCCGCCGACCGCTGGATGATGCCCCGCCGCGAGAACCTCGTCCTCTACGAACTCCACCCCGGCACCTTCGCCGACGGCATCCACGGCAAGGAGCCGCCGCTCGAGCGCGCGGTCAAGCGCCTCGACTACCTCGCGGCCATCGGCGTCAACGGCATCCAGCTGATGCCGGTGGGCGAGTTCACGGGCGACCATTCGTGGGGGTACAACCCGACCGACCTGTACGCGATCGAATCCGCCTACGGCGGCGCGGAGGCCCTGCGCACCTTCGTCCAGGAGTGCCACCGCCGCGGCATCGCGGTCCTCGTGGACGTGGTTTACAACCACCTCGACAACCAGCACGCCGCGGTCTGGGGCTTCGATGGAAGCAACGACGCCCGCGGGCCGTACCTCTACCGGCGGGGCCCCAAGGGCGACACCGAGTGGGGCGTCCGCCCGAACTACGGCGAGCGGCCGGTCCGCGACTGGATCCACGGGGCGGTGCGCATGTTCCTCGACGAGTACCGCATGGACGGGTTCCGCTTCGACTCGGTCTCCCACATGCGCTACACCTTCGACGCGGCCATGCACCGCGCGGACAACCCCGACGGCGACCGCCTCCTCTCCGACATCAACGCGTGGATGGCATCCGTTTACCCGGAGGCCCTCCGCATCGCCGAGGACAACGCCTTCGACGGCGCGGGCGTGGGCTTCCAGATGCAGTGGCACGGGCACCTCAGGAACGTCATCGCCGATTTCATCGTGACCAACGACGCGGCCCGGCCGATCCGCGGGTTCGCGCACCGGCTGATGGATTTGTCCTTCCCCGCGTTCCAGTGGGTCGTTTTCGCCGACCACCACGACTCGGCGGGCGACCTGAACGACCACCACCGGCTTCCCGCGTACATCGACCCGGCCAACCCGAAGTCCCTGCGCGCGCGGCGGCTGAACCTCCTCGCCAACGCGATTCCGCTGACCATTCCCGGCGTCCCGATGCTCCTCCAGGGCGTGGAAATGCACGAGGTCGCCGACTTCTCCGCGGAGAAGGCCCTCCCGTGGGGCGGCATGGACAAGGGGGTCGCGCAGGCCTACGCGGAGCTGATAGCCCTGCGCCGCAACCTCAAGGACCTCACGCCGGGCCTGCAGGGCCACGACATGCAGATTCTCGACGCCGACGACAACGCGAAGGTGCTCGCGTACTACCGGCGCGACGACAAGAAGGCGCGCGATTACGCGACCGTGGTGATTTTCAACTTCTCGCCGAAGCCCCTGAAGGCGTACCCCGTCCACTTCCCGACCCCCGGCTCGTGGTACTGCCACTACAATTCCTCCAGCAAGGCGTACTTCCCCGACCTCGACCAGGAAGTCGGCCTCCGCCCGGCCTACGGCTTCTCGCTGATCGCCCCGCAGACCCGCATCCCGCTCGACATCGGCGCGTACTCGATGCAGGTGTTCTCCAAGAGCAAGCCCGCGGGCGCGAAAATCCGCCCGGCGCTGGAGGACAAGGGCGGCGGCGACACGACGCCGTTCGACGAAATCGCCCACGCGGGCGCGGAGGAGGGGGGCGGCATCCAAGGCGAGGGGCGGCGCGCGTACGACCCGGTGGCGGCCTACGTCGAGCAGGCAATCGCCCCGTTCCCGTACAAGCGCTTCCCGCTGCCGTAGCCGGACGCGCGGCGATGGACGTGCTCGTGGGCATCGGGCGGCCGGGGGCGGGCGACGACGCCGCGGGCGTCGCGCTCGCGCGGCTTTTGCGGCGCCGGAAGCCGGCGGGCTGGACGGTGTTCGCCGCGGAGGCGAATCCCGAAAATTTCGTCGGGGCCATCGCGCGGTTGGCGCCGCGCAAAGTGGTGCTCGTCGATGCGTGCGAAATGGGCTGCGCCCCCGGAACGGTGAAAGAATTGCGCGCGGACGGAACGACGGGCGGGGCGTTCGGAACGCACGCGCCGGACATGGGGATGTTCGAGGCGTTTCTGGCCGATTGCGTGCCGGGCACGAAAATGCGGCTGGTGGGCATCCAGCCGGAGACCCTGGCGCCCGGGCCGATGTCCCGCCCCGTCCGCGACGCCGTGCGCCGCCTCGCGGCGTGCGCCGCGGGCGGGTGAAAAGGGAAGCGCGAAAAGAAGCGGAGGCGCCCGGGGTTTCCCCGTTCCGGCGCTTCCGCAAGCGGACCCCGCCGGTCGCAGTGCCGCAATCTGCTTGGTTTTTGGTCGCCCAGGGCCTAAAGTGGCAGAAGTGATTTCCGCCCCCGACAAGGAGCCGCCCCATGGATCTTGCCCAAACCATCCTCTCCGCCGCCAAACGCACCGCCGCTTCCGCCGTCAAGCGCAAGGCCAAAAGCGCCGTCTCTTCCGCCATCTCCAAGGCGGCCAAATCCAAGACTTCTTCCTCCTCCAAGAAGAAGACAGTCTCCACGAAGAAGGTTTCGACGGCCGCGAAAAAGTCCCCCGCGAAGAAGACCGCGGCCGCGAAGAAACAGTCCGCCGCGGCCAAGCGCGCGCAGAACGCCCTCGTGAACATCGCCGTCACCGCCGCCGTTTCCGCGCTCGCGAAGAAGCTGGTCAAGTAACCTCCCCGGACGGAACCATGGCCGCTTTCGCCACCACTTGGATTTTCTCCTACGCCCTCTGGATGCTGCTCTCCTGCGGCAACGGCGGCTCCTTCCTCGGGTTCCTCCCGGGCAGCGAGCTCTACCTCGGCCTCTGGGTCGCCACCGCCGCCGCCATCCTCTCCCGCGGCCTTTTCGGCGGCGGCGGACCGCATGGCGCCTTGAGCCCCGTGCGGTTCCTCCGCTTCATCCGCTACGTCCTCTGCGATTTCTTCCCGGAGCTGGCCAAGGCCAACCTTCTGGTCGCCAAGGCCGTGATCACCGGGCGCATCGACCCGGGCATCCTCCGGGTGGAAACGCATCTGACGCGCGACGACGCGCTCACCGCGCTCGCCAACTCCATCACCTTGACCCCCGGCACCCTCACCGTGCGGGTGGACGACGCGACGAACGACCTTTTCGTCCACTTCCTGAACCTGCCGGAAGGCGCGAGCGCGGAAAACTGCGTCATCGAGGCGGACAGCCTCTTCGAAGTGCGCCCGTGCGTGCGCTCCATCCGCAAGATGTACGGCGAAGCCCTCCCGGAGCCGCCGAAGGCGCCCGAAACGGCCGAAAACACGCCGGAATCCGCCGAAAAGCCCGCTGAGCCCGCCGAAAAGGCCCCGGAGCCGCCGGAAATGCCCGAAAAACAGGCAGAACCCGCCGAAAAGCCGGTCGAAGCGCCCGCAAAGGCCGAAAAACCGGCCGCAGAGGCGCCAAAATCGGTCGAAAACGCCGAAAAAACGCCGGAAGTTGCCGAAAAATCGGCGGAAACACCGATTGCGGAGGCCAAAACGGCCCCAAAACCAGTCGAAAGCGTTGAAAAAACGGCCGAAAGCGCCGAACCCGCGCCGGAAGCGCCCGAAATTCCGCAAAAAACGGCCGAAACGCCCCAAAAACAGCCCGAAAACGCCCCGGAGGTGGCGCCATGACCACGATTTTCACCGTCGTTGCCGCTTGGTACGTCGTGCTCAAGCTCCTCGCTTTCCTGCGCGTCGTCCTCGGCCCCACCGTCCCCGACCGGCTGGTCGGCCTCGACGCGATCAACACGCTCGTGATCGCGACGATGTTCCTCCTCTCCGCCATCTTCCGCGAGACGTGGCTGGTGGATGTCGCGGTCGTCTACGCGCTCCTTTCCTACGTCGGCACGCTCTTCTTCGCGCGCCATTTCGAGGAGGGCGCCGAATGATCGCTTCCGCCTTGAGAATCCTCTCCCTCGCGGCGCTCGCCGTCGGCGTCGTCTTCAACACGCTCGGCGTCGTCGGCATCCTCCGGTTCCCGGACGTGTACACGCGCCTCCACGCCGACACCAAGGCGACCACCTTCGGCACCATCTTCACCGCCCTCGCGGTCGTCCTCTTCGCCTTCGCGCGCGAGTTCGCCGCCCCCGGCCTCCAGTTCCTCGACTACGCGTTGCACGTCCTCTTCGCCGTCGTCGTCCTCGCCGTCACCAACGCCACCGCCGCCCACGCCCTCGCGCGCGCCGCCCACAAGAGCGGCTTCCGCCCGCAGGCGAAGGTGGACGCCCTGGCAAAGGAGAACCTCGAATGAACGCCGTCCTCCTCCTGCTTTCCGTCCTGCTCGTCGCGAGCGCGCTTTGGCTGATGCGCCTGAAGGACGACATGCTCTCCTCCATCGTCGCCCTGGCGGTCTTCGGCCTTCTCTCCTCCCTGATGTTCCTCGCCCTGCGCGCGCCGGACGTCGCCATCGCGGAAGCGGGCATCGGCGCGGCGCTCACCACCGCGATTTTCCTTCTCGCGTACCGCGCGGTCGCCAAGCCGCGCGCGAAACAACCCGCCAAACCGCAAACCCCGCCCGCGGCGGACGGCAAAGGAGGCGAAGCGTGAAACTCCGTACGGTCCTCTCCGCGGTCGCGGTGCTCCTGCTCGCGGCCTTCCTCGCCGAAATGGCGGGCCTGGTTCCCTTCGGCGACCCGCCGTCGCCGGCGATGGACGAATGGTTCCTCGCCCGTGCGCAGGAGGAAACCGGCGCGAACAACGTGGTCACCTCCATCGTCTTCGACTACCGCGGGTTCGACACGCTCGGCGAAGCGTGCGTCCTTTTCACCGCGGTGCTCGGGGTCGCGCTCGCCCTCCGCAAGCGCGACCGGCAAAGCGAAATCGCGCCCCCCGCGGACGAGGAGGAAGCATGAGCAAGATCGTCAAAACCATCGCGGCGCTCCTCTTCCCCGCGTGCCTCGTCTTCGGCGCGTACGTCGTCCTCCACGGCCACCTGACCCCCGGCGGCGGCTTCCAGGGCGGCGCGGTCATGGCGACCGCAGCGGCGCTACTCTTGGTCGCGGGCATCCCGCTCGCCTCGAAGCACGAGGGCCGGTACCACGCGCTCGAAGCGCTCGGCCTCGGGCTTTTCCTCTTCTTCGCCTTCGTGGGCCTCGGCGCCGCCTCGGGCTCGTTCTTCTTCAACGCGCTCGCCTCGCACGGCTTCTTCGGCCAGGCGGTCGCCCCCGGCCCCAACCCCGGGAACCTCCACACCTCCGGCACGATTGCGTGGATGAACCTCGCCGTCGGCATCGAAGTGCTCGGCGGCATCTCCGTCATCCTCTACGCCCTGCGCGAAGCCGCGCGCGGGGAAGGGGACGGCAAAGCGGAAGGAGACGGAAAATGACTGTCCTGCTTGAAAACGCCCCCATCGCCGCCGCGGCCGCGGTGTTCCTGCTTGGGGTGGCGATGGTCCTGCGCGAACGCCACCTCTTCCGCACGTTGATGGGCCTTTCCCTCGTCGAAAGCGCCGTCAACCTCCTGCTCGTCGCCATCGGCTACCGCCACGGCGGCGCGAGCCCGATCTACACCCTCCAGACCGAAGAAGCCGCGGAGAAAATGGTCCTTCCGACCGTGCAGGCGCTGACCCTGACGAGCATCGTGATCGGACTCGCCACCACCGCGATGCTTCTCGCCTTCGCCGTCACGCTCCACCGGACGCGCGGCACCCTCGACATCGACGAACTCAGGAGCCTGCGCGGATGATCGCTTTCCTCCAACTCCACGCCCCCGCCCTCGCGGTGGCTCTCCCGCTCGCGGCGGCCATCCTGCTCCTGGCGCTGGGGAACCACGCCAAACGCCTCGCCGGCTTCCTCTTCCTCGCGGGGCTCCTCTCCGGCGCCTGCTTCGCCTGGGCGACGGCGCTCCGCGTCATCGCCACCGGCACGCCGGTGGATTACGTCTTCGGCGCCCCGGCGGGCGCGGGGCCGCTGGACAATCCGGCGGGCATCGCGCTTCGCATCGCCTTCCGCGTGGACGCGCTGGGCGCGCTCTGCCTCCTCCCCGCGGCGCTCCTCTCGTGCCTCGCGGGGCACTACTCGTGCGCCTCGGAGCGCGTCACGACCGGCGGGGCCTTCTTCCGGCCGCTGTTCCTGCTCCTTTCCGCGGGCGTGTACGGGATGCTCTCGACGGGAGACCTTTTCAACTTCTTCGTGTTCCTCGAAATCACCTCGCTTTCGGGCGCGGCGCTCGCGGCCTACCGCGTGGACGGGGGGCTCGCGACGGAAGCCGGGTTCAAGTACGCGGCGCTCTCCTCGCTCGCGACGATGGCGTATCTCCTCGGCGCGGCGCTTCTGATTGCGCAGTACGACGCGCTCAACCTGCGCGTCCTCGCGCAGGCCTTGAATTCCCACGCGCCCACCGCCCTCGACACGATGGCGATGGTCTGCCTCCTTTCGGCGTTGCTCCTCAAGTGCGGCGCCTTCCCGCTCCACCAGTGGGTGCCCGACGTCTATTCCCGCGCGCCCGGCGGCGTTTCCGCGTTCCTGCTCGTTTCCTCGCAGGCCTCGCTGTACGCGCTTTTCCGCTTCGCCTTCGCGCTCTTCCCGCAGTTCGCGCGGCTGAACGGCGCGCTGCTCCTTCTCGCGGGGGCATTCTCGATGTTCGTCGGCGTCACCGCGGCGCTCGCCCAGCACGACGTCAAGCGGCTGATTTCGCACCATGCCGTGAGCCAGACCGGGTACATGCTTCTCGGCGCCGGCGCGGGCCTCTGGTGGACCGCGGGCGCGGCGGGGGAGGGGACGCTTGCGACCGACGCGCTCGCAAGCGGCCTCTTCCACATGGTCAACTACGCGCTCTACAACTCGCTCCTTTTCCTCGCCGCGGGCGCCGTCATCGCCGCGACGAAGCGCCGCGATTTGGACGAACTCGGCGGCCTCGGCCACCGGATGCCCGTCACCGCCGCGTGCTTCGGCCTGGGAGCAATCGCCATCGCGGGCCTGCCGCCGCTTTCCGGGTTCGCGAGCAAATGGGGGCTGTACGTGACGAGCTTCCGCCTGAGCCCCTTCTGGGCCGTGGTCGCGATGGCCGTCGGCCTGATGACGCTCGCAAGCTTCGTCAAGGTTTTCCATTCGGTGTTCCTGGGACCGCAGAAGGAAGAGTTCGCTAGCGTCGAAGAAGCGCCGAAGGCGATGACCTTCCCCTTGGTCGTGCTCGCGGTGTTGACGGTGCTGATCGGGTTGTTCCCGGGTTGGACGTTCGACCGCCTGCTGGGGCCGGCGGCGGCGGTGTTGACGGGAGGTGCGCAATGATGAACGTGGCGGCAAGCGGTTGGACGCCGTGGGGATGGCTCGCGGCGCTGTCGTTGGGATTCCTCGCGGCGTGGGCGTACCGGAAGCACGACGCGCACGGCGCGGAAGGGACGGACGCGGCCCGTCCCTTCGTGTCGGGCAACAAGCTCGCGCGGCCGGAAGACGCGCATTTCGCGGGAAGCCACCTGTACCGCGGCTTCTTCGAGGCGCTGGCGGGGTACTACGCGCGTTTGACCGCGTTCCATTCCGGGAAGCTGCGCGACTACTTCCTCGCCTTCGCGCTGTTCCTGGCGGCGTACCTGCTCGTCGCGCGAATCTGCCTCTAAGGACTTATCCGTAAATAGTCATAACTTTCCCGAGTGTGATAAGGGCGGCGGCTAAATGCAAAAGTCCAACGAAGGACAGGTCCGTTTTCTCGTATCGCGGTACCAGTTTCCGGAAGCGATTGAACCATGAATGGCT
>JAFSUH010000113.1 GCA_017445365.1 Kiritimatiellia bacterium | reverse complement strand
TTTCGTGGGGGCGCCGCACCGGACGCAATGCCAATCGGGCTTGCCCGGGCCATCGCAAAACAGCGCGGCAAGATGCCGCACCTCCGAAAGCAAATCCTGCCAATCCTGCAAATCCTGTCGAAAACTCTCTGCAGCTCGGTGCCTCTGTGTGAGATTCCCTTTGTTTGCATGGCGCGGCGCTCCACGCCGCATCCGCACTTCTTACTTCTTCCTTCCCTTACTTCTTACTTTCTTCTCCCTCTCCCACGGACACGCGGCTGGAAGCCGCATCCCCAAAAAATCCTGTGAATCCTGTCGAAAACTCTTCGCGGGGACCTTTTCAATCCCGACGGCGGCGTCCTCGCCGTCGAGTTCGAGGCGGTGGAATAGGCATGCTTCCGCCTGCGCAACCGGCGGCTTCCCGCCACGGGCCGAAGTCCCGGCCGGGGAACGGGGCGGATGCGTGCTTGACCCGGGCAAGAGCGGGGGAGTAGATTCGGAACAAAGATTTGGAGAATCCCCATGAGCGACAACGTCATCCGCATCAACGTCCCCACGCCCGCCGCCCCCGCCGCCCCGCGCGTGGAAATCCCCGCCGCCGCGGCCGCAGGCGGTCTCAAAACCGTTCCCGACACCCTCGTGGACGACGACATCTACAAACGCTCCACCACGCTCCTCGACACTTCGTCGATTCCGCTTTCGGCCACGGCCACCGCGCCGACCTCCGGCCCCGGCACCATCCGCATCGCCAATTCCCGCCCCACCGTGCGCCTCGCGACGCCCGCGGGCAGCAACGGGGCGACCTACACGCCCGGCGGCGCCTCCACCGCCAGCCGTCCGACCATCCGCCTGGCCAACAAGGGCGGCGGCGCGGCCTACGCGGCGCCCGCGACCAATCCCATCGCGGCGAGCGACATCAGCTTCGCTTCCGACGACGACTTCGCGGTCTCCTCCGAAGACGACGGCCCCGGCGGCGTCTGGGCGGTGCTCGGCATCGTCGCGACCCTGGTCGCCATCGGCGTCATCGCCGTCCAGGTCATGACCAACGGCGTCGTCGCCTAGGCGTTTGCCCCGGAATCCCCGAAGGCCCGGCTCCCCGCCGGGCCTTTCCGCATTTTGTCCCGCCGTGCGGTTCCTGCCATTTTTCGTTTGCGGCGGGGGGCGTGCGGCGCAAGACTTCCGGCATGAGCGAATCCTTTCCCGGCACCGAATCCTCCGGCGCGCATCTTGCCCTCGAAACCCTCTCCACCGGCGAACTCTTGCGCGCCATCAACGCCGAAGACCGCCGCGTGGCCGATGCGGTGGCGGCGGCCCTGCCCGCCATCGGACGGGTCGTGGACGCCATCGTCCCGCGCATCCGCCGCGGCGGGCGCGTCTTCTATCTCGGCGCGGGCACCAGCGGCCGGCTCGGCGTCCTCGACGCTTCCGAAATCCCCCCGACCTACGGCGCCGAAAACGTTTTCGTCGGTATCATCGCCGGAGGCGACGGGGCCCTGCGCACTTCTTCCGAAGGCGCGGAGGACGACGAAGAGGCCGGTTGGCGCGATTTGCAAGCCTTCGCCCCCGGGGAATCCGATTCCCTGGTCGGCCTCGCCGCCTCGGGACGGACGCCCTACGTTCTCGGCACCATCCGCCGCGCGCGGGAAGCGGGCCTTTTCACCGCCGCGGTCGTCTGCAACGCGGGCTCGCCCGTTGCCGCGGCCGCCGACGTGGCCGTGGAGCTCGCGACGGGGCCGGAAATCGTCCGCGGCAGCACGCGCATGAAGGCGGGTACCGCCGAAAAGATGGTCCTCAACATGCTGTCCACCGCCGCGATGGTGCAGCTGGGACATGTCAAGGGAAATCGGATGATCGACATGCGCCCCGCCAACCGGAAACTGCGCGAACGCGCCGAGGGGATGGTGATGGAAGCGTTCGGCATCCCGCGGGAAGCCGCCCGCGCGCGCCTCGACGCCGCGGGGTCCCTGCGCGCCGCGCTGGAAGAAACGCCGCGGGAAAAGGCCTGACCGCGTCCGTTTTGCCAATGCTTGGCAAAACCGGCCCCATTTTGCCAAACATCGGCAACATGGCCCGCGGCGGGGTCAATGCCGCTGGTGGGCCTTGAGGCGCTTGCGGAGGGAGAAGAAGGTCTCCCGCGCGCCTTCGCGGACGATGCCGCGGCCGGAAACCACCGCTTGCCGCAGGGCCGGGACGAGCGAGGCGTCGTTCTCCTCGCTTTCCGCGTCGCCGTTTTCCGGTTCGTCCGGGATGTCGAGCGGCATCCGCACGCGGTACTTGCCGGGAATGTTTTCCTCGCTTTTCGCGGCGAGCGGGTCGCTCCCCGCGAGAATCGTCCGCCCTTCCGCTTTCGCGCGGCGGAACACGCTCCCTTCCGGCCAGCCGTACGGCCTGAGCGACGTGTCCACCAGCACCAGCTTCTCCGGCCCGTTCGCGTCCAGCAGTTTCTTCAAGAGCTTCCCGCGCTTGCCGAGCCACTTGCCCGGCGCCCAGTTGACCGCGGCGACCGCGCCGGGCGTCCGCAGGATTTCCTGCAACGTTTCCTCCGCGCCGGTCCCGGCGGGAATCTCCGGGTAGGCGAAAAGCGTGCACAGCTCCAGCCGTTCCCGCGTCGCGTGCTGGCGGCCCGCGACGAGCCAGAGCGGCCGGCCCGTCGCCGTCTCGTGCAGGCGCAAGGCCCCTTCCGGGTCGAAGGCGGTGATTTTCCAGCCCGGCGGCGGCGCGAGTTCGTCGCCCGCGAGCTTCCGGTACGTCTCCATCCCTTCGCGGTCGGCGAGGAGCAGCGCGCGCAAATCGCGGGCGCTCCGCCGCGGCATGGCGCGGAAGGCGGCGGCGAAGGCGGCCGCGAGGTCGTAGAACGGGTACAGGTGGACGTGGGCGTCGAGGAAAAGCGTGATGTTCATGGTTTTCTTGCCAATTCTTCCAAAAGTCCGTCGCGGACGCGCCGCAGCGCCCACGCGCAGGAGAGGTGCGGGAGGAGCCCCGCGAAGATTACGCTCCGCGGCAGGCGCGCCAGCTTGGGCAACAGGACATCCATCGGTTGGGAAAGCAGCCCCGCTTTCGCGTACGCGACGGCCAGCGCCAACGCAATCGCGCCGAAAAGCAGCGGGACCGCGCAACCCGCCGCGCGCGCGTCGAACGCCTGCATTTCATCCCTTGCCACGGCGCGGGCGAGGCGCAGGCAGGCGACGAGGAGCAGCATCGCGGCGACGGTGGCGAGGAGCGCGTTGGCGGCGAAGAACCCGACGGCGGGGCAGTCGCGCCAGAAGACGGCGAAGGGCATCAGGCAGAGCGTGCACGTCGCGCGGGCGAAAACCTTGCGGCGGGCGGAGGCGACGGAGGGGGTGGCGGGCCGGATGCGGTACAGCCACGCCAGCGCGCGGACGAACGGCCCATGCGCCGCCGCGAGCAGGATCAGGCACCAGCGCGCGGGAGGTGCCCCGGGGAGGAGGGAGACGGCCCCCGCCGCGGCGAGGGCGAGGGTGCCCGCCCGAAGCGCGCCGAGCGCGTGGACGAGCTCGGGGGAAACGGGTTGGCGGCCGGGCGTCATGGCGCCTCCTCTGATGGCACACTCCCGCCCGCCGGGTCAAGCCCGCCGCGCAGTCCGGCGAGGTCCGGGGGCAGGGGGATGCCGGGGTGGAGGCGCTCGCGGTGGGCGAGGACCTGGGAGGCGAGCCGCCGGTCGCCCGCGTCGCGGTAGGCGCGGACGAGCTGGTCGAGGATTTCGGCGCGGTCGGCGGGCGGGAGCCCCTTGAGGTCCGCCATCGCCCAGGCCCGCTCGAAGTACCCGGCCGCCGCGGCGGGCCGGGAGGAAATCAGCTCCACGTGCCCGAGGGTTTCGAGGATGGCGGGATTGCCCGGGTCGAGGGCGTCGGCGCGCAGGGCGTACTCGCGCGCGGATACCGGCTCCCCCAGCTCGTGCGCGCGGAGATACGCGATGGCGTTGAGCGTCCGCGGGTCGTCGGGGCGGAGCGCGTCGGCGTTCCCCAGCGCGTCCGCCGCCGCCCGGAGGCGTCCCTGCCGGATGGCGACGCGCCCGAGGCCGCTCCACGCGTCCGCCGCCGCGTCGTCGAAGGAAACCGCTTCGGCCACCCGCTCGTAGACGCGGCGGGCGCGGGCGAGGTCGCCGCGGGATTCGAAGTACCGCCCCAGCTCCACGCGGTCCGCGCGGCCCAGCCGCCACGGAAGGGGCTTCTCCGGGTCGAGCAGGCAGTGGACGGGGACGCTTTTCCGTCCGCGGAACACCTCGCCCGGCGGAAGGAAGAAGGGCTCTCCGCTTTCGCCCAGAAAGGACAGCCGATCCCGCGCGCGGTCGTACGAAAGGAGGATGGCCGTCTGTTCCGGGAAGAGGCAGGGGACGCCGCGGGAGAGGGCGGTCCAGAGGCGCGGGAGGGATGCCTCCCCGGCGATCCAGAGGCGGCCGTTCTCCCGCGCGAGGCGGCGGAGGGCGGGCAGCGAGGGGCATCCGCCGGGAAGATGCGTCGGAACCGCGGCGAGGAGGCCGTCTTCGCCGGGGGAAACGCCGGATGCGGCGAAAAAGGCCCGGACGAGCGCCTGCCCGCGTCCCGGCCAGACGCCGGTTTCCATGGCGGGCGGGGAGGGGAGGGCGGCGACGGCGGCGCGGGAGGAAGCGCCGCGGCGCGCGGACGGAGCGACGCACCCCGCGGCGAGGGCCGCGAGGGCGAGGAGGAGGGCGGAGAGGCGGAGGGCGCGCGAAGCCGTCAAGGAAAAACGGAAAAGCGGCGTTCCCGGGAAGCCCCCGCGCGGTTGCATGGCGTGCCCGCCCTACTGCCGGAAGGTGCGGTCTTCGACGGCGAAGACGCCGGGGGTGCCGCGCACGATCTGGAGGGCGCGCCGGTGGACGGCTTCGGACGCGACGGAGCCGGAGAGGACGGCGACGCCTTCGGAGACGGAAACGGAGAGGGCGGCACGGTCGGTCATCGCGTCGGCGGCGAGGCGGGCGCGGGCGTCGGCGGCGACGGCGGACGCGGAGACGGCATCGGGGCCGGAAGCGAGGCATCCGGCGAGGAGGAGGAGGGCGGAGAAGGGGGCGAGTTTTTTCATGGGAGGGAGGGGATGTTTTTCCAAAGGTGCCACGCCGCGGGGCGGAAGGCAATGCGCAATGCGCGGGGTTTGCTTTTCGGCGCGGGATGCGTTAGGATGGGGCCATGCCCGCGCTGGTCTGGAAGCCCGAATATCCCGCCATCACCGTCGCCGACTTCTTCCGCGAAGGCCAGCGCTCCCTGTCCCTCTCCTGGGAAGCCAACGAGGAATCCGCCTCCCGGAACCCCATCCGCGAAATCGCTCCCAACCGCCCCGGCCTCGCCCTCGCGGGATTCACCAAATATTTCGCCTCCCGCCGCATCCAGGTCCTCGGCCTCGCCGAGATGAACTACCTGCGCAGCCTCTCCCACCGGCAGTGCATTCGCGTCCTCGCCGGCCTCGTCCGCGCCAAGTCCACCATCCCCGCCGTCGTCCTCGCCCGCGGCCGGCACCTGCCCGCATACGTCCGCTCCTTCGTCGAAGCCACCCGCGTCCCCGTCCTGCGCACGCCCCTGGTCACCGGCGAATTCGTCACCGCCGCCACCGTCTTGATGGAGCGGATGACCGCCCCGCGCATCCGCGTCGCGGGCACCATGCTCGAAATCAAGGGCGTCGGCGTCCTCCTCGAAGGCGCCCCCGGCATCGGCAAGAGCGAAATCGCCCTCGCCCTCATCGAACGCGGCCACTCCCTCGTCGCCGACGACACCACGCTCCTCCGCCGCACCGGCCCCGACGAAATCACCGGCGAGGCCGTCGAAATCACCAAGTCGTACATGGAAATCCGCGGCATCGGCCTGATTTCCGTCCCCAGCCTCTTCGGCATCGGGGCCCTGCGCGACCACATGCACCTGGACCTCATCATCCACATGCAGCGGCCGCAGGACGGCGACGACGACCTCGACCGCACCGGCCTCGACAGCAAGACCCGCGACGTCCTCGGCGTGAAGATCCCCCTCATCACCGTGCCGGTCGCCGCCGGCCGCGACCTCACCCACGTCGTCGAAGTCGCCGCCCTCAACCAGCGCCTGCGCGCCACCGGCTACGACGCCGCCACCGCCCTCGACGAGCGGCTCATGCACCGCCTTTCCGCCCCGGAGCCCGACAAACGATGAGCACTCCTTCCCCCGAGACCCTCGAGCGCGGCGTCCGCGTCCTCAACCGCTACGGCATCCACGCCCGCCCCGCGGCCCTCCTCGTCAAGGCCGCGGCGGGATTCCCCGACACGGACATCTTCATCCGCAAGGGCGATTTCGCGGTCAACGCGAAAAGCATCATGGGCCTGCTCACGCTGGAGGGCCACCACGGGCTGGACCTCGTGCTCTCCGCCTCGGGCCCGCGGGCCGCGGAGGCGCTCGACGCGCTCGAAACGCTCTTCCGCAACAAGTTCCACGAAGAATGACCTCCGCCGCGGCACCGGAAAAACCCGATACGGCGGCCGAGACCGTCCTGACGGCCATGCCGCTTTCCCCCGGCATCGCCGTCGCGCCCCTCCGCCTCCACGCGCCGGACGAGCCCGCCGTCCCCCTGCGCCGCATCGAGCCGGACGCGGTGCTCGCGGAAACGGAGCGGCTGGAGAAGGCGCTCCTCAGGACCCGCGGGGAACTGCACGCCCTCCGGACTTCGCTCGGCGGCGACTCCGCGGCCATCTTCGACGCGCACCTGCTCGCGGTGGACGACCCCGACTTCCTCGCGCGCATCCACCGGGAAATCTGCGACGGGAAGGTGTGCGCCGAGCACGCCGTCTTCCGCGCGGGCGCGTATTTCGCGGACCTGTTCTCGCGGATGGAGGACGACTACCTCAAGGAGCGGGCCAACGACATCCGCGATGTCGTCAAGCGCATCGTCCACGCGCTCGCGGAGCCGGCGGAAGGCGCTCCCGCCGGTGCCGCCGCAACCACGCCGGCCATCCTCGTGGCGAAGGAACTCGCGCCGTCCGAGGCGATGAACCTGCGCGAAAGCGGCGTCGCGGGGCTGGTCGTCGAAGGCGCCTCGCCCACGAGCCACGTCGCCATCCTCACCCGCGCCCTGGGCATACCGGCCGTCACGCGCCTCTCCGTCCCGCTCGCCTCGCTCCCGGAGGGCGCGGAGGCCGTGCTCGACGGCACGCGCGGCACGCTCACCCTGCGGCCGACGGAAGCGACCCGCGCGGAAAAACTGCGCGAAAAGGGCGAAGCCGACGCCCTGCGCGGACGGCTGGCGGCGCTCAGGGACGAACCCTGCACGCTGGTGGACGGCAAGCGGGTGGGGCTGGAAGCCAACCTCGACATGCCGCGCGACGCGGAGGAGGCGTTGCAGTGCGGCGCGGAAGGCGTGGGGTTGTACCGGACGGAGTACCTGTTCCTCGACACCGGCGAGATGCCCGGCGAGGAGACGCAGTTCGCGGCGTACGCGCACATCGCCCGGCTCCTCGCCCCCCGGCGCGTCGTCCTGCGCACGCTGGACCTGGGCGGCGACAAGCTTTCGGGGAGCCTCGACCTGGCGACGGAGAGCAACCCCTTCCTCGGCTGGCGCGCCATCCGCCTCTGCCTGGGGCGGACGGACATTTTCCGCACCCAGTTGCGCGCGATGCTGCGGGCGAGCGCGCTCAACCCGAACCTGGAAATCATGTACCCGATGATTTCCCGCGCCGACGAAATCGACCGGGCGAACGCGTTGCTCGCGGCGTGCAAGGAGGAGTTGCGCGGGGAGGGGAAGGAGTTCAACGAAAACGTCAGCGTCGGGGTGATGGTGGAGATTCCCGCGGCGGCGCTGATCGCGCGGGACCTGGCGCGGAAGGTCGCGTTCTTCTCCATCGGGACGAACGATCTGACGCAGTACACGCTCGCCGTGGACCGCGGCAACGAGCAGGTCGCGCATCTGTACGACCCGTTGCATCCGGCGGTGCTGCGGCTGATTGCCGAAACCATCGCGGCGGGCGAGGCGGCGGGCATCGAGACGGGCGTGTGCGGGGAAATGGCGGGGCAGGCGGTGTACGCGCCGTTGCTCGCGGGGATGGGGGCGAAGACTTTGAGCGCCTCGCCGCGGCACCTGCCGACGGTGAAGGCGGTGTTGCGCGCGCTGGATTCGACGGAATGCCGGGAGCTCGCGCGGGCGGCGTTGCAGTCGGCGGACGGCTTGGCCACGCGGGAACGTTGCCGCGCCCTCATCGCCCGCCGCGCCCCGGAACTCCTGCCGCTCGTGGATTAGCCCGGCGGCCTTCCTTCCCGCGCCAGCGGGGTCCCCCCCCCCCGCAAGGCGTCGGCCTCGCATGTCGGTGGGGCGAGCCGTCCCCGGCGAGCCGCTTCCCCAAAGGTGCCGCCAAGCCGGGGCGGGCGGCGCGCTCAGGAAGCGAAATCGGGGGCGAGGAGCTTGAGGAAAATCGCCTCGCGCATGATCACGCCGTTTTCGGCCTGGTCGAAGTAGGCCGCGAAAGGCGTGTCGTCCACGTCCGGGGCGATTTCGCTTACCCGCGGCAGCGGATGCAGCACGCGGAAGGTGTCCGGCATGTCCTTGAGCATCGCCGCGTCGAGGCGGTAGACGTTCTTCACCTTTTCGTATTCGAGCGGGTCGGGGAAACGCTCCCGCTGGATGCGCGTCATGTAGAGCACGTCCGCCCCGCGCATGCCTTCGGCGAGCGATTCGGTCTCTTCCGTTTGCAGTCCCCGCGCGAGGCCTTCCGCCAGCCGCAGCGATTTCGGGGAAACCAGCCGCACCTTGATGCCGTCGAAGCGCGCCAGCGCCTTGAGAAGCGAGTGGACCGTCCGCGAATACTTCAAATCTCCCGCGATGGCGATGGCAAGCCCCTCCAGCTTCCCGAAGCACTTTTGGAGCGTGAAGAGGTCGAGAAGCGTCTGCGTCGGGTGCTGGTTGGCGCCGTCGCCGCCGTTGACGACGGGGATGCGGCTGACTTCCGCGGCGCGGCGCGCGGTGCCTTCCAGGGGGTGGCGGAGGGCGATCGCGTCCGCGTAGCGCGAGACGGTGCGGATGGTGTCGGAAAAGCTTTCGCCCTTGGCGGTGGAACTCGCGGCGGCTTCGGAAAAGCCGACCGTCCGGCCGCCGAGGCGGGCCATGGCGGTCTCGAAGGAAAGGCGCGTGCGGGTGGACGGCTCGAAGAAGAGGGTCGCCAAAATCGTTCCTTCGAGGCGGCGGAAGAGTTCGCGGCGCGGGGTGGCTTCCACGCGGGAGGCGAGGGCGAGGAGGGAAAGGATGTCCTCCTTCGAAAGGTCGTCGATGGAAATGAGGTGGGAGAGCATGGGCTTGTAAAACGTTTTACTTCCCGGACTCTAGCGCCTCCCCGGCCCGGGGGCAACCGTTTTCCGTCCGCGTTGCGCGCGGGGCCGTTGCTTTTCTCCCGCGGCGGGGCCAAACTCCCCCGCGAACTTTCAGCGAGGAGACCCCATGAACGACCTGACCCGAGAACGCGAACGCGTCGAAGCCATCCTCCGCCGCTTCCTGCCGGACGGAGACACCAGGCCCGCGGCCCTGCACCGCGCCATGGCCTACGCGCTTTTCGCTCCCGCCAAGCGCATCCGCCCGAGTCTGGTCCTCGCCGCCGCGCGCGCGACCGGCGGGGGCGGCGACCGCGCCGCCGAGCCCGCCG
>JAFSUH010000112.1 GCA_017445365.1 Kiritimatiellia bacterium | reverse complement strand
GTTGCAGGCTTGCTCGAAGACGAGGCGCTGGTCGAAGGTGAGGTGTTTCTTCGGCTGGTGCCGGGTGGTATAACGACGGGTCATTGGATGTCCTTTTGGTTGGGTTGTTGATTGAGTTTGAAAAAGTGCAGTCTGCCCGAAGGGGCATCCTTTTCCGATGGCGGGGGGATGGGGCCGCGGCCCCATCCCCCCGCCGCCCCCTCCGACCGGACTTTCTCGGCTTTCTCCCGCCCGGTCCAGCTCATCTTGGAATTTGCCCAAACGGGATTGGCGGCGGGATGGACTTGATTCCGCCCGCCGCGGCGCGATACCCTTTGAAAATGGACACGCGCAAACCGGACAATGCCGCCCCCGCGGCGGAAGACGGGCGGGAAACCCCCGCCCCGCTGGTGAGCGTTTGCATCGGGGCGTACAACCGGAAGGATACCATCCGGGAATGCGTGGATTCCGCGTTGGAGCAGACGTGGAAAAACAAGGAAATCGTGGTGGTGGACGACGCTTCCACCGACGGCACCCGCGAAATTTTGCAGGGCTACGGGGACCGGATTCGCTTGATTTGCAGGGATACGAATTCCGGGATTTGCCCCGTGACCCGGAACCAGGCCGTGGCGGCGGCGAAAGGCGAATACGTGGCGTTTTTGGATTCCGACGACGTGTGGTATCCTGAAAAACTCGCCAAACAGGTGGCGTTCATGGAGGGACACCCCGACATCCCGCTTTGCCACACGCTGTGCCACGTGATCGACGGGGAGTCTCGGGTGGTGGGCGTGCGGCAGGATTTGGCGATCATTCCGAAGACGGGGTGGATTTTCGAGCGGTTGCTGGACCATTGCTGGATCACGATTTCAACCGTCATGGCGCGGAAGGGCCTTTTCGCGGAAATCGGGAAATTCAACGAGGGCGACCCTTACGGCTGGCTGGGCGAGGACCACGAGTTTTTCCTCCGGGTCGCGAAGGAACACCCCATCGGCCTGGTAGGAGAAATCCTCGCCGGATTCCGCAAGGCGGGACAGGGCATCACCGCCAGCAACTGGAAAGCCAATCCCGAGCCAGTCCCATTGTTCCAGGCATTGTTGGAGCGCCGCGACATTTGGGACGGAGTGGTCCCGCGCCGCCGGATGGTGCGGGCGCTGACCGACAAGTGCGACGAAAACGCATGGTTTTACAGAAATCGCGGAGAAAATGCCCGGGCTTGGTGGTTCGTCCGGCAAGCGTTGAAAGCGGATTGGACGGACCGGCGGGCGTGGTGCCACGCGGCAAATTTGTTGGTCCGGCGAACTGGAAAGGCAAAACGATGAAGGTGTACGGAATCGTGTATCGTCCGGTGGGCTGGTTGCCCCAGTCCGGGATGTGGTCGGCCGTTCAGGCCGCCGGAATGGTTCCGGTGGAGTTCGGGCGGCGCTGGCAACGCTGGCAGGCGAAGAGCTGGACGGCGGGAACGTGGTTGAGGCACTGGGGCAACTGGTGGTACGGGAACGCATGGAATTCCCTGACCCCGTGGTGGGACGAGAGGGCCATCCTGAATGCGCTGCCTCGCGGCGAGCCGCACATTGTGCATTGGCTGTGGGGTGAATTTGCCTCTCCCAAGCGGGCTGAGGTCTATCGGCGGCGGGGAGGAAAAGTCGTGGTAAGCGTCCACTGCAGCGCGCGGCGCTGGAATCAGGTGTGGCGGCGCCCCGACGGCTATGCCGGGGCGGACATGGTGGTGCTGACGAGCGAAAGCCAGCGCCCCCTGGTGGAACGCGACGTGCAGTCGGAACGCGTGCGGCGCCTTCTCCACGGCGTCATCAGTTCCCACTTCACTCCCGATCCGCGGCGGACTCCGGAAAACAAGCGCCTGCGCCTCTTCCTCTTCGGCAACACCGAACGCGACCACGCCTTTGCCGCGGCGGTGGCCAGGCGCTTGCCTGCGGACCGCTTCGAGTGGCGCGTGCGCACCGAAACGGCCCTCCCGGACGCCTATTCCGGGATTCCCTGCCTGACCGTCCTGCCCGAGCTTTCCGACAACGACGTGTTGCGGGAATACCGCCAGGCGGACCTCCTCTGCATGCCCATGCTCGACAGTGCCGCCAACAACGTCTTCCTGGAAAGCATGGCTTGCGGCACCCCCGTCATGGTCAACCGCGTCGGGGGCATCCCGGAATACGTGGCCGAGGACTGCAACTTCGTCATGCCCCCCGACGTCACGCCCGACGACTGGGCCGACCGCCTGCTCGCCCTCGAACGGGACCGTTCGGCCCTCTTCGCCGCCCGCGCCCCCGTCCGCGCTTGGGCCGAACGTTTCGATTGGGCGAAAATCGCCGACGACTACCGGGCCTTGTACCGGGAACTGGAGGGTTGAGATGGACGGAACGGCCGCCACTCCTTCCGCCAATCCCGCCGACCCCTACGGCCTCGCTCCGCTTTGGGACGCGCTGATGGAGATTTACGACGCCTTTGCCGCCCTGGCAACAAAATATGGGTGGCGTTGGTACGTGATCGGGGGCAATGCATTGGGCGCCATCCGGCACAACGGAGATTTTATTCCTTGGGATGACGATTTGGATTTGTTCATGCCCCGGAAGGACTACGAAGAATTTCGGCAAACGGCCAATGATGAATTTCCTCCGCACCTCCGTTGGGTGGACTACCACAACACGGCATCATATCCTTATCTTTTCGGAAAGATTGTGGATGTCCGGCGGGAGGTCCACGAGAAGCTTCGACGGGAAACGGGTCAGGCAATGCCCCAAGGGCTGTTTGTTGATATTTGGCCGTTGGACGGATGCCCCGGAACCGTGTTCCGCAAGGCATGGAGGTGGTTGCAACGGCAAAGCCTCCGGTTGGCGATGGAATACCGGATGGCCAAGCCACCCATGGGCTTCCGGGATGTCGCGCGCCAGCCCTTGGCTTTTCTGGGGGCCTGCATGCGCCTCCGTTTGCGGACCGCCCGGGATTTTTTGCAAGCGATGGACGCCCATGCCAAAAGCTGTTCCATGGAAAGGGCGGAATTGTGCGGAGTTCCCATCCACCGCTGGTACGAGTTGAACTTGGTCTGTCCCGTCGAAACCTATGGAGAACCCCGCTGGGTTCCCTTCCATGGCAGAACCGTTCCCTTGCCCCACGATGTAGAACGGTATTTTCAAGTTGAATTCGGCGATTGGCGGACACTTCCCCCAATCGAACAACGACGTCCCGTGCACGAAGGGAGTTTCGAGGCACCGTGGAAATACGGTCCTCCGGGCGAAACCCGCGGAAAATGATGGCGGAGGATAATGCATGAAAACGAGAGAAGGCAGGATTTACGGAGAGAATGTGACTATCCGCGAGGAGAACGTGAAGGCGTTTTGGGCGCAACGCGCCGCCTTGTCCGGCGATACGAAAAGCACGTTGCTGGGAAACCATGGCGGCGGCGATTTGTCCAAAATGCAAAACGAACGGGACAACACGGTATTCCGGGAATGCGTGGGGGAAGGGGTGCAGCGAATCATCGAATTCGGTTGCGGCAACGGCAGATGGGGGGAGTTGTTGAAGGACATCGTGGAAAGTTATTCAGGCATTGATTTCACGCCGGAGTATCTTGACCAAGCGCGGAGGCTGTTCGAGGGGGATGGTCGGTTTCGCTTTTCGGAGGGGGCGCTGACGGGATTGCCGGAGGATTTCATCCGGGCTGGTGCTCCCTACACGGTTGGCATTTGCGCGGGATGCGTGATGTATTTGAATGACGATGAGGCAGAGGCGTTCTACAGGGACGTGGCACGTCTGCCAATATACTCGCTGTTTCTGAAAGAATCGGCATCAACGATGGAAAAACGCTTGACGCTCGTCGATTTCCCATCGAAAGAACTTCATGCGGATTACAACGTGGTATACAGGATGCCGTCGGAATACGAAGCGTTCTTCCGAAAGAACCTCCCTGATTTCCGGATTGAACGGAAAGACTGGCTGTATCCGCAGGAAAGCGGAATCTGGGCGGAAACGAACAGCTATTATTGGCATCTGTCAAGGATGTGAGCATCTGAGAAGAATTGGAAAGCATTCACGACAAGGTTGCGACTCATGTTGAATTTCGCGGTAGGGCCGGTTGAGGAATTCGGGGAAACACTGGTGATTGGAGGTGAGAGGACCCCGTATTTCAGGACGGAAGAGTTTTCGGAAGTGATGCTGGAGAGCGAGCGGCTGGTACTCGAGTTCGCCGGGGCGCCGACGGGGGCGCGGGCGGTGTTCCTGACGGGAAGCGGCACGGCGGGGATGGAGGCGGTCGTGTTGAACGTCCTTCGGGAGGCCGACCGGGCGCTGGTGGTCAACGGGGGGAGCTTCGGAAGCCGCTTCCGCAAGATTTGCGAGATCCACGGAATCCCGCACGATGAGGTCAAGCTGGAGGCCGGCCGGCAGGTGCGGGAGGCGGACTTGGCCCCGTTCGACGGAAAGGGCTGTTCGGTGCTGCTGGTGAACAAGCACGAGACCAGCACGGGCGTGCTCTACGACATGGACTTGCTGTCGGACTTCTGCCGCCGCAACGGGATGCTGCTCATCGTGGACAACATCAGTTCGTTCCTGGCGGACGAATTCGATATGGCGGCGCTGGGCGCGGATGCGATGATTGCCGGTTCCCAGAAGGCGTTGGCGTGTGCGCCGGGGGTCTGCGTGGTCGTGCTGGGGCCCCGGGCCCTGGCAAGGGTGGAACGGAACCGGCAACGGACCTTCTACCTCGACTTCAAAGCGGCCTTGGCGGACGGAGCGCGGGGACAAACGCCTTTCACGCCGGCCGTGGGAACCTTGCGGCAAATCCACGCAAGGCTGAAGAGCATCGCGGTAGCCGGTGGTGCGGCAAGCGAGGTGGCGCGGACGCGGGCGCTGGCAGAGGATTTCCGGCAGAGAATCCGGGGATTGCCGCTGGCGGTTGCGAGCGACTCGCCCTCGAATGCGGCCACGCCGTTGCATCCGACGAACGGACAGTCGGCCTACGGGATTTTCGTGGAACTCAAAGACCGTCACGGCATCTGGGTGTGTCCGAACGGGGGAACGTTGCGGGACAGGATTTTCCGGGTGGGACACATGGGGGCGCTGACGACGGCGGACAACGCGGCGTTGGCAGCCGCACTGGCCGCCGTGCTGGAGGGCGGCGGAACGGGCTCGGCGGCGGGGGCTTCGAGTGCTAGAATTGCAAAACCATGAGAAAAGTCGTCACATACGGAACGTTCGACTGCCTGCACGAGGGCCACCGGCGGTTGCTGGAACGGGCGAAGGCGCCGGGGGGCTGGTTGATCGTGGGCGTGACGACGGCGGCTACGACCGGATGGCTCGGGCAAAGAACTGCAGGATGGCTTTTGGGGGGACCAGCCGAACATGTGCCACGGGGGGGGAGAGGCCTTCGGCAAACCTATTGCTTTTTCCCGACAAAGCGAATAGAACGAACCCCAGACACCGGATATTCACAAGTGCGAGATTTGTTCATGCAGGTTGTCATTCCGCATGTGAATGAAAACGAAATGAGGTATTCCCCATGATCATCAAAAAAATCCAGTTGAAAAACTACACGGTTTTCGACAATCAGACAATGGAGTTCGGTCCTGGAATCAATGTGCTGATTGGGGAAAACGGGACAGGGAAAACGCATGTCATGAAAGCGCTTTATTCGGCATGCCAAAGCATAGAGAGGAAAATATCGTTTCCCCAGAAGTTAGTTGCAACCATGTTGCCCGACGACTACATGCTGTCCCGGCTTGTGACGAGAAAGGCAGGAAACCGTCGGGCCTCAGTCCATATTTGGGCAGGGGACAACGGTGCCCAGTCGGAGAAAAAACTGTCAGCGACATTCCATGGAAAAACCAAAAAATGGGATGCTCAAGTCACGGGGGAAGCGGGATGGGAAACCGCATTTCCCGGGACAAGCAGTGTATTCATTCCTGCAAAGGAAATTTTGTCTCATAGTTGCAATTTGAATGCAGCGGCAGAGAAAAACAATGTACGCTTCGACGATACTTATTTGGACATCATCAATGCTGCAAAAGTGGATATTTCCGTCGGGAGGAACAGCACGGACAAGGATACCATATTGAAACGCATTGAAACAATCATCGGCGGAACGGTGTTTTACGACGTGAACCGGGACGAGTTCTATCTTCGGGCCGGCAATTCCAAACAGGAGTTCAATTTGGTCGCCGAAGGCATCCGCAAAATGGCGTTGCTGTGGCAACTCGTCAAGAATGGAACGCTGGTGAAAGGGTCTATCTTCTTTTGGGACGAACCGGAGGCCAACATTCACCCCCGGTGCATTCCCATCATCGTGACTCTTCTTTTGGAATTGCAGGCGAGAGGCGTGCAAATCTTCATCTCCACCCATGATTACATGATGGCCAGCTATTTTGACGTGAAGAAGGCCCAATTCGAGAAGAGTTCTGTGCTTTATCATTCCCTTTCCAGGGGGGGGAGCGACGATGAGCTCCATTATTCCACTTCTCCAAAGTTCGGAGATTTGAAAAACAACGAAATCATCAGCGCCTACAACAGCTTGCTGGACGAGATTTACGAACTATGAGGTGACGCATGTCGAATATTTTGCTGGAGGAGAACGGGCGATACGGACTGGATTGCACGAAAGCGCTTTGGGCAAGCGGGGCGATGCATGACCACTACGTCAACAGCTTGCATCCGAATTGCTTGGGAGATGTGGATTTCGTGGTGGAAACAGCGGTTTCCCTCCTTTTGGTCGAATATAAAAACGCCAAGTTTGCGCCAGAACCCGGGGAGTCAACTCCAAAGACATCGGCGAACAACGTTTTCAAAGACCAAAAATTCACGCAACTCGTACGCAAATATTTTGGATCCCTCCCGTATCTCAGGCTTGTCGGGAAAACCATAAAACCTTGTCATTACATTTTTGTCGTTGAGTATCCCAATGATAATTCCACATCCAGGAAACAGCTTCGAAACCGATTGAAAAATGCTTTGCCGTTTGAATTGCAAAAGCAATTTGGTTCGAAAATCAAGTTGATCGAGGCTGTCGATGTTGTGAACATCGACGAATGGAATTCCCACCCGGTGTATGGGCAGTTTCCTCTGAAGCCGGTGAAAAACCTGATGCCCCTGACATGAAAAAGGTTATTACATACGGAACCTTCGACTGCCTGCACGAGGGCCACCGGCGGTTGCTGGAGCGGGCGAAGGCGCTGGGGGATTGGCTGATCGTGGGGGTGACAAGCGACGATTACGACCGGACGAGGGGAAAAATCAATGCGGCGCAGTCTCTGATGGAACGGGTGGAGGCAGTGAAAGGGGTGGGATTGGCGGACGAAATCATCGTGGAGGAATACGAAGGACAGAAAATCGACGACATCCGGCGGTTGGGGGTGGACGTGTTCACGGTGGGAAGCGACTGGGTGGGGAAATTCGATTATCTGCGGGAGTGGTGCGAAGTCGTGTACTTGCCGCGCACACAAGGGGTGAGTTCCAGTGAAATCCGGGGAGTACGCAGGGGCGTGAGGCTGGGAATTTTCGGCACGGGCGTGGTGGCAGACAAATACCGGAAAGAGGTGGAGTGGGTCAACGGGATGAGCGTCGGTGGGCAGTGCGCCGAGTTCGAAGCGGGGGTGGAAAGTCTGGCAGGAACATGTGACGCGGTGTATGTGGTTTCGCATCCGCGGCGGCATGCGGCGGACGTGCGGTCGGCGCTGGAGGCGGGAATGCACGTGTTGTGCGAATCCCCCGTGGCGCTGTCGGGAAAGGATTTCCGTGACTTAGTCTCGCTGGCGGCAGAACGACGGCTGGTGCTGATGGATGCCATCAAGACGGCCTATGCGACGGCATACAACCGGATGCTACTGGTGGTGAAATCGGGAAAAATCGGCCGCGTGGTGTCGGTGGATGCGACCTGCACCAGTCTGATGCCGCCATGGCAGAACCCCAAGGACTTGGAAGAGAGCTGGAACTCACGCCAGGCATGGGCTCCTGCAGCGTTGTTGACTGTGTTTCAGTTGTTGGGCACACACTGGGAACGGGTTCGGCGGAAATCGTTCTTCGCCGAAGGGGCGGAAGACTTTGACTTGTTCACGAAATACGACTTTGAATACGAAGGGGCCGTGGCATCAGTGAAGGTGGGGAAGGGGGTCAAGTCCGAGGGCGAGCTGGTCGTTTCCGGAACGGACGGATACATCTACGTTCCGTCACCGTGGTGGAAGACGGATTATTTCGAAGAGCGACACGAGAAGGCTGAAGAAAATAGGCGTTTTTTCTACCAATTGGACGGTGAAGGCATCCGAGCGCAATTGGTGGCTTTTTCCCGCGCCATCGCCACAGGGCGGGGCCCCGGCAACGTGACGGAGGCTGAGTCGGAAGTCATTGCTGAATTGGTGAAGTGAGGGGGAGAAAACAGTTCCTGAATGAATACGTCTAACTCGATTTGATGTTTATGCCGATGAAAGACAGCGCATTCAATCGTGTGATGTTGAATGCGATGGCCTGCAGGACGCCCGTGATGACCAACCGGGTGGGCGGGGTGCCCGAATACGTGCCGGAGGACTGCAACGCCGTGATGCCCGCGGGTGCGGATGCGGATGACTGGGCGGAACGTCTGGAGGCGTTCGAGGAGAACAGGGAACGACTGGAAGGGTGGCGTTCCGCAACACGCCGTTGGGCGGAAGGACTCGACTGGCAGATCGTCTCGGAAGAGTACCGGGCGATATATCGGGATGTCTACAATCAGGCTGCCAGCCCAGATGCTCCCGCAAAATGATTCAATGAGCAAGGGAATCGGACGGTTGCCCAAGGAGCGGTGGTGTCTGGCGTCGCCCGAGGAGCCAATTCCAGACTTCCGAAGGATAGGTCCGGAACCAGATTGCCAAAAAGAACCGCAGGCGGCGGCGGAAGCATTTCCACTTGCTTTCCCCGGGTAGGGGTTCCGAACGAAGATAGTAGGCGCGGATGTGATCGGCATCGGCATCCCAAGGGACGTAATAACGCCCGAATGGAGTCATGGTCCACAGTTCGATGCCATCCCCGGAATCCGGCTCGTCCCAGACATTGGCCTCGCGCCACGGCGTTCCCAAATCTCGGATGGTCATTTGCGGCTTCTCCTGTTCGGGAGCGAACCACAAGCGTTCATCCCACTTCCACAGCGGTTGTCGGGACAATTCCACGTCCCATCCCGCGGCCGGAGTCCAACCGTCTGGAGGCACGATTTGGGTCGTTCGGGTCTTGTCCATTGCAATCAACAACAATTTGCACTGGTTGTCGAACGCCGTCAAAAAGTCGTAAAGGGGTGCAAAGTCATTGGGCTTGACGGCCTCGGATGGCCTGTGGCCGGCTTTGCACAGCCGGCTTCGGATGAGTTTCCGTGACACGCCCTGTTCCCTGGATTTGAAATCCACGTCACGGGCATGTTGCCACATCCAAGTGACGCAAACCATGCAAAGGCACATTGACGACCCGCAACGGATTGCAAACGCCCATTTGCCGTCCGTTTTCGAAAACAACCATTCCGACCACAAAGAGATGGCCAGACACCCCAACGAAGAAAACCATGGCTGGTAACGGTGATATCCAATCGTTTCGGTCGGGACCAAAAACGTCAATGCCAAGCCTCCCAGTCCCCACAAACGACCCCGGGGGTGCAGGAACAACAGGACAAACATTGCCCACACCGCCATGCGGGTTTTCCCGTCCATGCATTGTTCCCCGTAAAAAAGCCGTCGGGGCCGAAACGCCGATCGTCCCGTTTTCCATTTCCCGTATGCCCTTCCCGCCGAGTGGGACACATACTCGTACAACCATGTCCCGATTTTTCCCAAACTGCGGAAATCATCGTTGGCGACACGCAAGTCCCATATGAAATCCCGTTTCGGAAATGCGGCCGGATCTGATGTCATGGAAGGATATAGCGGATGGCCGTAGTCCTTCCAGGAAGTCACGATGGGATTCCATGAAATGACAAGCCAGAAAAACGCAGTGATCGCGGACAGGAACGCGAAACGTCCCGCCCAAAATGCCCAATGCTTTCGATCCCGTCGGCATATGGCTAGTGCGAACAGACCCCAAAACACGGAAGCGGCAAAAACACCATTGAGTTTGATGCTTGCCATCCAAACCGTATACACCCCAAGCGATATCCAGCCGTTTGTTGTATCTCGGCAACGGCCTTGTCGCGTGTCGAGATTTTGCAAAAAGCGGGCCATGGCGAAGAGCAAGCCGCACGAAACGAATGCCATTGCCAAATCGACAAACATCCGGGATGCGACCGATGGCAGGACAACGACAAGGGACAGCGCCGTCGGCCAGCGTGCGGCACCCCGGGTGTTCCTGATGGACGTCAGGAAGCATCCCAGCCACAAAAAACAAATCACGGGAAGAGTCAACCCATGTGGATCCCGCACGAATTTGGACGAAACGGCCGCGAATACCGCCATGGGTTTGAACAAAAAGGCAACATGAACGGGTGCCATGCCCCACAAATCCAAGCCCAGGGACGAGCAAATGTCCTCTGCAAGCGGGTCTGCAACGGGGTTCCATCCTTCGGAGAGCAATTGGACCGTCGGAAGATGGTAGAAGAGCATGTCGAGGGCGGAGTTGTCCCAGAGCAAGGGGGGCAGGAGGCATTTCACGGACAAGAGAAGGCCGACGAAGCAAAGTCCGGCGCCGATGGCCGCACGCCAATGCGGCTGGCGCAGAAAGGGCATGCCCATCACGATGAAAACGGCCGTCCACCACTGCCATGCAGCGCAATGACCGCCGAACAAAAACGCTAGGCAAGCCAGGAGGACGACCAACAGCGGAAAGCACAACACTTGCAATTCGAAGATCGGCAAGATGTCCTGCATGCAAGGATTTCCGGCCTTTGCTTGGCATGTCGTTTCAATGGTCATGAAGCCCATTCTATGTGCCGGCAACCGGAATGCAACTCCGTGCCTGCCAACCGTTGTACGGACCGGAAAGGGATCGCATCACGTCCCGATTGGCGTTTCGCGACGGATTGCCCCTCCCGTTTTCTCCATGCACCGATGAGGAACTGGTTGCATGGGGATGCGGCGGATAGTAGTTTGCCGGAAAGACGTTTCGGACAAACAGTTGCGGCATGAAAACACCTTTGGACATCCACACGCTTTGGCTCAATCTCTATCCGGCCCCGTACGACTACGAAGGGGAGCTGGAGAAGTTGCGCCGTTATGCGCCCGATGCGGCATTCCATTTGTGGGGGAGGGAGGCAACGAAGCCCCTGGCCGAGGAATACCGTCCGGGTCTCTGGGAGGAGCTGTTCCGGCTGGCGCGGCCGGTGATGGCGGCCGACATCTTGCGATGGCTCGTCCTGTGGCGGGAGGGCGGGCTGTATTGGCAACTGGGGTGCGTGCCGTGGCGCCCCATGAAGGCTTTCGTGCCGGAGGACCCGGGAATCGAATGTCGGCTGTGGACGGAAAACGTCATGTCGCCGGCAGAGTGCCAGGCCATGGCGTCCAAGCCCATACGGCAAGGACGACCGGAAGAGCCCATACGGGTTGCCAATCAAGTGTTTTACTGCCGCAAGGGGGCCGCGTTCGCGAAGCGGATGGTGGATTTCCTTCTGGAACGCGCGGAAAAATGGACGCCGCGGGAAGACTACGACGTGCTGTACATCACGGCCAACGCGGCCGTCAGCGAAGCATGGGACCGTTTCGGGAAAAACGACCCGCGGGTGGAATTGACGGAGTTGTCGGAGACGCGGCAGATGGTCCGCTGGAAACACGGCGGCATGTGGCGGCGGGACCCGCGCCCCGTCGTTGCCGAGGCGAAACGGCCGGAAGAACCGCAGCCGTTTCGTCTCCTGCCGCCGAACGGTCCCAGGGAGACGGCAAAATCTTTGGTGTACCGTTTCGCGAAGCGGCATCCGCACGAGCGGTTGCTGCGGGACGGGATGCCTTGGGAAGGGGAGGGGGCCGTGCGTGCCTTGCAAACGGAGGGCGAAGCATTCCTGGCGGAACGGAAAATCAAGCGGATTGTCCAGATCCCCGTTGCCAACAGCGCCGACAATCGGTTCCTGAATTTGCTGTACGACCGGGTTCCGGCCTGCGACATGGTGTTGGCGGCGGATTGGTTCGAGTGGTTGCCCTACCACGAAATCCGGCGGATTTGGAGCCAAATCCTGCAAAGTGGATGCCGGTGGCTGGCGGTGACGACTTGTCCGCTCCTGGAAACGCAGGCGAACCGGGGCGTGGGGGATTTCCGGCCGTTGAATTTCGAGAAGGCGCCGTTCCTTTTCGGGAAACCGGAAAGGACGATTCCGTTCCCGTCGCCAATGCGGCGTCAGGACCGCGTCATCGGTATCTGGGATTGCCGGAAGTTGCGGGAACGTGCAACCGGGAGCGATGAACGGTGAGTTGGCGTTACCAAGCGATGGGGGAGGTGGCGCGGTGGTTGCCGGGGACGGGCGGGAAACGGAACGATGCGGTTGTCGTGTTCACGCAGGGGCATTTGGGGGATGTCCTGCACGCGGCACCCATGTTGCGGCGGCTCCGGGAAGCGCGGCCGGAGTGGAAAATCGCGTGGCTGGTGGGGCCGTGGGCTCTTCCGCTGGCGGAGAGGTTTTCGGCCTTTGCGGATGAAATCGTGCCGTTCGCTTCGGACTCCTTCTGCCACCACCGGGGCGTGCAGGAACACCGGCAGAGTGCTTGGGAACAATGGCGGATTGGGTTGCGCCTCAGGACGATGCGGCCAAAGGCGTTCCTCTGCACGGGCAACGAAAGCCCGGTGGCGCGGTATCTGGCGAATGTTTCGGAAGCGGAAACGTGGTCGGGGATCGGCGAGCGGCGGCCGCCGCGGGTGGGCAAGAACATTCGGACTTGTTTCTTCCCGTATGAAAAAGAGCGGTACGAGGCCGATGCCCTGATGCAACTGTTGCGTCCGCTCGGCATCGAGGTTCCGCCGTCGGGCGCGGAGTTGTTTTTCCCCGTGGACGGAGCGTCGCGGCGGAAGGCGGAGGATTTCCTGCGGCGGGAGGCCGTGGCGACGGATCGGCCCCTCGTCCTGGTGTCGCCGGGGAGCGGGTGGAGCGGCAAGAACTGGCCGATCGGACGTTTCCGGGAGGTGGCGGCATGGCTGGAAGGGGAACGGGGAGCGCAGGTGGCGTGGATCGGAAGCGCGGGGGAAGCGGCCTTGGCGGGGGACGGCCCGCTGCCGGGGAAAAACTGGTTCGGACGGTTCTCGATTCCCGGACTGGCGGCGGTGATGGAACGCGCGGCGCTGTGGGTGGGAAACGACAGCGGGCCAATGCACCTGGCGGCGGCGGTGGGATGCCCCACGGTGTCGCTCTGGGGCCCGACGGAACCGGGCAAATGGGCGCCGCGCGGGGAAAAGCACCGCCGATTCCGGCGGATGGAACGGTGCCCGGGGTGCGAATACTGGAATCCGGCGAAGACCTGCTTCCAAAAAACGCATGCGTGCATGGAGGCGGTGTCCGTCGGGGAAGTTCGCGGGGCGATTGCCGCGGCACTGGCAGCGGAGCGGCGCGCATGAAGGGATTTCGCATGGTTGCCTCCGGCATGCGGAATCTTCTTTTTTGGCCGGGGGGAATGGCGTAGAATGGATGGAATGAAGCGTTTTTCCGTCTTTGCTTTTTTCGCGTGCGCGGGCGCGTCGGCCCTCGTTCTTTCCGCCTGCACCGACGACGGGGATTCCTCCGGCGCGGAGAACACCCTCTCCCCCGCGGGCCTCTACACCGTTTCCCGCGCCGTCTCCCTCGCCCCCGTTGCCGCCGCTTCCACCAACGAGGCCGGGGACGAAGCCGAATCCGAAGCCGAAGCCGGGACCGTGGACTCCTCCCCCGCGGCCGGTTCCGTTTTCACCCTGTCCGCTTCCCCGACTTCGTCCGGGTTCGACCTTTCCTTCGCCATGGCCGACGGCACGACGTTCACCGCTTCCTCTTCCGCCGCCGCCATCGGTCCGCCCTCCGGCACCCACAAGTCCTTCCGCCCCGGCGACACCATCGCCACCTTCTCCCTCACCGGTCCCGTCCAAGGCGAAATCACCGTGCTCGCCACCGCCCGCATCGATTCGGACGTGTCCGGCGGGACATCCACGAACCTTTCCACCAACGCGGTTCCCTCCGCCGTCACCACCAACGTGGGGTTTTCCGCTTCGTCCTCCTCCGCCGTCTCCCCGGGGAATTCCACGCGTTCCGCCAACCTGACCTTCCCGTCCTGGCAGCTTTCCGCGACCGCGCCGGGGCCGTCCGGCACGATTTCCTGGTAACCCCTTTTTCGAATCCCTCCCCAAAGGTTTCCCATGAACAAGAACATCGCCCTCGTCATCGCCCTCCTCCTCGGCGTCGCCGCCGTCGCCCTCATGTTCGGCTACATCCGCCGTTCCATCGACGCGAAAACCGCCGGCTGGGACATGGTCACCGTCCTCGTCGCCGCGGACGACCTCCCGCAGGGGACGACCCTGACCAGCCAGAACATCGCCCGCCGCCCGTACCCGGCGAAGTACGTCTCCGACCGCGCCATCACCCCCGACTCGATCGAAAGCGTCGTCGGCGGGGAACTCACCGCCAACGCCGAAAAGGGCAAGCCCATCCTCTGGACCGACCTCAAACCCGCCGAAATCGCCTCCGGCGGCCTCGCCCGCGACGTCACCGCCGGCCACCGCGCGGCGACCATCCCGGTGACCCAGCTCTCCTCCTTCGACTCGATGCTCCGCCCGGGCATGTACGTGGACATCCTCTGGACCGGCGACGCCGCCTTCTTCACGAAGCCCGCCTCCGCCAGCCCGGCGCCGGATGCCGCCTCCGCCAGCCCCGAGGAACTGATGGGCCGGATGAGCGCCCTCCAGTCCGCCGCGCTCGAAGGCGGCACCCGGACGACCGTCCTCCTCCTCCAGAACGTGCCCGTCCTCGCCGTCGGCAACCAGCGCTCGCTCGACCGCATCCGCCAGAAGGGCCTGGAGCCCTACACCACCGTGACCCTCGCCCTCGACGAGGAAGCCGCGCGCATCCTGATGCACGCCTCCGGCGCCGGGCAGTTCTCCTTCCTCCTGCGCGCGACGGGCGACGCGTCCGTCATCCCCGGCACGACCGCCGTCGGTCCCGCCGAAGTGGCCGACTTCCTCTCCCGCACCGGCAAGTACTAGGCCCGCGCGGTCCTTCCCCCTTTTCCGTTCCCTTCTTCCCGTTCCGCACTTCCAACCAACCGATCCCATGAACCGTCCGCATCTTTTCCGAATCCCGCTCCTGCTCCTCGCGACGGCCGTTGCCGCGGCCTCCGCCCCGGCCGCGCTCCTGGTGCGCATCCCCTCCGGCACGGAACGAACCGTCGGCTCCGGCGTGGTGACCGAGGCGGACTCCTCCTCGCCGGAGGTCGTCACCGCCTCCCCGTCCCCCGCGGGCGGCATCACCCTGCACGCGGGAGAACCCGGCCGGGCGGAAGTGACCAGCCGCCGGGCGGACGGCTCCGTGCGCGTGACCCAGGTGCTGGTGCTGCCGGCGCTTTCGGAAAGCGCGCTGGCGGTGTACTCGCTGGTGGGGGACATCCCCGGCGTGGAAGTGTACGACGCGGCCGGGAAGATCGTCATCGACGGCAAGGTCGCCAGCGCCTCCGAGAAGTCCCGCGTGGATGCGCTCGTCGCCGCTTTCGGCAACGGCGTGCTCAACCTCTCCGTCCTCGACACGGGCAAGAGCAACGAGGCGATCGCCGACTTCATCCTCCGTTCGTCGGGTTGCGACACGCTTTCGGTCTCGATTCTGGGCGACACGGCGTACCTGCGCGGCACCGTCCCGAGCGACGCGGCCCGGAGCAACGTCCTCGCGCTCGCTTCCACGCAGATCGCGAAGATCGTCGACATGACCGAAGTGCGGGAGGACATGATCGAAACGGAAGTCCTCTTCCTGCGCGTCCAGAAGACCAGCGGCTGGAATTTCGGGATGAACCTCCTCGACGGCGGGGACGGGCTCGCCCTGCAGGGCAGCTTCAACGGCTCGCAGGCCTACGCCGACCGGCACTGGGGGGGCTTGCAGATGGGCGTGGGCTGGACGGCGACGCTGGCCCCCCGGATCAACGCCATCCTTTCGGACGGCGGCGGCGAAGTCGTCGCCCGGCCGCGCGTGGGAACGCGCATCGGCGAAAGGGGGCGGTTCCTTTCGGGCGGCGAGATGTACTACAAGACCGCCGGCGAGGTTTCCGGCGACTTGAAGAGCGTCGAGTACGGCATCGAGCTTTCCGTCGCCCCGCGGTACCTTTCCGGCGACCGGCTCTGCAACGACATCTCCATCGAGCTCTCCTTCCCCAACCAGCAGGCGAGTTCGGCGGACCTGTCCCTGGACAAGTACACCATCGAGTCGAGCGTCGTCTGCGAACTCGGCCAGAGCGTCATCCTGTCGGGCCTGACCGAACGGATCCGCAACTCCGCCACCGACAAGACGCCCGTCCTCGGCGACATTCCCGTCGTCAACCTCTTCTTCTCGGCGCGCTCGAAGGAACTGACCGAGTCGGAACTGATCGCCGTCATCACCCCGCGCCTCCTCGACGGCGACCTCAACGAACGCCGCCAGGCCGAACACGGCCAGGACATCCAGGACCAGCGCGAATGGCTCGCGCGGAACGACGCGGAAGCCCTCCGGGTTTCGATGCGCGCGCACGCCGCCGCGGCAAGTGCCTGCGCGAAGGAACGCGCCGCGTACGACAAGCTGAAGGCCCTGCTGGCGCGGCAGGAAGCCGAGGAACGCGCGCAAGCGGAAAAGGAACGCGCGAAAGCCGAAAAGATCGCCGCGAAGGAGCGCGCGAAGGCCGAAGCGCTGGCGGAAAAGGAACGCCGGAAGGCGGAGAAGGCAGCCGCCGAAAAGGCCGCGGCCGAAGCGAAGGCGGAGGCGAAGGTGCGCAAGGCCGCGGAAGAAGCCGCCGCGCGCGAAGCGAAGGCCCGCGAGAAGGCGGAACGGATTGCCGCGGAAAAACGGGCGGAAGAAGAACGCATCGCCGCGAAGGAGCGCGCGAAGGCCGAAGCGCTGGCGGAGGCGAAGGCGCGCAAGGCCGCCGAAGAAGCCGCCGCGCGCGAAGCGAAGGCCCGCGAGAAGGCGGAACGGATTGCCGCGG
>JAFSUH010000111.1 GCA_017445365.1 Kiritimatiellia bacterium | reverse complement strand
TTGGCATTGACTTTGATGTTGGTGGACACTGGGGGCATTGGGGGTTGGTGGACAATGGCGCGCGCTGCCTGGCGGGGTGCATTGTTCGGGCTGTCGCTCCGCGTCGGGCGGCGGCTGCGCCGCGCCCGCGCGGTGCGCTCTTGGGTCAAGGTGCGGTGTCGATTCGAGCAATCAAATCGTTCGCCCAAGCGACGGCTTCGTCGGCGGTGGGAAGGATTCCCTCGCGAGTACCGAGGTCGCCGATCGCCCGTTGGTAGAGGGCATCCCATCCGTCGCCCTTGACGACGCCGTCCGGAAGCATCTGCCCGAGCACGACGTTGGCGAGCGCGCGTCCGAGTCGGACGGCGTCCTGTCCGGCCGCCGGAAGCCGCTCGATGGCCTTCTTCAGGTTGACACAGGAGTTCGGACGCTTCATCGCGGAAACTCCCGTTTGAGGGCTTCGGCCTCCGCCCGGCGCAGCAGGCCCCGTTTTTCCGCGTCCCGGACCCCTTGCGCGAGACGGTCGGACATCACGGTCGCGCGGCAGGCGCGAAAAGCGTCCGCGAGGTTCTGGCAGGGGATGCCCTCGAACTCGTCGCGCCGCGCGTCGGGCGGCAGGGGGACGACGCGGATCCAGTCCGGCAGGGCGCGCCGGACGCGGCCCGACCGCGCGACGGAAAGCCACGCCGGATTGACGAGGGCCAGATCGTGCATCGCGAGGACGCTTTCGCCGAAGACGATGGCGTCGCTCCCGCCGACCAGCGCGACAGCCTCGGCGTAGCGGTCGAGCTCCGTCGGAACGTAGTGCGTGAGCCGGTAGACGCCGCGCCAGCGCTTTTCCAGACGCCCGGACTTGACCCACCGAAGAAGCTCCTTCCGGTGGACACCTAGCTCTTTTGCGGCCGCCACGGATACGAGCCCGTAGTTGTCGACCGCATGCTGATAGATGGTTTCGTATTGGTTCATGGCTGAAATGATACCAGAAATGGGATCATTTTGACAAGCAAAACATTTTCTCCGCAGATTGGGCGGCCTGGCACGGCGTGGCGTTTCGCCACGCCGGCTGCGGCCGGGTGTCGCGGCTTCGCCGCTCGCTGGCAAGAGGGTTCACGGGGCGGGCTCCTTCGCGCCCTCTCCGGATTCCGCGTGGGTGGCGGGCGTGGCGGGCGCGTTCGTGGAGATTCGACCGGGTTCAGGATGGTCCCAGACTTTCCAGATCGAAATACAGGAGCCGGGTGTCGGCGCCCTCGTCGGATTTGGAAAGCGGCGCGAATCCCTGCTTGAAGTAGAAGTCGAGCGCGTCCGCGTAGGCGTCGACCGTGATGAACCGGCATCCGGCCTTGCTGTCGTTTTTGTAGGACGCGACGATCAGGTTGACGAGCATCGCGCCGACGCCCTTGCCGCGGTACTTCCGGTCCGTCGCGAGACGGCAGATCTTGAGGGCCGGATAGCTTTTGAACATCTTGCCTTGCGCGAAGAACTGTTTGCGGAAGCGGTTGTAGGCGGAATGGCTCGGGAAGTCGGTGAGCGAAATGCGGTCGTGGGCCAGGCTGAAATAACCGATTACGTCGCCGGTCTTCGCGTCTTCGAGGACGTAGCTGGTGGCGAGGCGGACGCGATGGTAGAGCGGCGCGTCCGCGAGGAGGAACTCGTTGAGGTCCTCGTCCCCGCAGTCGAACCGGGTCACGGCGTCGTCGACGCCGAGCCGGCGGATCCGCCAATCGTCCTTGTCCATCGGATCAGAAGGAGCAGTTGACGCACTTGCCGCGCAGGAATTCGTAGTCGCGCCGGATGCGCTCCGCCTGCTTCCGGGGAAGCGGCTTGGGATGCAGCATCTTCACCTCGAACTGGCGCGCTTCCTCGCCGAAGAGAATCGGCGTCTCTTTCACGGGTTTGGCCATTGTTTTTCCTTTCGTCTCGCTTGTGCCGCCCATTATGCCGATTCCCGGCCGGAAATCAAGCCCAATCTTTCAAAAAACAACCGCCTTCGGCCGATGCTCGCTCCGCGAGGGCGAGGAGGGGGAGGAGGAGGGCGAGGCGTTTCATTGCGGGCGGGTGCGGGGTCAAGGGCAGTGGTTAGTGGTTAGTTGTTAGTGGTTAGTGGCGGGGGGCGGCTGCGGCCGGGTGTCGCGGCTTCGCCGCTCGCGGGCAAGAGGGTTCACGGGGCGGGCTCCTTCACATCCTCCGCGGCGGGCGCGTGAGGCTCGGGCGCGGCGGGCTCCGCGTGGGGATCGAAGACGAGGATCCCGAACGCGCTTTCGTCGGAGAACGGGCGCTTGGGGTTGCCCGTCCAGTAGAGCGCGTGGTTGCGGCGCCCTCCGCCGTCGTCGTCCTGCACGCCGATGTTGAAGCCGATACGGTCGGGCCTGTTCGTCCGGCCCATCGCGGACCAGGGAACGTGGAAGATGTAGAGCGTGAGCGGGGACGAATCGGCCGGGCGCCCCGGTCCGGCGGGGAAC
>JAFSUH010000110.1 GCA_017445365.1 Kiritimatiellia bacterium | reverse complement strand
GGGTGTTCGACCGCCTGCGCGCGGCGGCGGGCCTCGGGGCGGAGCGCGGCGGGCCGGAGGAAATCGCGGCGGGCTTCGGGAAGGTGCCGCGGTGGGAGGAGCCGGAGGGGCGCTTTTCGCTGGAGCCGCCCGCGGGATGGAAGGCGCGGGACATGCGCAACGCGCAAATGTTCCAGGCGGCGTTCGACGGACCGGGGGACACGAGCCTCGCCATCCAGGCGGCGCCGGTGCCGGGGGAGACGGAAGCGACGCTCTGGAAGAAGATTCTGCGGGTGGAGCGGGAGATGCAGGCGCAGACGGGGATGCGCTTCGAGTACGTGGGGCCGCGGCGGGTGATCGTGCGGGAGGCGCAGCTGTACCGCAACAAGTTCCTGTTCGTGGATTTCGCGGAAGGGGGGTACTCGCACCACATCCAGTTTTCGGCGCCCCCGGCGGTGTACGAAACGTACAAGCCGCTGGTTTTGAAGGTGCTGGAGAGCTACCGCTCCGGCTCCCTCGCCCAACGCCCGCATTCTTAATGCGCCGCGGGCACTTTGCTGGCGGAACTTCCGCCTTCAAATGCCATTTTGCCGATGTTTGGCACTCCGCGTCGGACAAGTCCTCCGCTCGAGCCTTGCCCCGCCTCCGCGGGGCAAGGCTCGAAAATCGCGAGCGCTCTTCGGGGTCCCCGCAAAGCTTCGCTTTGTGGGGTGCCCCTTCGCCCGTTGGGCTCGGGCTTCCGCTCTTTTCGTGACAAACGGCGGAGACCGCCCTCGGTTTTCAGACCCATTCCAGCTCGGGCTCGAGTTCCCAGAAAGTTTTCCCGTCGATGAGCGGAATGCGAAGGAACTCCTCCATCGCTTCCTGCACGGTTGGTTTGGTGATGGAACAGACATCCTGCACCCAAGTCTGGAGATCGGGTCCCATTTCGTAGATTTCGAGGCGGGCATGCTCCACTCCTTCCTTGTCTTTGAACGTGCAACATCCATTGACGAAAAAGCCTCTCTCCCCGATGCGCAACCATGCGTCTTGGGAAGCGATCGTTTCCAAGAAGTCCCGGGTATCGCCTTTTTTCATTCGAATACGACTCCTTTCATGAATTTGCCGAGTTTCCGCCACATTTTGGCAGTGGCCATCCTTGCCTCGGAGCGTTTGAAAAGCGAACTTCCGGGCGGGTAGGTGTATACATGGTAGTGCAGGACCGGGACGCAAGACTTGTCCAAGGACGGCTCCCGGTGGTAACCGATTTCGAAACGCAACCGATGCCGCTTGTCGTAGATCCTCAATTGCGCAAAATGGCCGTTTTGGGGATGTTGCAAGATGTACATCCGGCTTGCATGGGCCTCTTCGGGCAATTTGTGGCTGCCGGATATCGGCTCGAGAATCTTCACCCCGTGCACGGTTCCCACCGTTTTCCAACGGTACTTGACGATGTTTCCCGCTGCAAACGTTCCATTGCCGCCCATTACCGGACCTCCTTGCGGAAGATGTCGTAGCGGACGGGAACGATGTCGCCGCGCATCTCCGGAAACGGCGTTCCGAAGCAAATGACGGCCGAGGGGGAAATCCTTTTCGCGCGCGCCTGCCCCATTTTCAGACCCATTCCAGCTCGGGCTCGAGTTCCCAGAAAGTTTTCCCGTCGATGAGCGGAATGCGGAGGAACTCCTCCATCACTTCCCGCACGGTCGGTTTGGTGATGACGCATACGTCCGATATGGCTCCGCCGTGGTCACTCTCGAGTTCGTACATGTCGAGATGCGCCCACTGTATTTTCCCTTTGCCGTCCCAATGGCCGTAGCAACCATTGACGAAAAAGAATCTACCCTTGTAGTGCACATATGCATCTTGAGCGGCAATGTGTTCCAGAAAGTCGCGCGTGTTGGCGTTTTTCACGGTTCGGCAACTCCTTTCAAGTATTTCCGGTAGCGCTTGAAATTTCTTTCCGACATCCGATGGGGTGCTTCGTGCCTGAAGCACGGGTGCTTGTAGATGTGGTAGTGAAGCACATTTTTTCCGGAAGGATCCAGCCGTCTTTCGGGATGAAAGCCGATTTCAATCCGAAGTCGGTGCCATTTGTCGTAGATTCTCATCTGCGAAAACGTCCCGTCGTCGTGAAGTTGAAGGTACATCCGGCTGGGGTGTGCCTCCTCCGGCAGTTTGCGACTCAACCCCTTGTCTTTGAGTTCAAGCACCTTGACGCCTTCGACGGTGCCGACGGTTTTCCACCGGTATTGCACCACCTTGCCGAGGGCGAACGTTCCATTGCCGCCCATCACCGGACCTCCTTGCGGAAGATGTCGTAGCGGACGGGAACGATGTCGCCGCGCATCTCCGGAAACGGCGTGCCGAAGCAAATGACGGCCGAGGGGGACAGCCTTTCCAGCATGGCGTCGTATCCGTGCAACCACGCCCGTTTCGAACGGCGGTTGCCAAGCGTCGTCACGGCCACCGGCGAATGGCGCTCGACGCCCTGGAAGCGGAATCGGTAGGTGTAGGGCGTCGACCACCCCACGGACGGGAACACCTTGCATCCCAGACGTTGCCAAACGGCCCCGCACCATCGGTTCATGCCGATGGCATCGATCACCTGCCAGGTCGGCATTTCGCAATAACGCGAAAAGTCGGGCGAAAGCAAAAACGCATATTGCCGGAATTTCGGAAGAAATCGCGCCACGTCGTACCGCAAGGCGCGGAAGCGGTAGTCGTCCACGAAGAAGTGGACGCCCTTCCGCCGGTTTTCCTCCGTGTCGTGGTGTCTTGTCCTGGAACACGCCAGAAGGTCGATGGGGCCTTCCGGCAGCGATTCGCCCTTGATGAGCGGAATCTCGAATTCCCCCTCGCAGGGGACGCCCGAACGGATGAAGTTCGGGTCGTTTCGCATTTGAGCGCTTGTCATTTCGGATTTCTCCTGTGCCGTTCCCGCGCCGGAGGGGGTGCGCGGAAGCTTTACAAGGAACCCGGGAAATGAGAAACAACGAGTTGGAATGGGTCTCGGTTGTTTCCATCCGGGCGTCCCCTCCGCCGTCCGCCCGCTGGAACGGGTGGACGGCACTTTCATTTGAAATGGGGATGATGCGAATCATGGATTCCGTCGCCTTGGACGTTCCCGCCGCCACGGATTGGCGGCAAAACGCCAATCGTTCGATTGGGCGTTGAGGTCATGGAAAGGACTCCGCCGGACGGGGGCTTTCATCCGCAACCCTTTGCTGGAAAAAGAATCCCCTGAATGGGGATTTTGAACCGGAAACGGCCAAGCACCCCTTCCGCGAAAAGCCGGTTCCGGCGGGACCCCGGCAAGGCGTTCCACTTCGCCAAGGCATCCAAACGGTGACGCGCGCATTCTTCGCTTACACCGAAATGCTCCGAGATTTTTTCCGGCGCAACGAGGCCGGAACGCGACAGCAACGGGAGCGGACACAATGCTTCCGCCGCGAACTTGTTCGCTTCCATTTCCGCAAGTTCGCTGTGTTCGCGGTGTCCCAAACGCGCATGGGCGATTTCGTGCATCATCGTGAAAGCGCATCTCCTCCGCGGTTTCCGGTCGTCGAAAAGGATCAAGGGCCGTTCCTCTCCCCAAAACCAGCATGTCAGCGCATCCGGGCTGGCGGCATGCAACAGACGCGAGATTTTCGCCCCCAACGCCCGATAGGGAATGGGACCGTAACCCAATTCCTGCGCGATGGACAACGGCTCGAGGGGAACGAAGCGTGCATCCACGTCCCGATACAGTTCCAAAACGGCGATTTCGATTTGTGCGTACCGGGTCGAGGACAAGCGGATGCGCGCTTCGTCCGGGTCCGCCGGGGACACGCGCTCCGGCAAGGCGCCTTCCAACGCCGCCGGTGCCATCGTGAACAAATTGCTGGCGTCCAGGTCTTCCATCATGCGAATCGATGCTTCTCCTGCCGGGATTCAAGTCCTGAAAACGCTGGATTCTCCCGGGTGGCCGATATACGGACGACTTGCGATTCCGTGCTGCCGGAACGGACGCGTTCATTACGACGAAACGTGCCATGTCTGCCCATTTCAGTTTTCCTTTCCCGCTTGCCCCGCAGGCGTAGTAAGCAAGCGGATGAGTTTCAACTTCACGCTGTCGGGAATCGAGCCCGCATTCCGCGCAACGATCCGGACCAGTTCGGCCGGACCGGGAGGAGCAATCGAACGGCCCATCAATTCATCCGAGGTTGTGCCCAACGCAGTTGCCAAATTGGCAATTTTATCTGCACGAGGTTGTCGTTCCCCCGAAAGGTAGCGGGAGAGGGCCGCTTCCGTGACGCCTGCCATTCCGGCAAGGTCCTTTTGGGAAAGATTGTTAGTTTTCATGATTCTTTTCACAAGTTCGATATCGAGTGGCATGAAAAAGGCTCCTGGGTTTGCGTTCCAGATGCATACTGCCATCAAAATTACCAATTGTCAATTATGCCTGCGAAGAATTTCACATAAAAATCCGTTTGGCTTTCGCGTCCGGCACGGTACACTCCGCCGCCGTGATCCGCCGCATCTCCATCGTCGATTACGGCATGGGCAACCTCTTTTCCGTCGCCCGCGCCTTTTCGCACCTCGGTTGCGCCGTCGCCGTCACTTCCGACCCCGCCGCCGTGCGCGAAGCCGAAGCCGTCCTCCTCCCCGGCGTGGGCGCGTTCGCCGAAGCGATGGCGCGCCTCGACGCCGCGGGCCTCTCGCAGGCCTTGCGCGACCGCGCCGCGGCGGACCGGCCGCTTTTCGGCGTGTGCCTCGGCATGCAGCTCCTTTTCGCCGAAAGCGCCGAATACGGGCGGCACTCGGGCCTGGGCATCTTCCGCGGCGCCGTCGCCCCCCTCCCCGCCGCGGCCGGGCTCAAGATTCCGCACATGGGCTGGAACCAGGTCCGCGCGGCGGGCGGCGAGCCCATCCTCCGCGGGCTCGACGGGGAAGATTTCTATTTCGTCCATTCGTTCGCGGTGCCGGCGTCGCCGGAAGCCGCGGGGACGACCGACTACGGCGGGCCGTTCGTTTCCGCCGCCGCGCGCGGCGCGGTCGCGGCCACGCAGTTCCACCCCGAAAAATCCTCCGCGGCGGGCCTCGCGCTCTACCGCAACTGGCTGGAGGATTTCTGATGTTGTGCCGCCGCGTCATTCCCTGTTTGGACGTCCGCGACGGGCGCGTCGTCAAGGGCGTCCGTTTCGTCGGCATCCGCGACGCGGGCGACCCGGCGGAGGCCGCCGCGCGCTACGACCAGGAAGGCGCCGACGAGCTGGTGCTGCTCGACATCACCGCGACGCACGAAGGCCGCGGCACGTTCGTGGACACCGTCCGCGCCGTCGCGGAAAGCGTGTTCATCCCCTTCACGGTGGGCGGGGGGATTTCCTCCGTGGACCAGATCCGCGACCTCCTGCGCGCGGGGGCGGACAAGGTGTCGCTCAATTCCGCGGCGGTGCGGCGGCCGGAACTCCTCGACGAGGCCGCGCGGATGTTCGGCCGGCAGTGCATCGTCTGCGCGATCGATGCCAGGAGGCGGACGGACGGGAGCGGCTGGGAAGTCCTCGTCCGCGGCGGCCGGGAGGAGACGGGGAAGGAAGCCGTCGCGTGGGCGAAGGAAGCGGTGGCGCGCGGGGCGGGCGAAATCCTTTTGACCAGCATGGACGCGGACGGGACGCGCGCGGGGTACGACCTGGAATTGACACGCGCGGTGTCCCGCGCGGTGGAAGTGCCCGTCATCGCTTCGGGCGGCGCGGGGAGCGTGGAACACCTCGTGGACGCGTGCCAGAAGGGCGAAGCGGACGCGGTGCTCGTCGCCTCGCTCTTCCATTTCCGCGAACTGACCGTGCTGGACGCCAAACGCGCCATGTCCGCCGCCGGCCTTCCCGTCCGCATCCCGAAACGCTGACCGCCCGCCGCAACCGGGCACGAAAAACGCGCGGCGGAAGCCGCGCGTTTTCCGTCGGGACGGAAGCGGGACTTATTCGCCGCCCTTCTTGATGTACACCTCGGTGCGGCGGTTCGCCTGCATGTGCTCTTCGGTGTCGTTGGGCATGAGCGGCCGGTCGAAGCCGTACCCCACCGCCGTCACGCGCGACGCGTCGATGCCGCTGTGCTCGACGATGTACTTCGCCACCGCCTGCGCGCGCCGTTCGCTCAGCTTCTGGTTGTACGCCCTCTTCGAGGTCTTCCGCTTGTCCGCGTGGCCTTCCACCCGCACCGTCGCGTTCGGGTCGCGGCGGAGGACCTGCAGCACCGGCTCGATGTCGGGGTAGTACCGCGGGCGGACGAAATCCTTGTCGTAGTCGAACTCGATGTTGAGGGTGAACAGCTGCACGTCGTCCGCCGGGTTGAGCGGATCGGTGCCGTCTTCCATCACCTCGTGGCCGTCGCTCACGCCGCCCTTGTCGGTATCCGGGTCGAGCGGGTTGGTGCCGTAGGAAAGCACTTCCGCGCCGTCCTTGAGGCCGTCGAAATCGGTGTCGGGGTTGAGCGGATCGGTCCCGCGGGCGTTCACTTCGTCGCCGTCGGTCAGCCCGTCGCCGTCGGTGTCGGGGTTGTACGGGTCGGTGCCGAGGCGCGCTTCCTCGCTGTCGAGGAGGCCGTCGCCGTCGCTGTCGATGTCGCCGGGGGCCGCGTCCACCGCGTACACCGCCGGGATGTTCCGCTTCGCGAACGGGCGGAAGGTGAGTCCCAGCTCGAAAAGGCCGACGAATTCGCTGTTTTCGCCTTCCACGCCGCCGACCGCGTCGCCGCGGAGGGCCCACGACTCGTCGAAGTGGTAGAACAGGCCCGCGCCGCCGAAGACGCCGACCTGCGTCTTGCCGTTTTCGAGGTCGTCGCCGAAGAAGGTGACCGAGGGGCCGAGGCGGAGGAACGGATCCCACTGGCGGTTGTCCGCGCGGCGGAGGTGGAGGAGGACGTCGACGGCGCCGCGGATGGCCCAGGTGTCGTCGTCGAGGGGGTCGTCGATGTTGTCGCGGGCCGGGAGGGACGGGAACCACGAGAGGGCGCCTTCGAGGGTCCACCAGGCGTTGAAGTCGTACCCGACCTTGCCGGCGACGCCGAATCCGGGCTTGGCTTCGCAGTCGCCTTCGAGCTTGAGCCAGTCCGCTTCGAGGGTGACGGTCCACGGCGCGCGCGCGAAGAGGTCTTCGGCGGCACCGGCGGCGAGGGAAACGAGCGCGAGCGCGCCCGCGAGGAGGATGCGGAAAGATTTCATGTGGTCTCCGTTGGGGAAAGAAAGATGCGGGGAAGATACCCGCGCCGGGCGGTGCGGGCAATCCCAAAGGGCGGGCGGGGGTCAGGCTTCCTCTTCCAGCATCCGTTGGAAGCGCTCCGGCGGCGGGCAGGGGCGGAAGGTCGCCAGCGAGACGAAGGCGTGGCGCGTGAAGCCGTCCACCAAAACCGGCTCCTCCCCCTTGCGGCGGATTTCGCAGGCGATTTCGAGGCGCACGCCGCGGCGGGAGCGGACCCACGCGGTGATTTCGAGGAGGTCGTCGTATTTCGCGCTGCCGTGGTAACGGCACTCCGCGTGGGTGACGGGAAGGCCCCAGCCCTCGGCCTCGCACTCCTTGTACGTGTATCCGTAGGAGCGCATGAGTTCGTTGCGGGCGCGCTCGAAGAGGACGAGGTAGTTGGCGTAGTAGACGACGCCCATCCGGTCGGTATCGGCATAGGGCACGCGGTATTCGATGGAAATCTTTCTCATGGCGGGGACGGGATGTAGCACACCTCCCCGCTCCCGCCCACCTTTTTTCCCGCATCCTTTCCCCGGGCGGCCCCTCCGCCGCGCCCGCGGGGCTTTTTGCCGATGTTCGGCAAAATCGGGCCGGTTTTGCCAAACATCGGCCAAACGGGCGCCGGGCGCGGCGGGGGCTGTTTCCGCGCCGCGGGACGTGCTAGGATGCCCGCATGGACAAAAAACTTTCCATCGCCATCGCCTGCGGGGGGACGGGCGGCCACCTCTATCCCGGTCTCGCCGTCGGCGAAGCCCTCCGCGACCGCGGCTGCGACGTCGTCCTCTGGCTCACCGGCCGCGCCACCGAAGCCGCCGGGAAGGCCGAATGGGGCGGCCCCGTCGTCGAAATCCCTTCGCGGGGCGTCTGCACCGGCGGCCCCGTCCGCCGCTTCGCCGGTCTCCTCCGCATGCTCCCCGCCATCCGGCGCGCGTGGCGCGCGATGCGCGTTTCCCCACCCGACGCCCTCCTCGCCACCGGCTCGTACGCGTGCATCGCCCCGGCCCTCGCCGCGTGGCTTCTTCGCGTCCCGGTTCTCCTCCACGAGGCCAACGTCGTTCCCGGCACCGCCATCCGCGTCCTCCGCCGTTTCGCCGCCTTCACCGGCGCGGCCTTCCCCGAGACCGCCGCCCGCCTCAAGCCGACCCAAGTCGCCATCGTCGGAATGCCCCTCCGCGCCGTTCTCGCCCGCCGCGCCGCGGCGCCGCGCGCGCGCCACGAGGGGTTCCGCGTGCTGGTGGTCGGCGGCAGCGGCGGCGCGCACCGCCTGAACGAGCTCGCCGTGGACGCGCTCTCGCGTTTCGCCAAAACCTGCCACGCCCTGCGCGTGACGCACCTCGCCGGAACCGCGGACGAGGCGTGGGTGCGCGAGGCGTACGGCAAGGCCGGTGTCCGCGCCGAAGTGCTGGCGTACGGCCGCGACATGGCCTCGCTGTACGCGACAAGCGACTTCGTCCTCGCCCGGGCGGGGGCATCCACCTGCGCGGAGCTCTCGCTCTTCGGCCTTCCCGCCCTCCTCGTGCCCTATCCGCACGCCGGGGGCCACCAGGCGTGCAACGCCCGCTCGCTCGAAAGCCGCGGCGCGGCGGACTGCCTCGAAGAGGCGGGGCTCGACGGCGAGCGCCTCGCCGCGTACTTCGCGCGCAACCACGCTTCGCCCGGACACTGGCGCTCCCTTGCCGGAACCATCGCCGTCCGCGGCGTGCCCGACGGGACGGCGGCGATGGCGGACCAGGTGTACCGCGCGGCCCTCCTGCACGCGAAAAAGGCCGCGGCAAAATGAGCGGCCTGCGGCTGGCGGAAATCCTCTCCGCGCCCGCGCGCTTCCGCAACGTCCATTTCGCGGGCGCCGGGGGCATCGGGATGGCGGGACTCGCGCGCTTGCTTGCCGCCAAAGGCTTCCGCGTCTCCGGGTGCGACGCGGTGGCAAGCCCCCTCCTCTCGCGCCTCGCGGGCGAAGGGCTCGCGATGGAAGCCGGCCACGACCCGCGGCATGTCGCGGCGGCGGATTGGGCCGTTTTTTCGCCCGCGGTGCCCGCGGACGCGCCCGAACGCCTCGCCGCGGCGGGCAAGGCCTTCGCCCGCGGCGACGTGTTGGCCGCGCAATGCGCGTTGCGCGAAACGCTCGCCGTGGGCGGTACCCACGGGAAAACCACCACCGCCGCGATGGCGCTCCACGTCCTGCGCGCGGCGGGCATCGACCCGGACTGGTGCATCGGAGCGGAAATCCCTTCCGGCGGGTTTCCCGGCGGCGCGGGGGCGCCGGCCGGGACGGCGTTCGTGGTCGAAGCCGACGAAAGCGACGGGACGCTCGCGGACTACCGGACACGCGTCGCGGTGGCGACCAACGTCGATGCCGATCACTTGGACCACTTCGGAACCATCGAAGCCTTGGAAGCGTGTTTTGCCTCGTTCTTGGCGAAATCGGAGCATCCCCTCGTCTGTTCCTCCTGCCCGCGCGCGACGGCGCTCGGGAAAGCCGTCGGCGCGGAAACATTCGGGTTTCTTGCAACCGACGCCGTGCGCGCGGAAGACGCGTCCTTTTCGCGGGCGGGAACGGAGTACGCGCTTTTTGCCGACGGCAAGCGCTTGGGCCGTTTCCGCCTGCCGCTCGAGGGCACGCACCAGTTGCTCGACGCCCTCGGGGCGATTGCCGCGGCCAAGGCGTGGGGCATCGCGCCGGAACGCGCGGCGGAAGCGCTCTCGGATTTCCGCCTGCCGTCGCGGCGGCTCGAGAAGCTGGCGGAAGCGGTGGGAAAGGTCCTCTTCGCGGACTACGCGCACCACCCGAAGGAAATCGCCTCCTTGATGGAAGGTGTCCGCGCGATGGGCTTCCGGCGCATTTGGGTGGTGTTTCAGCCGCATCGGTACACGCGGACGAAAGCCCTCGCGGCCGGGTTCCCGCCCGCCTTCGCGGGGGCGGAGAAGGTGTGGCTGCTTCCGGTGTACGCGGCAAGCGAGCCGCCCCTCGCCGGGGGCACGAGCGAAGACCTGGCCCGCACGTGGCGGGCGATGGCTGGTGTTCCGGACCTCGCGCTTGCGGACAAGGCGCAAGCGGCGGAAGAAGCGGCGGACGCGACGGAAGAAGGCGACGGGCTCCTCCTGGTCGGCGCGGGCGACGTCATCGCCCTCGCCCCCGCCATCGCCGCGCGCTGGCACGCCCGGCGCTGACCGATCAGCGGGCGGCCAGACGGCGGAATTCGCCGAAAAAGGCGGGGTAGGACTTGGCGACCGCACCGGCGCCCAGGATGCGGACGGGGGAGGAGCAGATGGTGCTTGCGATTGCCGCCGCCATCGCGAGCCGGTGGTCGCCCGCGGCATCCGCGGTCCCGCCGCGCAGGCGTCCCGTTCCGTGGACGACGATTTTGTCCGGGTATTCGTCGGCCTGGCCGCCCAGCGCGCGCAAAAGCGCGACCGTGGTCGCGATGCGATCGCTTTCCTTCAGGCGGAGCCGGGCGATGTTGCGTATCTCCACCGTCCCCGCGACGCCCGCCGCCGCGACGGCGAGCGCCGGGACCGTGTCGGGGATGTCGTGCGCGTCGATGGCGCTGCCCGCGCGCATTTCCTCCAAAACCTTTTCCACGGCGCGGTCGCCCTGCGCGGAGTCGCGCGCGAGCCCCGCGATTTCGATTCCGCTCCCCAACCGGTTCGCCGCGAACCAGTTGGCCGCCGCCGACCAGTCGCCCTCCGCGGCGACCTTCCCCGGCGAGCGGCAACGCGAGCCCGCGGGCACGGAAAAGGTCCCCTCCCCGCGGACGACCCCGACCGAAAAGCGGCGCAAAACGCGCAGGGTCATCTCCACGTAGCCCGCGGATTCCAGCGGGCTCGCAAGCCGGATGGTCCCGCCTTCCGGGAGCAGCGGCAGGGCGAAGAGAAGCCCCGTCACGTACTGGGAGCTCACGTTGCCCGGAAGGACGAACTCCCCGCCAGCGAGGCGGCCGGAGAGCGCGAACGGCAAGCGGTCGGACGAAAACGAAACGCCGTGGCGGGCAAGGGCCGAAACGAGATCCGCCAACGGCCGGTCGGGCAGACGCCCGCGGCCGGCAAAACGCGCATTGCATCCCAAGGCCGCGGCGACGGGGAGGAGGAAGCGCAAGGTCGAGCCGCTTTCGCCGCAGTCGAGAAGCGGCGCGGGAGCGGGTTCCGCGACGGGGGAAACGCGGAAGCCCTCTTCCGTCCGCCCGATTGTCGCGCCCAGCGCGCGAAGGCAGGAAACGGTCGCTTCGATGTCCTCGTTGGTCGTGCGCACGGCGACCTCGCAGGGGCCGTCCGCGAGAGCCGCGGCGATCAGGAGCCGGTGCGCGTCCGATTTGCTCGCGGGGACTTCGACGCGTCCGCGCAGTTTTTCCGGTTCCAGGACGAGGGAACCGTCGGGCGGGAACGCTTCTCCTTGCGCCGGAGGGCGTTCCGGCGGGGCAGAAGCATCGTTTGGGCGGGGAAACGTCATGGCAGTCCGTTCGGCAAAATCCGTTTCCACCCTAGGGAAAGCCTTTCCTTTGCGTCAAGCGCGATATGAAAGAAAAGTTTCCTGCGGAGCCGCAGAGAGTTTTTCGGACAGGATTTGCAGGATGGACGGGATTTTTCGGAGGTGCGGCATCTTGCCGCGCTGTTTTGCGATTGCCCGGGCAAGCCCGATCGGCATTGCGTCCGATGCGGCGAAGCCCCACGAAGCAAAGCTTCGCGGGGACCCCATCCCCGCCGCGCCATGCAAACAAAAGGATGTTTCCCGCAGAGACGCAGGAGACGCAGAGAGAAATTCCGACAGGATTTACAGGATTTACAGGATGGGGGCGGAGGCGGGGTTGCCGGAAATCAGAGGATTTCAGGGCGTTTCGGCGGGGTTGTCATGGGGACGGATTCCGCAGATTCAAATTCGACCGCGCAACAGGGCAAAATGAAACATTGAAAACCGCTTCGCGGACATTGAAAAGGGAAAATCTCCTTCCACGCGGCCGGGGAGAAAACCGGACGGGCTGAATGAGGGTAAAAAAGAAGATTTCGGCAAAAATCAGGAATTTTGGGCGATTCAGGCGGGTCCGCCAAGGGGACAGACCCCATTATTTTGTTGGTTCCGCCATGGAATCCGGGAAGGGAAATGTCAAGGATTTTCGACCCCACCAGTCCTTATCTTAGCGGCATTCGGGACAGACCCCGTTCATTCCCCGTTAATTTCCCGTTCCAAGAGGGCAACGAGTTCCTGTTGAAGGGGTTCGTTTCCTCCGAACGCCCTGCGCCATACCTCCGAGCGCAGGAATTTTCCGCAAGCCGCGCGGATGTCCGCAGACGGAGGGAGGGGAGTCTTGCGGAAAACGCAGATGCCCCGGCACGCCACTAAGAACTTATCCGATAATAATGCTTGCTTTGCATCGATTCCTGTGCCAACCTGTCCTTTCAGACGGCAAAAAGACGAAAGGGACCGCATGCGTACCAAACCTTGGGAAATCTCAGACGAATTGTGGGAAAAGGTTGCTCCACTGATTCCCGATGCGGCGCAACGCCGGGATGCCACCAGGACATACAAACGAAAACCGGGAGGTGGACGCAAACCCATCTACG
>JAFSUH010000109.1 GCA_017445365.1 Kiritimatiellia bacterium | reverse complement strand
TGCATCAGCTCAAAGCCTGCATCGGCCTTGGCACGGGCGTGGCTGACGCGCGCGGCGGCGGGGGACCGGGCGGATTTGGCCGCGGCGGCGAAAGCGGTTTTCGGACGCGGGGCGCGCGTCGCGGAACGGGAGCGGCTGGCGCTGCCGGAGGGCTGGGAAAAGCGCACGGTCGAAGTGGAAAGCGGCGAAATTGCCTTGGAGAAAACCGCGGAATTTTTGGCGGCGGCGCGGGAAGGGGCCGCGCCGTGGCGGCTTTCGGAAGCGGTGGTGGAAAGCGCCGGGCGCCCCGGCCGCGGAACCGTGCGGCTCGTCTTCGCGACCCTCGCCCCCGCCGAGTGATTCCGCGGGAATTCCCGGACATCGGCAAGCGGTGTCCGGTCTTCCGCCGGTGGGTCTTCCGCCGGGCAGGGCAGCGCATCCGCCTCCGGGCGCAAGGGGCGGGAATGCCTGGCGGATGGATTTTTTTCTTGACAAAAAACGCCCCCTCCGGGGGAGGGGGCGTGCGGGCGGGGCGGGGCGGACGGCTAGGCGCCGATTTCCTTTTGGATTGCCCCGGCGATGCCTTCGCAGATGCGCGCGGTCATCTCTTCGGTCGGGCCTTCCACCATCACCCGGCAGAGGTTCTGCGTGCCCGAGTACCGCACGAGGATGCGGCCGTTGTCGCCGAGTTCCGTTTCGCCTTCCCGGATGAGCGCCTGTACGGGGGCGATCGACTCGATCGGCGGCTTGCGCGCCAGTTTCACGTTGACGAGCTTCTGGGGATACATCCGCATCCCCGCCGCGAGTTCCGACATTTCGAGGCCGGACTCCTTGAGCACCGCGAGCAGCTGCAACGCGGAGACGATGCCGTCGCCGGTCGTGTGCTTGTCGAGGAAAATCATGTGGCCGGAGGCTTCCGAACCGATCACGCCGCCTTCGCGCTGCATGGTTTCGAGGACGTAGCGGTCGCCGACGGCGCTGCGGAGAAGGCGGATGTCCTCCTTCTTCATCGCTTCGTTCAGGCCGAAGTTGCTCATCATCGTCGCCACCGCGAGGTTGTTGGCGAGCTTGCCCTTCGCCTTGAGCGCCTTGGCGCAGACGTAGAGGATGTGGTCGCCGGTGAGTTCGGTGCCGTTTTCGTCGATGACGATCAACCGGTCGCCGTCGCCGTCGAAGGCGAGCCCGATGTCCGCGCGTTCGGCGATGACCTGCTCGCGCAGGGCTTCGGTGTGCTGCGAGCCGCAGTTCGCGTTGATGTTCAGGCCGTTGGGCATCGCGTGCAGCGTTGTCACGCGCGCGCCGAGTTCCTTGAAGACGAGCGGGGCCGCGCGGTACGTCGCGCCGTTGCCGCAGTCGAGGACGATGCGCGCGCCCTTCAGGTCCATCCCCTTCGGGAAGGTGCCCTTGCAGAAATCGACGTAGCGGCGGAGGGCGTCTTCGACGCGGAAGCTCTTGCCGATGAGGCCGCCGTCGGGGAGGATGGCGAGCAGGGGCGCGGGATTGTGGAGGTACGACTCGATTTCGGCTTCCTCGGCGTCGGGCAGCTTGTAGCCGTCGCAGCTGAAAAGCTTGATGCCGTTGTCCTCGAAGGGGTTGTGCGAGGCGGAGATGACGAAGCCCGCGTCGGCCTTCTGGTCGCGGACGAGGACGGCGATGCCGGGGGTGGGGAGGGTGCCGACGAGGATGGCGTCCGCGCCCATGGAGCAGAGGCCGGCGACGAGGGCGTTTTCGAGCATGTAGCCGGAAAGGCGCGTATCCTTGCCGATGATGACGCGGGGGCGCTTGCCGTTCTTGCGTTCGCGCAGGACGTGCGCGACGGCGCGGGCGAGGTTGACGGCCATTTCGACCATCATCGGGTCGTGGTTGGCGACGCCGCGGACGCCGTCGGTGCCGAAAAGTTTCTTTTGGGTGTCGGACATGGGAGGATTCCTTTCGTCGGGAGGGGGTTCGAACAACCCGGCAAGACTACTTTCCCCGGCGTCCTTGCGCGACTTTATTTTTTCCGCGCGGCGCAATTCGGCATTGGCGCCCCGCGTCCGGCCCGCTACCCTTGCGGCATGCCGGCATTCCTCCGCGATTTCACTTCCTTCCGCTTGGGCGGGCTCGTCGCCGCCTTCCGCGACACCGCTTCCCCCGCCGAAGCCGCCGACGCCATCCGCTCGTGGCGCGCGCGGGCCGTCCCCTTCCGCATCCTGGGAAGCGGCACCAACATCCTCGCCTCCGACGCGGGGCTTCCCGGCGAGGCCGTTCTCCGCTTCGCGGGCGGCGACGCGTTCCCCCTCGCGCGCGAGGGCGACCTCTGGACCTTTTCCGCCGCGGCCGCGCTTGACGAAGTCGCCCGCTTCGCCGTCGAAAACGCCTTTGCCGGGATGAGTGCCCTGAGCGGCATCCCCGGCACGCTCGGCGGGGCCGCCGCGGGCAACGCGGGCGCCTACGGCGTTTCCCTGGGCGACCTGGTCGCCGGGGCGGAAATCGTCGAAAGCGACGGCACTTTGCACAAGGTCGGCGCGGACGCTTTCGCTTACGAATACCGCAAAAGCGCCTTCCAGGACGGGACGCGGCTTCTGGCGAGCGTCACCCTCCGCCTCGTCCCGTCGGCCGCCGGGAAGGGGGAACGCGCGCGCCGCGAGGAAATCCTTTCCGAACGCGCCGGGAAGCACCCGATCCTCCCCTTCGCGCGCACCGCGGGCAGTTTCTTCCGCAACCTGCCGCCCGAAACCCCCGGCGGGCGCCGCCGCGCGGCGGGGGCGCTCCTCGACGCCGTCGGCGCGAAATCCATGCGCGCGGGCGGGGCGGCGGTCTTTCCGAAGCACGCGAACATCCTGATCGCCGACCGCGGCGACGCGACCGCGGCGGACGTCGCCACCCTCGCGGAAAAGCTCCGCCAGGCCGTCAAGGAAAAATTTTCCGTTTCCCTCGTTCCCGAGGTGCGCTACTGGGGGGACTTCGCCGCGTCCTCGTATTCGACGACGGCGAGATAGACGTCCTCGTCCGCGCGGAAATCCGCGTAGTTCGCGAGCATCGAGCGGCCGTAGCCGTCTTCCCAGCGCACGCCCGTCTTCTCGAAGCGGTCCGCTTCCCGCGCCGCGAGGAAGCAGATGCGCGACGCCTTCGCCTTGGGCGACCGCGGGGAGGCCATCACCTGCGCGACGCGCGCCCCGCCGTCCGCCACGCGCGACACCAGCCGCCAGTGGCGTTCCCGGCAGCGCAGGAGGGGCCGGGGCGGCTGGGTCAGGCGCGTCATCGCCTTCATCGCCCAGAGGATGTCGGCGGCGTCCGGCGTCGCGCCCAGGCGGAGGAAGAGGTCGAGGAAGTGCGCGTACTGCCGCTCCCACTCGTGGGCGAGGTCCGCCTCGCAGGTCAGGCCCGCTTCGCGCAGGCGGCCGACGAGGTGGTCGACGAAAAAGCACGTCATGCGGCTCAAAAGCCGCGCCTTGACGAAGAGGCGGGTGGTGTCGCTCCAGCCCATCGTTTCGGCCATCCGGTCCACGCGTTCCGGCATGCGGAGAATCCGCTTCCAGTACCGCAGGTTGAAGCCGGGCCGGTGGAAGAGGATGTAGAGGTTGCGCCGTTCGTAGCGCTCGCGGGAGCGGAGGCGGTCGGCGTGGGTGATGGGGTCGGGGAGGAGCATCGGTCGCGGGGAATCATTCCGCCGCCGCGGCAATCTCCGCGGCGAAAAGCTTCTGCGCTTCGAGGAAGCGCTCGAACAGGCGGCGCGAATAGGGGTGGGGATAGTCCGCGTAGTGCTTCGCGACCGCGGAGCCGGGGGCGGTTTCGCGCGTCACGGCGCGGAGGATGTCCGCGCGTTCGCCTTCGGGTTTCTTGAACCACGCGCGCGATTCGAAATCGATGGCGGCGGTTTTGAGGATGCCGGGGACGGGGGCGGCGTTCTTGGCGAGGTTGGCGGCGAGCATGCGGGTCAGCTTGCCGTAGTTTTCTTCGAGGATGGAGCGCTGGGACATGCCGCCACTTTAAACGGCCCGCCGGAAAAGGCAATGAAAAGCTTGCGGGACCGGCGGCGCTATTTCCGCTTCCAGCGCGGGTCGTACCGTCCGCGGAGGGCGTCGAAGGCCGCGAGGAGAAGGACGACGTTGGCGCTCCAGAGTCCGCCCAGGAGGCCCAGGAGGCGGTTTTTGCGGCGGTTGCCGATGGCATGCGCGGTCGCCGCCGCCGCGGCGCCGAGGACGGCGAGCGCGCAATACGCCATGCTCCAGATCTGTCCGCGCACTGCCGCGATTGCCGCGAAGACGACCGAAAGCGCGAGTGAAAAGGGAAGGACGAGCCGCAGGATCTTGTGGCTCAGGAACGCGAAGAAAAGCGGGTTTTTCGTCGGCGAAAGCAACGCGGGGCAAAGGGAGAGAAGCTGCCAGTTGCCCGCGAGCGTGCGGCGCTTGCGCGCCTCTTCGCCTTCGTAGGTCGCTTCCGGCGTGTCCCGCACGCGCGCCGTTTCGACGAACACGCAGCGGAAGCCGCGCAGGACCGCCTGCATGGGAACGAGGACGTCGTCGAGGATGGTCGCTTCGGGGATGGGGGAGAAGAGTTCGCGGCGGATGGCGTAGAGCGCGCCCGTCGCCCCCGGCACCGACCCCAGGCGGCTTTCCGCGGCGCGGAGGCGCTTTTCGCCCGCCCAGTAGCCGGACGCCCCGTGGCCGGCCGCGGTGCCGGCGCGCGCGAACTGGAGGGCGCCGCTGGCGACGCCAACGGCGGGGTCGGCGAAGGCGGCGGCCAGCGCGGCGAGGGCGCCCCGCTCGATGCGCTGGCGCGTATCCATGAACACGAGAAGGTCGCCCGTCGCTTCGCGCGCGAGGTCGTTCAGGCACGCGGGCTTGCCGCGGCATTCGCCGGAGGAGAAGACCCGGATGGCGGGCAGAGTTCCCGGCGCGCGCGCGGCGGCGAATTCCCGCGCGAGACGTTCGGTCTCGTCTCCGCCGCCGTCGATGAAAACGAGGATTTCGTCGGGGCCTTCGCCGTTTGCGGCGAGGTCGCAGAGGTTTTCGAGCTTGCGGACGACGCG
>JAFSUH010000108.1 GCA_017445365.1 Kiritimatiellia bacterium | reverse complement strand
GGAATTTCCGTAATCTCGCACGATAAAAAATGGCGCGGGAATCCGAGTGGAAGAGTGGAATCGAGCGTGCGAGATTACGAAGAAAATGGGGCGGGGAACAGTGGAACGAACGCCGGGGCGGGGGAATGGAGAGGCGGGGCGATTCGGGCGGCCGCAGGGCGGCTTTCACGGCGCTTGCGGAAGGCGGCACGCCTGCGCTAGGGTTGCCGCCATGTCCCCCCAACTCCCATCGGAAGAAGAAATCCGCGCCGTCGATTTGTCGTGGAAGCGCTACCTCCTGCCCGCCATCCATCCCGAAGGCCGCAAGATCCTTGCCGCCGAATGCCTCGTCTTCGGCCTTCCGGGCGCCCTCGGCTTCCTCCCGCACTGCGCCGCCTTCTTCGCCTTTTGGCTCCTCGGCGCCGCGGTTCTCGTCTTCTCCTTCTACTTTTTCCGCAACCCGGTGCGCGTCCCGCCGCTCGACCCGGACGCCATCCTCGCGCCCGCCGACGGAATCGTAAGCAACATCGTCCCTCTCGTCCCGCCCCCCGAAATGGGCCTCGGCGACAAGCCCCTGGTGCGCGTCAGCATCTTCATGAGCGTCTTCTCCGTCCACGTGAACCGCTCTCCCGCCGCGGGCACCGTCTCCGCCCTCCGCTACGTCCCCGGCAAGTTCCTCTCCGTCCAGGACAAGGACAGCGAGGACAACGAGCGGCAGCTGATCGCCCTTGACACGGACCGCGGGGAAAAGCTCGGCGTCGTCCAGATCGCCGGCCTCGTCGCCCGCCGCATCTTCTGCCCCCTCTCCGTCGGCGACCGCCTCGCCGCCGGGCAGGTCTTCGGCATGATCCGCTTCGGCTCGCGCCTCGACGTGTATCTCCCGCCCGCCGCCGCGCTCTGCGTCCGCCCCGGCCAGGTCGCCGTCGCCGGCGAAAGCGTCCTCGCCCGCCTCCCCGCCAAGGACACCCCATGAAAAAACGCTCCCTCCGTCCGCTGGTTCCCAATTTCGTCACGATGCTCGCGCTCGTCAGCGGCGTCTCCGCCATCCACATGGCCATCTGGGGCCGCTGGCGCGCGGCCATCCTCTGCCTCTTCGCGAGCGGGCTTTTCGATTTCCTCGACGGCAAGGTCGCCCGCCTCCTGTCCGTGAGCTCCCGTTTCGGCGCCGAACTCGATTCGCTCTCCGATTTCGTCTGCTTCGGCCTCGCGCCCGGCCTCATCCTCTACCACTGGGCGATGGACCCGGCCAAGCACCTCGCCGCGCTTTCCGATGCATCCCTCAGGGCCGACGCGTCGGCCCTGCCCTGGGGCATCGTCCTCATCCTCGCGGCCTGCTGCGCGGGGCGCCTCGCGCGCTTCAACGCGGCGCTCGACGAAGAAGAACCGCCGTACTGGGAGCATTTTTTCGTCGGCGTCCCCGCGCCGGCCGGCGGCTTCCTTGCGCTTTCGCCCTTGCTTTTCGCGATGGCGCTTCCGCAGTGGGAAAGCCTCTTCCGCAACACGTGGTTCGTGAGCAGTTTCGTCCTCTTCGCCGCGCTCGCGATGGCGTCGCGCATCCCGACGGTCTCCCTGAAACACCTGCATCTTTCGCGCGCGTGGCGGCAGATCGTGTTCCCGGCGGTGGCGGTTCTCATTGCCTCCGCGGTCGCCTGGCCGTGGGAAGTGCTGGGGGGCCTGGCCGTCCTCTACATCCTCGCCGTGCCGCTCACGGTGGTCCTCTTCTGGCGCACGAAGGCGAAATGGCGCCGCGAGAACCCGGAAGCGGCGAAAGCGCTGGACGCGGCGGATGCCGCCGACGAGGCGCTGGAGGAAGACGCCGCCGGGGACGCGCGGTGACGCCGCTTCCCGCGTGGACGGAAGCGGAACGCGCGGCGCTGGACGCGGCGCCCGTGACGCCGAACGCGGTCCGCGCGGCGCTCGCGGAAGCGGCCCTTCATCCCTCGCGGCGGCTCGGGCAGAATTTCCTGATCGACCGCAACACGGTGGCCGTTCTGTTGCGCGCCGCCGGGGTGGCGGAGGGGGACGAGATCCTCGAAATCGGGCCGGGGCTCGGGTGCCTCACCGCGGGATTGCTGGGCGCGGGCGCACGGGTGGCAGCCATCGAAAAGGACCACCGGCTCGCCGCGCGCCTGCGGACGGCCTTCGCCCCGCTGATCGACTCCGGGCGGCTGGAACTCGTGGAAGCGGACGCGCTCGATGTGGACATCGCGGGCATGTTCGCCGCGGGGCCGTGGAAGTGGGTCGCGAACCTGCCCTACGTCGTGGGCGGGCGCCTGCTCGCCGCGGCGGGGGAGTGGGAGAACCCGCCGGAAAAAATCGTGGTCACCATCCAGAAGGAAGTGGCGGACAAGCTCGTGGCAAGGCCGGGGAGCGACGCGTACGGCCTGCTGGGCGTCCTCGTTTCGCGCGTGTACGCGGGCCGCGTCGTCCACGCGATTCCGCCGACGTGCTTTTTCCCGCGGCCGGAAGTGCGCTCGAGCGTCGCGGTGCTGGAAAGGCGGCCGGAGCCGTTGTGCGACGGGGCGGCGGCGGGGACGTACCGCCGGTTGGCCCGCGCGGCCTTTTCGGCGCGCCGGAAGACGATCGCGAAAGCGCTCGCGGGGGAACTCGGCGCAAACCCGGCGGGGACGTTGGCCGCGGCGGGCATCGACCCCGCCGCCCGGGCGGAAATCCTCCCGCCGGAAGCGTTTGCGCGGCTGGCGTGCATTTCCGGCGCGAACGGAACGGCATAGTTTACGCCGCTGCAATCCGCCGCGGCGTCCGCTTCACCAATCCGGGCGGGCGTCGCGGGGGAGGGTCCAGACGTTCTTGACGTGGCGGACGGTCGGCGGAGTGGGGGAGTCGGGTGTCCCGACGACCTCGACCACGTCGAAGCGGAAGTATTTCGGCTTCCGGCGGAGGCGGCGCAGATAGCTCTTCGCGGCGCGGGAGACGTGCGCCCGCTTCTTTTGGTCCACCGTCTCGATCGGGCGGACGAACGCTTCGCTCGCGCGGGTGCGGGTTTCCACGAAAACGAGTGTTTCCGTTTCCTTTTCGTACGCGACCGCGTCGAGCTCCTCGCGCGGGCCGAAGCGGACGTTGCGCGCGAGGATGGCGAGCCCTTCGCGGCGCAACGCCTTCGCCGCCTGCTCCTCGCCCCAGCGGCCCAGCGCGAGGTGCTTGGGGCTCTTCCGGCGGCGGAAGGGGGCCAGGAGCCGCGCGAGCAATTCCCTCATGCGGCTACTTCGCGAGCGCCTGCTCCAGGTCGCGGAGGATGTCGCCGGCGTCTTCGATGCCGACGGACAGGCGGATCAATTCCTTCGGGATGCCCGCTTCGGCGAGCTGCGCGTCGCTCAGCTGCCGGTGGGTGTGGCTCGCGGGGTGGAGAACGCAGGTGCGCGCGTCGGCGACGTGCGTTTCGATGGCGACGAACTGGAGGGCGTCCATGAAGCGGATGGCGCGGTCGCGGTCGCCCTTCAGGCCGAACGCGATGACGCCGCAGGTGCCCTGCGGCATGTATTTTTGGGCGAGCGCGTGGTACTTGTTGCCGGGCAAATCGGGGTAGTTCACCCACGCGACCTCGTCGCGCCCCGCGAGCCACGCGGCGACCTTGCGCGCGTTTTCGCAGTGGCGGCGCATGCGCAGGTGCAGCGATTCGAGCCCGAGGTTGAGGACGAAGGCGTTCATCGGCGCGGGGGCGCTTCCCAGGTCGCGCATGAGCTGGGCGACGCATTTGGTGATGTACGCGGCCTTGCCGAAACGCTCGGCGTACACGATGCCGTGGTACGACTCGTCCGGCGTGGTGAGGCCGGGGAACTTCTCCGCGTGCGCCATCCAGTCGAAGTTGGCGGAATCGACGATGGCGCCGCCGACCTGCGCGGCGTGCCCGTCCATGTACTTGGTGGTGGAGTGCGTGACGATGTCCACGCCCCACTCGAACGGGCGGCAGTTGACGGGTGTCGCGAACGTGTTGTCCACGATGAACGGGACGCCGTGGGCGTGGGCGCGCGCGGCCCCGCGGGAGAGGTCGAGCACTTCCATGCCGGGGTTGGAAAGGGTCTCGCCGAAAACCGCCTTGGTGTTGGGGCGGAAGGCGCGGTCGAGTTCGTCGTCGGTCGCGTCGGGCGGCAGGAGCGTGAAGTCGACGCCCATCTTCTTCATCGTGACGGTGAAGAGGTTGCTCGTTCCGCCGTAGATGGCCGCGGAGGAAATCACGTGGTCGCCGGCGGAAGCGATGTTGAAGACGGCGAAGAAGTTGGCGGCCTGGCCGGAGGAGGTGAGCATGCCCGCCGCGCCGCCTTCGAGGGCGGTGATCTTGGCGGCGACGGAGTCGCAGGTGGGGTTCTGGAGGCGGGTGTAGAAGTACCCGGCGCGCGCGAGGTCGAAGAGGGCGCCCATGTCGGCGGAGGTGGCGTACTTCCAGGTGGTGGACTGCCAGACGGGCAGCTGCCGGGGTTCGCCGTCGGCGGGTTGCCAACCGGCCTGGACGCAACGGGTGTCGATGGAGGAGGAAGCGAAATCTTTGTTCATGGGGCGGGGACTCTAGCGCGCCGCGGAGCGGGGGGCAATCGGCTTTTGCCGCGCGCTTTGCCCGGTCCAGTTCATCTTGGGATTTGCAGAAACGAAAATTAAAGTGGACACTGCTTTGCGCGGGCGCTTTAATGCCCGCCAGTCCGCGAGCGGTTCCCCGCCCGCGTCCGCCCTTCTCCAGGAGTCCTCCATGTCCAAAAAGAACAAGTCCCCCGAAGACATCGAAGAAACCGCCGCCACCGTCTCCGCCGACGACGCGAAGGCCGCGGCCAAAGCCGCCGCGAAAGCCGCGAAAGACGCCGACAAGGCGACCGAACGCGACATCCTTTCCAAGCACGCCAGCACGATGTCGAGGACGTGGCTCGACCTCATCATCGGCGTCATCGGCACCGGCGCGACCATCTTCTTCGGCCTCTCCGTCAAGGGCCTCGGCGGCACCTGGAAGTACGTCAACGGCCTGATCAACGAACGCGGCCCCATCCAATGGTTCGAGCTCATCTGCTTCTGGATGGCCATCTCCATCGTCATCCAGAAGTTCCTCATCGTCCGCAAGCAGCGCAAGATGATCATCGCCGACCCCGCCCAGACCCGCGGCGTGGACCCCACCAGCGACGACGACATCAACGCCTGCCTCAAGCGCATGGAGGAAACCCGCCTCCAGGAAAAGAGCCTCCTCTTCGGCCGCATCTACCGCGCGTACTCCCTCTGGGTCGCCTCCCACGACCTCGGCCGCGTCTCCACCTTCGCCGGCGGCGAAACCACCCGCGAGAACACCAACTCCGACTCGACCTACACCATCGTCCGCACCCTCCTCTGGGCCATCCCGATCTTCGGCTTCATCGGCACGGTGCAGGGCCTGGCCGCGGCGGTCTCCGGCTTCGCGGACTTCCTTTCCGGTTCCGCGGAACTCTCCGCGATCAAAGGCGCCATCGCGGACGTGACGATCGGTCTGGGCGTCGCGTTCGACACGACGTTCCTCGCCCTGATGCTCGTCACCATCGTCCAGTTCCCGCTGACGTTCGTGACCCTGCGCGAAATGGACCTCCTCGGCGACGTGGACAACTACACCGACGAGCACTTCCTCTCGCTGCTGCCCTCCTCCGAGCAGCAGCCCGTCGTCATCGAAAACCTCGAAGACTCCATCGAGGCGGCCTTCCGGCGGTACATCCCGGACCCGGACAAGTACGCCACCGTCTTCGACGGGGCGATGGCACGCGCGGGCGACGCCCTCAAGGCGAGTTTCGCCGGCATCGCGGGCGACCTCTCGCGCGTCCAGAAGGAAACCAACGCCGACCTGACCCGCGCCCTCGCCGAAGCCCACGAACGCGCCGACGCCCTCGCCGGGAAATACGCCCACGCCAACGACGAAATCCTCTCCACCCTCCAGGGCGCCCTCGCGTCCGCCTCCTCCGCCGCGAAGAGCATCGGCGACGAGACGCAGGCCATCGCCGCGCTCGGAAGCAAGATCCAGGAAATGCTCGCCGCCGAAAAGGCCCTCGACCGGGCGCTCGCGACGGTCTCCTCCGGCCAGGACTTCCGGACGCTTGTCGGCGACATCAAGAGCCACCTCGCTTCGACCGACGAATTCTGCCGCCGCCTGAGCAAGCCGCGCGTCATCACCTTCCGCGAAGAATCCTTCGCCGACTAGCCCCATGGCCCGCCGTTTCCCCGCGTCCGCGTTCCTGCCGGCGGTGGTCCTCGCCGCGGCGCTCCTTCCGTGCGCCGCGTCCGCGCAAGGGCGGGCGAACTACCGGATGGGCCGCACGCAACTCGTCGGGGGCCTGAAGGCGCCGCACGGCGTCGCGGTCCACCCCGGATCCGGCGACGTGTATTTCTCCGAGCGCGACGCGGGCACCATCTCGGCGATCCACGAGGGCGGGAAGCCGTCGGCGGTCGTGTACGACGGCTCGTTCCGCGTGGACATGACGGATCTGCCCAAGTGGGCCATCACGGAAAACGCCACCGAGGAAACCTGGGCGGGCACGAGCCTGCGCAAGCCCGGGCCGGTCGCCGTGGGGGCGGACGGGACGATCTACGTCGCCGAACAGCTGCCCGAAGGCCGCATCCTCGCTTTCTCGCCCGACGCCGTGGGCAACTACCCGGTCGCCAAGCCGATTCCCGTGCCGTGGTTGCGGCAGGAGTTCCAGTGGTTCGACCTCGCCGTGGACCGCAACGGCCGCTTTTTCGTCGCCGGCATGGACATGGTCGGCAACGAAGCCCTGCGCTTCGGCTCCGCCCTCATGCGCGACATCGACGGCGACTGGTGGGTGATGGACTTCGGCCCGTTCTCGCAGTTTTCGGGCATCGCGCTTTCCGCGCGCGAAGACGTCGCCATCCTCGGCGACGCGCAGAAGGGGACCCTGACGTGGTGGGAAGTCAACCGCCACGTCATGGTCGGCGGCTCGCCGGACACCGCGGGCAACGGCAAGTTCCAGGCCGTCTCCATCTACCCGGACGGCTCGTTCCTCCTCGCGGTCTCCGATTCGCCCAACGTCTCCGTCCTCCGCCGTTTCGACCCGTACAGCGGCGCGCAGACCACCTGCGCGGATTCCTTCCGCGAAATCACCGGCATCGCCATCGACCGCGAAAACGTGCGGTACCTCGTCACCGACGCGGCGGCGGGCATCTTGTACGAACTCAAGCCCGAGGACGCCGAACTGCGCTTCTCCGAACCGATCATGCGGCAGATCGCCCGCTCCGCGGAAGGCGCCGGCGGGTTCACGGACTACGCGGAAGCGCCCGCGTTCATGAACAACTTCTTCGAGCGCCTCCAGAGCGTCGCGCAGGATTTGATTCCCGCTTCGAGCGACGAGACGCACTCCACGCAGTTCACGCTCGGCGACATCGCCGGGAAACTCCCGATCATCGCCGGGCGCATCCGCACGGTCGCCAACATCGAAGGCATCGAGGAAGACCCCATCGAGACGATGGAGTTCTTCCTCCTGTTCCCCTCGAAGATGGTCATCACCGACAAGGTGGTGACGCCCTCGGTTTCGTTCTTCTACGCGGTGCGCAAGAGCGGCAAGGTCGAGCAGACCCGCCCCGTCCTGCAGGGCCGGGTCAAGGTCCTGCGCCTCTCCGGCGGGAAGACCAGCACGGTCGGGCACGCGGAAAGCGGCTTGATGGTGCCGGTCATCGCCTGCGGGATGGGCGAGCGGGACAACGGCATCGCCATCAACCTCTCCTTCCAGGGGATGGGCGTGTACAAGGACTACTACGTTTCGCTCTTCCAGTCCGGCCCGGAACAGAGCGCGCGCATCGTCGTGAAGGACCCGGGGTCGCGGACGGGATACATCACCTACGAAGCGAGCTTCATGGAGGAGATGGACATCGAAGGCATGCAGGGCGAGGCCGTCACGCGCGAAGAGGTGAGCAACCTGCTCGTGAGCGGCTTCGGCGGCGGCGGCGTGAGCTCCGTCGGCTGGTTGCGCCTCGGGCAGTACCCCGCGAGCATGCTCGTCGGCTTCGGCGCGGACGAAGGCGGCGAAGGCGGGACCATCGGCGCGAGCGGCGCCCTGAAGGACGTGCTGGCGGCCAAGGACATGGAGATGCGACAGGAAGTCGCGCAGGAAGTTTCGATTTTCGACCCGAACTACGTCGCCCCGCCGCGGGAAGACGAAGAGGACGGGGAGTTCGATCCGGCGGCCGCCGCGGGCGGCGGGGAAGCGGCGGGAGGAGAGGAGTAAGCCATGGCCGAAGTCGATACGTCATCCTTCCAGTCGATCGTGTTGATGCTGATCGGCATCCTCGTCATCATCCTGATCAGCAACGTCCTGACCATCATCTCCAACCCCGACAACATCCACATCGGCGCGGTCGTCAACAGCGGCACCACCGGCGGCGAGGACCTCGACGGCATGGAGACGCCGAAGTTCCTCAACATGAAGCAGGACCCGATCTACATCGACGTGGAGCACGACCGGCTGACGATCTACCCCGAGGAAACCGTCATCTTCGCCAAGGATTTGATGGTGGAGGGCAACGCCTTCGAGAAATTCCTCGACCGCACCGAGGCGGTCAAGGACATCCGCTACATCGTCCTCATGCTCCGGCCGGACTCCGCGACCTTCCAGCGGCGCCTCCGCCGCGCCATCGCCGACCGCGGGATCGACATCGGGTTCGAACCGTTCGATTTCGGGCGGAAAATCATCATCCAGTAGGAGGGTAGAAGCATGGCCGGCCCCAGTATCGACTTGAGTTCCTTCCAGGACATCATGACCTGCGTGTTGGGGATTTTGATTCTCATCATTTTGCTGACGGGCATCGACGCCTCGCAGATCCAGGTGCTGGTGGCGACGCCGAAGGAACTGGCGGGCGACACGCGCACGCCGGTGTTCTTCGAGTGCCGCAACAACCAGCTGTTCGACGTGGACTACGAAGGCTTCAAGAAAGCCTTCGACGAAATGACGGCGCAATTGATGGCCGACACCGCGGGCAACCAGGACGAGTTCGTCCGCCAGTCGGCGACGAAGTTCATGACGGTGGGCGCGTACCGGATGGAGTACACGCAGGCGATGGTGGGCAAGTACGCGCTCCGGAAGATTCCCGACATCGAGGGGTACGAAATCTCCGGGAACCTTTCGGCGGAAACGTCGGACCGGTGGTTCGGCGGGAAGCTGGCGGAAATCAACCCGGAGACGGAGTTCATCTGCTTTTTCGTGCGGCCGGACAGCTTCGCCATCTTCCAGAAGGCGCGGGCGCTGGCGTGGAACCGGAACATCAACGTGTCCTGCGAACTGCTGGCGGAAAACGACCCGATCATCTTCGGCCCCGGCGGCAACCGCGTGACGGTGCAGTAGTGCAGTAGGATTGGAGGCAGGGTCGCGGACCCTTTGACTTGCGGGGTCTCCGCTGCGTGTGGCCCCGCTTCTGCCCCCAAACGGCATTTTGCCAAATTGGCAAAACCATCCGCCGTGCCATGAAACCCTGCAACAGTTTCCCGCGGGGACGCGGAGTTTTCGACAGGATGGACGGGATTTTGGGGGATGCGGCTTCCAGCCGCGTGTCCGTGGGGAAAACCTCACGCCAAATCCGCAAGGTTCTCGAAGGATTGGACATTGAAAACCATGGAAACCCGCCACGCGGGCATTGAAAAACTGCACGCCACAAAGAGAACGCAAGGAACACAAGGAAATCTCGCACGGAGGCATCGGGACACGGAGAGTTTTCGACAGGATTTACGGATGGACAGGATTTGTTTGGCCGAAAAAGGCCTGTTTTTCCGTAATCTCGCACGAATTTCCGTAATCTCGCACGGCTTTCCATTGTGCATGCGGCATCGTGAATGGTGCCTTGTTTTCCGCCCACGGCCGCAAACCGTGCAAAAGAATCGGGACGCGGTTTCCCGCGTCCCGGTCGAGTCCCCGCCACGTACTCCTGCCAGACGGACATCGCGTTGCCGCTCCCGTCGCGCTTGCTCTTCCCTTTGGGAACCCCATTCATCCGAATCCGACGGCAATCGATGGCCATCGAGAGCCATCGAGGGCCGTCGAAAGCCATCGGATTCGACGGGCGGGGTTCCCGGCGGGAAGGGCAGGCGGCAGGCGTTGCTCCTCCTTGCCCCTTGACAGACAAGGCCCGTTTTTCCAAAAGGATGGAGCCATGAAACGTTTTTGCCCGATTGCCGCCGGTTTGCTCTTGTTCCTTTCGCTCGTCGGGGTGGCTTGCGCCACCTGTTCCTACTGCGGGTCGTCCAGCTACGGCTCGTGCCCCTATGCCAAGGTCCACAAGCACACGGACCATGGTGCGGACAAGTGCATGTTTTGCGGCTCCTCCAGCTATGGGGCCTGCCCTCATTCTCCCCACGGCAAGCACGAGCACGGCTACGGCCATGGCAAATGCCGCTTCTGCGGCTCTTCCTCCTTCGGTTCGTGCAGCTTCTCCCCCGGCGGCCACCACGAGCACTGAGAGGAAAAAGGGGCAAGAGGGGGAACAAAAGCAATGTCCACTTTGGAAAAGTCGCGATAATTCCGAAGCATGATTCGGATTTGTCGGACTTTTCGATAAACGTGCAGGGTGCACGGCATGAAGGGAATTCCCGGATCCTATCCGGGCATCGTGCGGCGGCATCTTGCGAAAGAAAGGCAGATGCTTTTCCTTCCGGCCCGAGGCAGGTGGGAAAAACGACGCTCTGCCGTGCGTTGTCGCCCGTGTACCTCGACCGGGACATCGCGCGCGACCGGGAACTGGTCCTTTCCGGCGAGGAGGCGGTGACCGCAAAGGAGGGGGCGGATGTGGCGCGTCCGGACAAAGCGGGGCCCGTCCTTGACGGAATCCACCGGTTTCCCGGCCGGAAACGTCTCCTGAAGGGACTTCCCGACGGGCGGGAAGAGCGGCTCGGGATCATCGTGACCGGTTCCGCAAAACGCCGAAATGGTCCCTCCGCGATTGGGCGGGCATCATCGCGGAGCCCGGCAAGCGGGCCGGAACGATGCCGGCGTGCCACGTGCTCAAGGCCATCCACATGTGAGCCGATCCGGGGCTGGGCGAATCCGGCCTGTTTTACGTGCGGACCCGCTACGGCCGGGAAGTCGATTTCCCGGTGTCGAAGGATGGCGGGCCTTGGTTCCTCGCGGCATGCAAAAACCCCGATACGTCCATTGCCCCCGCGCTGAAGACTCTCCCAAAGGAAATCGCCGTCCCGCACGCCTTCCAAGTCGCGTCCGACCTGCCATGCGCGGGGCCGACGTTTTCGGGCGGGACCGTCCCGTGGCGGTATCGGCCCGCACGTTCCTTTCGCAACTGCCATGATTGGCGACATCCATTCCCGGAAAGGATGGAAACGGAAAAGAGCGCGGCCCGGACGAATAAGCCGGATTCTGTCGCCCCTCGGGATACGGGGCCCGGTCATTTGTCTCAAGCGGCCTACCCGGAGCGGCGCGGCGGACTTTCGCCCGCCGCACGGAACGGACAGCCCCTCCGCTCCCTATTGGGCCTTGCACCGGACGGGGCTTGCCTTGCGCGGCGCCTCCCGGCATCCGCACGGTGGTCTCTTGCACCGCCGTTTCACCCTTGCTCCGTTTGCACGGGGCGGTTTCGTTTCTGTGGCGCTTTCCTTCCGCGGCGTTTGCCGCCGCGGTCCCGCACCTCCCGGCGCGGGCGTCCTGTCCTGCGGTGTCCGGACTTTCCTCCGGAGGAATCCTCCGGCGACCGGCGTCCGGGCCGCGCTCGAAAATGGAAAAGAACGACGTCCCCGCCGCGCCTAGCGCGCCGCGTGGAGCAACCGCCCGCAATACCCGCACGCCGAAAGCGTGTCAAGCTTGCGTGCTTCCACCAGGTCGGAGGGGGTGAGCTTCATGTGGCAACCCCCGCAACTGCCGGTTTTGGATTCGACGAGGGCGATGGCGTCCGCCGGGTACTTCTTCGAAATCCGTTCGTACCGCGCGAGGGCGTCCGCGGGGATGGCGCGGGCGGCGGCGGCGCGTTCGGCGAGTTCGGCCTCCAGAATCGTGCGCTTGGGTTCGAGCGAGCGGGTGATGCGGGCGAGCTCTTCGGTGGCGTACGCCTTTTCCTTTTCGAGGGCGGCGGCGCATTCGGCGTTGGCGGCGGCGGCGCGTTCTTCCTCCTCCATGGCGGAAAGGACGGCGTCCTCGGCTTGCAGGGCGAGGGATTCGAGGTTGGCGATTTCCTTCGCGAGGGCGCGGTAGTCGTCGTTGGACTTGGTGGAGGCCTGCGCGGCCTTGAGCTTGGCGGCGCGGGCGCGCAGTCCGTCCACCTTCCCCTCGGCTTCGGCGCGGGCCTTCCCCGCGGCCTTCCCGCGTTCCTCCGCGGCGGCCAGCGAGGCGGACTGGACGGCGATGGCGGCCTTGAGGGCTTCCTCGCGGGCGGGAATGGCCCGCAACGCGGACCGGATTTCCCGGATGGAGCGGTCCCGGGCCTGGAGCGACAACAATTCTTCCATGAGAGTGGCCATGCGCATGCGCCTTTCGGTTGGGTGTACGGGATTGTCATACCAAAAACGGACGGGATGCGCAGGATTTTTCGCGGGGCCGGAAACCCAAGGACTTTCCGCGAAAGTTTCGGTTGCGGGAGCGCGGGCGGGGCAGTATGTTCGCCCGCGCCATGAGCAAATCCAAGAAGCATTCTCCCCACCACTCCGCCCAAACCGATTCCCCCGCCGAAGCCGCCTCCGCCGAAGAGGCCGCCGCCGCGTCCGCGGAAGAAGCCCCCCCCGCCGCCGAAGCCGCCCCGGAAGAACCCGCGGCCGAATCCGTCGGCGGCGATGCGCCCCCGGCCGACGCCGCCGGCACGGCGGAACCCGCGCCCGCCGCGGAAGGCGAGGCCGAAGACCCCCTCGCGATGCAGCTCCTCCGCTTGCGCGCGGACTTCGAGAACTACCGCAAGCGCACCGAACGCGACCGCGCCGAATGGGCCCGCAGCGCCTCCAAGGATCTCGCCCTCTCCCTCCTCCCCGCGCTCGACGATTTCGACCGCGGCCTCGCCGCCGCCGGCGATTCGCCGCTCGTCGAGGGCTTTGCCCTCGTCGAAAGGCGCATCCTCCAGGCGCTCGCCGCCGCCGGGGCCGAACCGATGGCCCTCGCCGCGGGCGACGCGTTCGACCCCGCCTTCCACGAGGCCATCAGCCAGCTGCCCAGCGCCGACGTGCCCGAAGGCCGCATCCTCGCCGTCGCGCGCAAGGGGTGGCTCATGGGCGGGAAGCTCCTGCGCGCGGCGCAGGTCGTCGTCAGCGGCGGCGCGGGAGCCTGACCATGGGCGAAGAAACCCCGCGGGACTGCTACGAAGTCCTCGGCGTCGCGAAAAACGCGGGCACCGACGAAATCAAGAAGGCCTACCGCAAGAAGGCGATGGCCGACCATCCCGACCGCAATCCCGGCGACAAGGCCGCCGAGGAACGGTTCAAGGAGGCCACGGCCGCCTACGAAATCCTCTCCGACCCGGACAAGCGCGCGCGCTACGACCGCTTCGGCTGGGCCGCGTTCCGCCACGGCGGCGGCGCGGGCGGGGGCGGCGGCTTCGGCGGCATCGACCTCGAAGAGGCCATGCGCAGTTTCGCGGGCGCCTTCGGCGGGGGCAACATCTTCGACGCGCTCTTCGGCGGCATGGGCGGCGGCGGGGGCCGTGGCGCCTCCCGCGACGCGGCGCGCGACGGCGCCGACTTGCGGTACGACCTTTCGCTCTCCTTCGAGGAAGCGGCCTTCGGCACCCACAAGACGCTCAAGCTGCCCGTCGAGGAGGACTGCCCCTCCTGCCGCGGGACGGGTGCCGCGGACGGCGCGAAGCCGACCCCCTGCCGCGCGTGCGGCGGATCGGGCGTGCGCATCGGCGGCAACGCCTTCTTCCGCGTGCAGCAGCCCTGCCGCGCGTGCGGGGGAACCGGCGAAGTGGTGAGCAAGCCCTGCCGCATCTGCGGCGGGCGCGGACGGGTGGAAAAGACGCAGGAAATCGCCCTGACGGTTCCGGCGGGCGTGGACAGCGGCTTCCGCCTGCGGCTCGCGGGCAAGGGCGAACGGGGGACGCGCGGCGGCCGCGACGGCGACCTCTACGTGATTCTCGAAGTCGCCCCCCATCCGCTTTTCGCGCGCGAGGGGCTGGACGTGCAGATCGTCCTCCCCGTTCCCTTCCACGTGGCCGCGCTCGGCGGGGAGATGGCGGTGCCCACCATCGCCGGGGAGGAGAAGCTCGCCATTCCCGCGGGCTCGCAGACGGGGACGGTCCTGAAAGTCAAGGGCGGCGGCCTGCCCGATCCGCGCGACGGGTCGCGGCGGGGCGACGAATACGTGCGGCTCGAAATCGAAGTGCCCACGGGCATGGGGAAGGTCTCGAAGGACCTCCTCACGGCCTTCGGCGCCTCCGTGCGCGAGGGGTGCCACCCGCGGCTCGCGGCCATGCGGAAAGCCGCGGCGGCCTGGGCGGAGAAGCGCCCTTCTTCCGCCCCGTGAGGCAAAATCCGTTTTTCCGTTTTCTTTCCTTGCCCGCCACCGCGCGCGCGGTATGATGGAAGGAATTCCAACCCCAATCCCGAAAGGACCCACCATGAAAGCCAAAGTCGATACTGCCTCCTGCGCCGGTTGCTCCCTCTGCGCCGACTCCTGCCCCGATGTCTTCGAAATGAACGACGAAGGTCTCGCCGTCGCCAAGGCGGAAGACGTTCCCGCCGCCGCCGAAGGCCCCGCGAAGGACGCCGCGGACAACTGCCCGGCCGGTGCCATCACCGTCGAATAGCGTTTTTCCAAACGAACGAAAGGGCGCGGGTTTCCCCGCGCCTTTTTCCGTGCCCGCTTCCCTCCGGCGGGCATCCCTTTCCCGGCCGTCGCCGACGAGCGTACGGAGCGGGACCGGCTTTTCAACACGGCGATTCTCGGGCACATCCCCGCCGCGCTGGCGGGGACGGAGAAAGCGCGGACGGAAGCGAAGCCGCAAGCGCCGAAGGCGGGACCGACCGCGGCGAAGTCGACGAGAAGGAAGTCCACGAGACCGGATACCGATGGAGCCCAACGGTGCGCGCGTGGGTGATGGACCCTGCCGTGCGCGGCCAACCGTTTACGGCAATCGGCCGCTAGAAAGTGCCAGCCGGCACGTTGCTTGCGGCGCTCCCGTCGCGGAGCGCCGCGTTCGATACCGGAGCAACATCCTCCTTGGGGTCAATCACCGGGCGGGATGTCCACCCAAGCGGTTCCGTTCCAACGTTCCGTGTCGCGGAACCCGTACGCGGGACTCGAAAGCAGCGAGTCGAGATACGATTGGCGGACACAAAGATCGGCTGTCGTGCCGTTGGCGCGGTTTTCAAGGCGTCCGCAACGCCAACCGGCGACGAAATCCGGCGTTTCGAAAAGCCCTTTCAGCACGTTGTCCGCAAAGGCGTTGGTTGCGGAAAACGGCAAAACATCGACAGGGAGAGCCGGAAAGACGGCAAGTTCGAAGGCGGCGTGGTTCTTCAAGCCCTCGCGCTTTCCCGGAAAATGGGCGACGGTGGTGTTGTTCAACCCCATCAAATCGGTCAAAGGACCCGCATAGGTTCTGGCGATGCCGCCAGCCGTGATGACACCGACATTCGGCAAGCGGGAGGCATCGGCGAAAACATCGTTGAACATCTTTCCTTCGGTAGTACCGTTGGCAGCGAGACCGAATTCATGGGCGGCCGGTTGCCGCTCCCAGTGGGAACGAAGATAGGAAGTCGAGTAGTTCCAGCCAAGGGGCAAGAGGGCCCAGAGGGCGATTGCCGAGAATGTTTTGCCCGTTTTTTCGGGAATTGCATCCCATGTTCCTGCCGGAACGGCGATGACGAGGCCCAAGCAAATCAATGGATAGACCGGTTGGTAAAAGCGGGCATAGGCGAAATGATCGCCACCGACGAGCACGGGCAGGCCGCAGAGGAGGACGACCCAGAGAAGGAACATGTCGGCGGCGGTGGCGGGAGCGTGCCCCGAAGACGGCAACAAACGGCGTTGCGGCGACGGAAGAAGGAGTGTGACGGACCATCCGGCGACGGAAGCGCAAAACAGGATGCCGAAGACGCTGGAGGTGAAAAAGGACAGGGCGTAGAGGATGCCCTTGTCGAGATTGTAGAAAAGCGAGGGGGAAACCTTCGCGTAGAAGGTGTTGGGGAGCGGCCAGCCGAAGTACCGCAAACGGAAAGCCGCGAGGACACCGAGCGAGGCGAGAAAAATGCCGCCCCACGCGAAAACGTGCCGAATCGGTCGCTTGAGGAGAAGATTCCGGAGGAAAAGCAATCCCAGCATCGCGGGAACGGCGGCCATGAACTCGGGACGGACCAGCGGGGCAAGCGCGAAAGGAACGGCCCGTGCGGCAAGGCGGGCCGGAGAAGGGACGCCGGATTCGCGGCAGGAAGAAAAGAAAAGCCAGGCGAACCACGCGAGGAAGAAACCCCACAGGGCCACATCCATGAGAGTGATTCCCATCCACGTGGCGTAGCCCGCCGACGAAAGGATGCCCACGGCGTAGAAGGCCTTGGGAAAGCGCGGGCGGATGCCTTTTTCTTCGAGGATGCGGTCCAGGAGCTTCCAGCAGATATACTGCGTGCCGAGCAGGAAAAACATCGAAAGGACGAACACTCCCGTTTCATTGACGCGGATGGCGAAGCACACGGCGCACAGGAGCGTCCAAAGCATGGAAGTGAAGCCCTCGACGGGTTCCGGATTGTTCGCGTAAACGAATCCCCGTCCGTGCGCAAGGTTTTCGGCGTAGGAGAAAAAGATGTTCGCGTCGTCGATGCCCGTCACGGGGTAGTCATTCTGTCGCCAAACGACGAAAACGACCGCGCAGAGGGCAAGGGCGAACAAAAGGAAGGAAAGAAGATTGCATCGGGAGGAAAGGAAGGATTTCATGGCCGGGATGCGGTCTGCATCGCGACCGGCACGGGAAAACGAAAAGGCGCGTTCCCGATACCATGTCCACGCTGGAGGCCCTACCACAGGCCCAATCTGAACACATGGCGAGAACGCGCCCGGTGGGGGCGCGTTCGCTGAAAGGAGTTCGGATTGCGGCCGGATGGCCTTCAACCGTCTACGACGACATGAAAAATGTGGTAGTTTTTCCAGCGTGGCGTCGTTTCAGCAGATTGCGCGAAAAGGTTGTTGCGGTGGTTGCTCTTCGGAAAGGGTCTCCGGGGTGGAACGGCCGCGCCCCGCACGGGGCCGTCACGGCCATTTGCCGCCAAGGGTAGGGGAAAGTGCTTCCGGCCAAAAGGAAAAAGCGCCCTTTCCCCCAAGAGTGCCCATCCCTGTGCGTCTTGTGGCGTGACGCTTTCCAAGGCAACCCGGATGGCTTCATCCACTTTCTCCGAAGTCCTCGCCGCCAGCGACCGGAGTATCCCCTTCACCTTGCTCCACATCTTCTCGATCGGATTCAGGTCCGGCGAGTACGGCGGCAGGAACTCCACCTTGCACCCGGCTTCCTCGATTGCCTGGATGGTCCGCTGTTGTTTGTGAGCCCGGAGATTGTCCATCACGACGATGTCTCCGGGGCGCAGCTCCGGGACAAGCACTTGCCGCACATACTGATGGAATATCTCGCCGTCCGTTGGTTCGTCGCGGGTCTGGATGCCGTCCTCCCGTCCCCGAAAAGCGCTCCGATGACGGTTTTCGCGCCCCAATGCCCGTGGGGAGCCGAATCTCGGGCCCGTTCTCCACGGAGCGCACGCCCGTACAAGCGGGTCATTTTCGTCGTGACGCCCGACTCGTCGACGAAGACGAGCCGGAGGGCGTCCCGGAGGACGCTTTTCGCGTTCCATGCCTTGCGTTGCTCCTGGATTCCGGGAGAGTCCTGCTCGGCGGCGCGGGGTGGAACGACACCGCGGCGCAGGCGGAACAGGCCGCGCGGGAAGCCGAAGGGCACAACCGCGCAAGCATCGCCTTCGGCGGGCCGCGCTTCTCGCTCCGCTCGTGTCATGCATGCCCCGGCGGGGCGGGGCGGCCATTCGGCGTTGCGCCGGGGCGCGGAGCCGTGTACTGTTGCGGAACCGCGCGCTTTTCAAGCGCCTTTCCCCCAACCAGGAGTACCCCATGACCGCCACCCCGGCCCCCATCCCCGACGACTACAGCGAGCTCGCGTCCGCCGACGCCATCAAGCGCTCCTTCCAGCACCACTTGAAGTACACGCTCGCCAAGGACGAGTATTCCGCCACCGAGCACGACCGCTACTACGCGCTCGCCCTCGCCGTCCGCGACCGCCTCGTCGCCCGCTGGATGCAGACCAGCGTCGTCTACCACAAGAAAAACGTCAAACGCGCGTATTACCTGTCCATGGAGTACCTGATTGGCCGGCTCATGGGCAACAACGTCATCAACCTCAAGGCCGAAGACGCCGTCCGCAAGGCCATGGGAGACCTCGGCCTCTCCTGGGACGACATGCGCGACATCGAGCGGGACGCCGGCCTCGGCAACGGCGGCCTCGGGCGCCTCGCCGCCTGCTTCCTCGATTCGCTCGCCACCCTCCAGCTGCCAGGCTACGGCTACGGCGTCCGCTACGACTACGGCATCTTCCGCCAGTGCATCCGCGACGGCTACCAGATCGAGGAGCCCGACAACTGGTTGCGCTACGGCAACCCGTGGGAAATCGAGCGGCCCGAAGCGCAGTTCGAGGTCCACTTCGGCGGGCGCGTGCGCATGGACGGGCTGAAGGCCACGTGGCTGGACTACGACACCGTCCTCGGCATCCCCTACGACATGCCCATCCCCGGCTACGGCAACGGCACCGTCAACAACCTCCGCCTCTGGTCGGCCCGCTCGACCGAGGAATTCAACCTCGCGTTCTTCAACAACGGCGACTACGTCAAGGCGTACGAGACGAAGACCTTGACCGAGAACATCACCAAGGTCCTGTACCCCAACGACAACATCGAACGCGGCCGGGAACTCCGCTTCAAGCAGCAGTACTTCTTCATCGCCTGCTCCATCCACGACATCATCCGCCGGTTCAAGACCGACAACGCCGACATCCACTCCTTCCCCGACAAGGTCGCCATCCAGCTCAACGACACGCACCCGGCGCTCTCCATCGCCGAACTGATGCGCAACTTCGTGGACATCGAAGGCCTCGAATGGGACGACGCGTGGGACCTCACCCAGCGCACCTTCGGGTACACCAACCACACGCTCATGCCCGAAGCGCTCGAAAAGTGGTCGGTTTCGCTCTTCGAGCGGATTCTCCCGCGCCACCTGCAAATCATCTACGAAATCAACCGCCGCTTCCTGCGCGAAATCGCGACGCGCTGGCCGGGCGACGGCGACCGCATCCGCCGCATGAGCCTCATCGACGAAGAGGGCGGCCGCTCCGTGCGGATGGCGTACCTCGCGGTCGTCGGCTCGCACGCGATCAACGGCGTGGCGGAGCTGCACAGCGAGTTGCTCAAGACCACGCTCTTCCGCGACTTCCACGAGCTCTGGCCCGAGCGCTTCGGCAACAAGACCAACGGCATCACGCCGCGGCGGTGGCTGCTCAAGGCGAACCCCGGCCTGAGCGACCTCATCACCGGGAAAATCGGGCCGAAGTGGATCACCGACTTGGACGAGCTCAAGAAAATCGCCCCGTACGCCGACGACAAGGCCTTCCAGAAGCGCTTCATGGCGATCAAGCGGGCCAACAAGGAGCGGCTTGCGGCCATCATCAAGGAGACGGTTGGCGTCGAAGTCAACCCGGAGGGGATTTTCGACGTGCAGGTGAAGCGCTTGCACGAGTACAAGAGGCAGCTGCTCAACGTCCTCAACATCATCCACCAGTACTTCGAGCTGAAGGAGAACCCCACCCGCCACTTCCATCCCCGGACGTTCATCTTTGCCGCGAAAGCCGCGCCGGGGTACTTCATGGCGAAGCTCATCATCAAGCTCGTCAACGACGTCGCCAACGTCGTCAAGAACGACCCGGCGGTCAAGGGGCGGCTGAACGTCGTCTTCCTCCCCGATTACCGGGTGAGCCTGGCCGAGCGCATCATCCCGGCGGCGGACATCTCCGAACAGATTTCCACCGCGGGCACCGAAGCGAGCGGCACGGGCAACATGAAGTTCCAGCTGAACGGCGCCTTGACCTTGGGCACCCTCGACGGCGCGAACGTCGAAATCCGCCGCGAAGTGGGCAAGGAGAACTTCTTCCTCTTCGGTCTCACCGTCGAGGAGGTGGAGGCGGTCCGCGCGCGCGGCTACGACCCGCGGGCGATCTACGAAAGCAACCCCGCCATCCGCCGCGCGCTGGACGCGCTGAAGAACAACTTCTTCAACCTCGACCAGCCGGGGTTGTACCAGCCGATCGTCGATTCGCTTCTCGAAGGCGGCGACCACTACCTGGTGCTGGCGGACTTCGATTCGTACGTCGCCAAGCAGGCGGAGGTCGAAAAGACCTACGAAGACTCCGCGGCGTGGGCGAAGAAGTGCATCCTGAACGTCGCCGCGAGCGGCAAGTTCTCGACCGACCGGACGATGAAGGAATACGCCGAGGACATCTGGGGCATCGCCCCCTGCCCGGTGAAGGACTAGCCCCCTTTCCTTCCCCGAAACGCCCCGGGTCCCCCCGGGGCGTTTCCGTTGCCGCGCGCGTTCCGCAAAAAGCGTTTGGGACGGGCGGGAAAACGTGGCAGGATGGACGGCATGGAAGAAAACAAGAACGGATCGACCGAAATCGTCGTGCGCGGCTGGTGCGTCAAGCGCGGGCAGGTGCTCGTCTGCCGCTCGAAGAAATACGGACACCTGTTCCTGCCGGGCGGACACGTCGAATTCGCCGAAGGCGCGCGGGCGGCGCTGGCGCGCGAGTGGCGGGAGGAAATGCGCCTCGACTGCCGCGTGGGGGGGCTCCTGGGCGTGAGCGAACAGACCTACCTTTCGCGCGGGGGCAAGAAAACGCACGAGTTTTCGCTGGTGTTCAGCGTCGCCTGCCCGGCGGCGAAAATCGCTTCCCCGCCCGCGGGCGCGGAAGGGCACATTTCCTTCGAGTGGATTCCCGTGGCGCGGCTCCTCGCGGAAAACGTCCTGCCGCTCGCGCAGACGAAAGCGCTTTTCCGCTGGATCCGCGACGGCGCCGGGTACGTCGGCAATTGACTTGCCTCCGGCAACGCCGGACCCCGGGAACACGCCCGCGGGACCCCTGCGGAATCGGCTTGCAAAGGCGGGGGCGGATGCGTAGAGTTCGCAGGCTTTTCAAAACAGACGCAAGGAATCCATCCAAATGCCTACCATCAACCAACTCGTCAAGAAGGGACGCCATCCGCTTTCCAGCAAGCGCAAATCCCCCGCGCTCCAGAAGTGCCCCCAGCGCCGCGGCGTCTGCCTCCTGGTCAAGACGATGACCCCCAAGAAACCGAACTCCGCCCTCCGCAAGGTCGTCCGCGTGCGCCTCACCAACGGGCAGGAAGTCACCGCGTACATCCCCGGCGAAGGCCACAACCTCCAGGAACACAGCATGGTGCTGGTCCGCGGCGGCCGCGTGAAGGACCTGCCGGGCGTCCGCTACCACGTCATCCGCGGAACCCTCGACTGCCTCGGCGTCGAAGGCCGCCGCCGCAGCCGCAGCAAGTACGGCATGAAGACCCCGAAAGGGCCGGCTCCCAAGAAATAACGCGAGGAGAGGAACATGAGACGCAGGAAATCCGAGAAGAAGGCCCCCTTCGCCGCCGACGCGCGCTACGGGAGCGTTCTGGTCACCCATCTGGTCAACATCATCATGCACCGCGGCAAGAAGTCCACGGCCCAGCGGATGGTGTACGGCGCGCTCGACGCGATCAAGGAACAGAGCGGCGGACAGGACCCGCTGGAAGTCTTCCAGACCGCGCTGGACAACGCCAAGCCCAAGGTGGAAGTGAAGAGCCGCCGCGTGGGCGGTGCGACCTACCAGGTGCCGATGGAAGTCGAAGAAGGCCGCCAGACCTCGCTGGCGTTGCGCTGGATCGTCGATTTCGCGCGTGCCCGCAAGGGCCAGCCGATGGAACGCGCGCTTGCGGGCGAAGTGATGGACGCTTTCAAGGGCCAGGGCAACGCCATCCGCAAGCGCGACGAAACGCACAAGATGGCGCAGGCGAACAAGGCCTTCGCGCACTACCGCTGGTAAGCGGTTCCCGCCATCCCCCGGAAACGCCGTCCCCCCGGACGGCGTTTTTCGTTGCCACCGGCATTTTGCCAATGTTTGGCAAATTTTGGGTGATTTTGCCAATGTTTGGCAAAAACGCCGGGAGACGGAAGCGGCGCTGCACGAAGTGGGAGCGCCGCAAGCAACGTGCCGGATGGCACTTTGCCAATGCTTGGCAAAAATCAGGCGTTTTTGCCAAGCATTGGCAAGGGGCGGACGAGCCGGGAACGGCTTGCGCCGCGGGAGCGCTTCCGCCATGCTTTTCCCTGCCGTGAAAAAGTTCTTCCACCTCCTCTTCGACACCGCCTGGGGCGCCGCCGCCACGAGCCTCCTTCTCCTCCTCGTCTCCAATTGCCTGATGCTCGTCGGCTGCCTGGTGCAGAACTATTTCGACGAGGAGCGCCTCGGCATCGCCATGGTCGTGCTGACGGGTCCGCTGGTCTGCCTTTTCTGGCTTTCCATCCTTGTCGGCATCGCCTCTTTTTTCCGCAACGTTTGGCAGGAGGAATGGAAGCGCTCGTTCTCCCAGGTCCTCTACGGTGCCGTCGCCTTGTTCCTGTTCCTCTACATCAGCCTGGTTTTCTCGCAGGGGCTTTATCCGCTCGTCGCCCGCCACGCCCCCGGCGGCGAACGCCTGTGGATCGCCACCGGAGCGGACGTTCCCTTTCCCTTCGCCGTCGAATGCCGGGAGCGCAACCGGATCCCCTGGGAAGCCTGCAAGCGCGTCGCCTTCGCTTCCGGCAAACGCGTCCGCTTCGGGCCGGAACACGGCGAATGCGGACCTACGGCCGTGTACGCCCTTTCTTCCGGCGCCTTCGCCCTCGCCGAAGATGCGGGGAGGAAGGAGGGGACATTCGCGTACCGCGTCGATCCGGCGGCCGAATCCGTCGAGGCCTTTTGCGCGGGAACGTGGTTCGCCCTGCCCGACGATTGCATCGCCCTCGATTCATTGGCTGGAGAAGTCCTCGAAATCATGGCACGGAGCGGCACGAACTGGTATCACGCGGGAGAAGGCGGACGCCCCGACGGCGGCGACTTCGACTCCCGACGCTACCTCGGCCTCGTCCGCCCCGACGGCACTTTCGACCCCGACGCCCCCGATCCCTTCCCGGACTTCCCGCCCGACCCCGAATCCTGATCCGCCGCGGCCGCAACCCGTTTTGCCAAGGGTCGTTCGACCCATTGCTTGCAGTGGTCTCCGCTGCGCGTGACCACTGCTTCCTGTCGCAAGCCGTTTTGCCAATGCTTGGCAAAAATCAGGCGTTTTTGCCAAGCATTGGCAAATCGGGGCGGCGCGCGGCGGTACGCGCCCGCGCCTGTTCCTTGCGCCACTTGGCGATCGCCCCGTGGTCGCCCGACAGCAGGATTTCCGGCACCGCCATCCCCTCGAAGACTTCCGGGCGGGTCCATTGCGGGTATTCCAGTCCGCCGTCCGAAAACGATTCGTCCGCGGCGCTCTCCGCGTCCCCCAGGGCGCCGGGGAGGAGCCGCACCACCGCGTCGGTCACCACGGCCGAGGAAAGCACGCCATTGGTCAGGATGTAGTCTCCGATGGAGAGCTCCTCGTCCGCGAGCGCGCGGATGCGCTCGTCGAAGCCTTCGTAGTGCCCGCAGACGAAAATCAGGTGGCGCTCCCTCGCGAGCCGTTGCGCCGCCGCCTGCGTGAAGGTCGCCCCCTGCGGCGTCATCAGGATCACGCGGCTGTTTTCCCGGCGGAGCGCCCGCACCGCGCGGTACACCGGCTCGGGCTTCATCACCATGCCCGGCCCCCCGCCGTACGGCCGGTCGTCGGTCGTGCGGTGCACGCCCTCCGCCCAGTCGCGCAGGTTCGGGCAGCGGATGGCCACCAGCCCCGCCGCCTGCGCGCGCTTCAAAATGCTTTCGCCCAGCACGCTCGCAAGCATGTCGGGGAAAATGGTGAGGATGTCGATTTCGAGCATCCGCCGGACCCGCCTATTCGTCCACGACTTCCAAAATCGCGCGGCGCCCCTGCGAGGCGGCGATGGTCGAAAGGATCGTGCGGATGGCGCTGACGGTCTTGCCGTTCTTGCCGATGATTTTCCCGATGTCTTCGCGGTTGCAGCGCAGCTCGAAGACGACGGTGCGGTCGCCCGTGACTTCGGAGAGCTTCACCTCGTCGGGATGGCGGACGAGCTCGTTGATGATGTAGGTGAGGAGTTCTTTCATGGCGGAAGGGGGGAGGAAGTGGCTGGAAACACGGCGCCCGCGGCGGGAATCCGTCGCGGGCGCGGGGTTCGTTCCGCCGCGGGGACCGCACCGGCCGGAAGGGCGCGGGG
>JAFSUH010000107.1 GCA_017445365.1 Kiritimatiellia bacterium | reverse complement strand
TCGGCGCCGCGCGCGCGGCGCTGGCGCGGAGCCTCGCGTGGATTTGCACGGGGCTCGGCATCGCGACGATGACGGCGACGGGCGCGCTGCTGCTGCTTTTCGCGCCGGAGGCGATGGCGATCCTCACGCCGGACCCCGCGGTGCAGGCGGCGGGCGTGCGGGTGTTGCGCATCGAAGCGTTCGCGGAACCGCTGTTCGCGGCGTCCATCGTCGCGGGCGGCGCGCTGCGCGGCGCGGGCGACACGCTCGTGCCGAGCCTCGTCAACCTCGCCAGCATGTGGGGCGTGCGCATTCCGCTGGCGGCGTGGCTGGTCGCGCGCCACGGGTTGACCGGCGCGTGGATCGCGATGGCCGTCCAGCTGTGCGTGCGCGGGCTGCTCCTCCTCGCGCGTCTCGCCGGCTTCGACGGCCGCCGCCGCGTCTAGGCGCGCGCCCCGCCGTGCCCACGGGGCGATTTTGCCAACCCTTGGCAAAACCGCATGAAATTTGCCAAGCCTTGGCAAAATGTCAAAACCGCGCGGCGACAAGGATTTGCCGATGTTCGGCAAAAACGGGCGCATTTTGCCGAACATCGGCAAAATGCGAAAAAACGCGGCATTCCCTGCTCCTTACTTCGCCGCGTCGGCGGCACCGCCGCCGCGCAGGAGGTCGATGTCGTAGAACGACTTCTGCGCCGCGGCCGCGGCACCCCGCCCCAGCGCCTGCCCGTCCGAGCGCAACATCGCGTTGATGCCCGAAAGGCACGCCAGGATGCTCGCTTCGATGATGTCCGTCGAAACCCCCCGTCCGCGGTAGAGCCCCGTCGCGTCCGCGATCTTCACGCGCACTTCCCCCAACGCGTCCCGGTGTTCCGTGACGGCCTGCAGCTGGTAGTCCTCCAGCGAAAACGGGTGGCGGACGATCTTTTCCACCGCGCGGATCGCCGCGTACACCGGCCCGCTCCCGCTCGCCACTTCCTCCACCCGCTTCCCCTTCCGTTTCAAGGCCACGCACGCGGTCGCGGTCATGAGGTTGCCCGAATTCACCACGAAGCGGTCCAGCACCCACGCGTCCGTCTCGTCCGCGGCGGGGCTGTTCGCCGCGAGCGCCACCAGGTCGCGGTCGTCGATGTCCTTCTTCCGGTCGGCCAGCGCCTTGAAGCTTTTGAACAGCTGCCCCAGCCGCTCCTCCGAAAGCTTGAAGCCGAGTTCCGCCATGCGCGTGGCGAAGGCGTGGCGGCCGGAGTGCTTGCCGAGCACCAGCGCCGCGTCCTGCGCGCCGACGCTTTCCGGCGCCATGATTTCGTAGGTCAGCGCGTTCGCCATCACGCCGTGCTGGTGGATGCCGCTTTCGTGCGCGAAGGCGTTGCCGCCGACAATCGCCTTGTTTGGGGAAATCCTGACGCCCACGATGTCGGAGAGGAGGCGCGCCGTTTTCACCAGCTCCGGCGTGCGGATGTTGGTGGCGAGGTTGCCGTAATGCGCGCGGCGGGTGGCGAGCCCCATCACGATTTCCTCGAGCGCGGCGTTCCCCGCGCGCTCGCCCACGCCGCATACGGTGCACTCGACCTGCCGGGCGCCCGCCCGCACCCCGGCGAGCGAATTGGCGACGGCGAGCCCGAGGTCGTCGTGGCAGTGGACCGAGAGGACCGCGTTCGCGAGCGAGGGGACGCGCTCGCGCAGGCCAACCAGCAGGCGGAAGAACTCCTCCGGCGTCGTGTAGCCCACCGTATCGGGAATGTTGACGACGTTCGCGCCCGCGGCGATGGCGGTTTCCACCGCGCGGCAGAGGAAGTCGGGATCGGTCCGGGAGGCGTCCTCGGCGGAAAACTCGACGTCGGGGGCGAGCGAGCGGGCGAGGGAGACCATCCGGCGGATCTGCGAAAGGCAGTCCTCGCGGGACATGCGCAACTTCTCCGCCAGGTGCAGGTCGCTCGTTGCGAGGAACGTGTGGATGCGCGGGCGTTTGGCGCCCTTCAGCGCTTCGGCGGCGCGGCGGATGTCCTCTTCCAGCGCGCGGGCGAGACCGGCGACGCACATGGTTTCGGCTTCGGAAGCGATTTCGCGGACGGAGGCGAAGTCGTCGGGGGAAGCGATGGGGAACCCGGCTTCGAGCACGTCCACGCCGAGGGCTTCGAGCTGGCGGGCCATGCGGCGCTTTTCGGCGCGGTTCATGGAGAAGCCGGGGGCCTGTTCGCCGTCGCGCAGGGTGGTGTCGAAAATCTGCACCACGTTGGCGGACGGGCATCCGGGAGGGACGGGGTTGGAAGGGAAATCGCTCATGGCGGGAAAAGATGCGCCCACCTTGCCCCGCCCCCCTCCGGCAAGTCAATTCCAATCGCGGGCGAAATGGCTTGGCGGCGCGGAGGCGGGTGTGTTTTGATTCCGTCGAACCCACGGAGAAAGACATGAACTGGTACTACCAACTCGACGGCGCCGCCCAAGGCCCCGTTTCCGAAGAGACCTTCCGCTCGCTGATCGCCCGGGGCGTCATCCGCCCCGACACGCTCGTCTGGCACGAGGGCATGGCCGAATGGGAACCGCTTTCCGTCGCCGACCCGACCTGGGCTTCCGGCGGCGCCGGGGCCCCGCCGCCCGCACCCGACGCGTTCGCTCCCGCGGGAGAGTTCGCCACCTTCGCGGAACTGAAGACCCGCGCCAGGACCGGCCCCTCCGGCAACTACTGGACATACCTCGGTGCGATGGCGCTCTGGGGGCTTCTCTCGTTTGCCGGATGCATTCCCTTCGTCGGCTTCGTCGCCGCCGTCGTCGTCGGGTTCCTCACGAAGTACGGGCAGGCCAACCTGGCCCTCCGCGGCGCGGACCACCGGAAACTGGCGGTGGGAGACGCCTTCGTCGGCTTCAACCAGTTCGGCCGCGCGTTCGGGTGCATGTTCCTGACGGGGCTGTTCACCTTCCTCTGGGGTCTGCTTCTGATCGTTCCGGGCATCGTCAAGGCTTTTTCCTACATGCTGACGCCCTACCTCGTGCTGGAGCACCCGGAGTGGTCGGTCACGGAGGCGATCACGGAAAGCCGCCGGTTGATGGACGGCAACAAGTGGCGGGCGTTCTGCCTGGGGCTGAGCTTCCTCGGCTGGATGATCCTGGGCATCCTCACGTTCGGCATCCTCTTCTTCTGGCTGGCGCCGTACATGGCCATCACCTCCGGCGCCTTCTACCGCGCCGTCCTCCGCGAAAAGGGCCCGCGGCCCGCGCCGGCGGCGTGAGGCCCCGCGGCGCGCCGGAAGCGATTTTGCCAATTGGCAAGGGGGACGGAAGCGTGTACGCTTGGGCGAAACCCCCACAAAGGATTCCGCCCATGAAACGTTCCCTCCTCTTTTCCCTCCTGTTTGCGGCGTTCGCGGCCGCCGCGGCCGCGGCGGACGGCGCCTTCGACGAAGCGCGCTACAACGCGCTGCTTTCCAAGCTCGAAAGCATGGGCCACGGGTACTACCTCGCAAGCGAGTGGGCGCAAATCGATTCCGAGGTCGCGGACCTTCTCGCCTCCGCGAAGGCCGACCGCAACGCCGAGGCCGTCTCGAAGGCGGCGGTGGTGCAGGCGATGACCTTCGCGGACATGCGCCGCGACTACCCGGCGGCGCTCAAGGCGCTGCGCGAGGCGCGCGCGGCCGTCAAGGCGATGCCCGGCGGCAACGCCTCCCAGCTGTACGTGAAGGAAGCCGACGTCCTCGCGCAGGCGGGCGACCGGGAGGCGATCGCGAAGCTCATCGCCGAATACAAGGCGAGCGACGACTACGTGCCCGAAGAATACGCGTGGGCGGGCGGCAACGGCCCGAGCGACCCGCTGGTGATCGCCCGGCCGAACGCGACGGAAAAGACCTCGCTGCCGCTGACCATGATGGAAGCGCACGAACGCGCGGCGGTGTCGGCGCCGGGGCTGGTGTTCCCGGACGCGGAACTGATTGCGGCGGACGGGCGGGCCATCCGCCTCGCGGACTACCGCGGCAAGGTGCTCCTCGTGGACTTTTTCGTGCGCGGGTGGGCGAAGTGGCAGGCGTCGCTGCCGCAGCTGACGGCGCTGCACGCCGCGCAGCAGGCGAACGGCTTCGAGGTCGTTTCGATCTGCCTCGAGCCTCGGGCGGCGGGGCTGGAATCGCTGGGGCTTCCGTGGACGGTGTGCCGCGCGGCGCCGGAACTGACGAAGCCGCTCGGGATTTTCGGCGAATCGACGAACTTCCTCCTCGACCGCAACGGGATGGTCATCGCGCGCGGGCTGTACGGAAGCGACCTCGCCTTCGCCGTCCGCCGGGCGCTGGGCGTGGAATAGCCCGTGCCCTCGCCGATCCTGCACGTCCTGACGGGCGTCGGTCTCGCGTTGGTGGCGCTCGCGAAACGTCCGCGGCGTTGCCGCGCCCCGCGCCGCCCGGACGGCGGAACGGACCCGAAGCGGAAGGAAAAGCGTCCCGCGGAGACGCGGCAGGAACGGCACGCATGACCGCTTCCGCCGGGCAAAAACCCGCGCGGGTTTTCCGCCGGATGTATGCGACGAGCGCGGGGTTCGACGACCTCGCGATGGAGTCGGACGGCGACGTGCTGACGGCCCTGCATTTCGTTTCCGGCAAACGTCCCGCACCCGGCGGCGACATGGACGATTTGCCCGTTTTCCGCGAAACGTGCCGCTGGCTCGACCGGTACTTTTCCGGGCGCGACCCCGGCCCCCCGCCCCCTTTCCGCCTCCCCGGCGCCACGCCGTTCCGCGAAGCGGTCGCCCGCGAAATGCTCGCCATCCCCTTCGGGAAAACGGCCAGCTACGGGGAAATCGCCGCCGCCGTCGCGCGGAAACGGGGCATGCGCAAGATGTCCGCGCAAGCCGTGGGGCAGGCCGTCGGCTGGAACCCGGTCTGCCTCCTCGTCCCCTGCCACCGCGTCGTCGGCGCGGACGGTTCGCTCACCGGCTACGGCGGGGGCTTGGACAACAAGGCGGCCCTCCTGCGGCTCGAAAGCCGCGGCAAGGGGACTTGCACGCTTTTGGAAAGGAGCCGTCCGTGAAAAAATGCTTCGCCACTCCCGAGTTCCGGATGCTCGCCCTCTTCGCCGCGGCCTCCGCGCTTTCGGGCATCGCGCCGTACAGCCGCGCGGTGTGGTTCACCGAAAGCTTCTGGGCGTGGGGCCTTCTCGCCCTGCTGCTCGCGACCCGCCGCGCCTTCCGCTTTTCGACGGCGGCCTACGCGTGCTTTTTCGTCTGGAGCCTCCTCCAGGCCATCGGCGCGCACTGGTCCTTCGAGCTGGTGCCGATGGGGTGGCTGACCGGCCCCCTCGGCCTCGCGCGCAATCCCTTCGACCGCATCGCGCATTTCGTCGTCGGCTGGTTCGCCTTCCCGCTCGCCGAACTCTTCCGGCGCAAGCGGTTCGCGGGCGGCCGGGCGTCGGCGGCGTTCTTCGCGGTGGCGACGACCGTCGCGATGGCGGGGCTCTGGGAAATCGTCGAATGGGTGTACGCGGTGGTGGTCGGCGGCGACGCGGGCGCGGCGTTCCTGGGCTCGCAGGGCGATGTCTGGGACGCGCAGAAGGACATCCTCTGCGACACCGCGGGGGCGCTTTGCGCCGTGGCGGCATGGATTTTCAGGGGAAACCGGGGGAAGGAACCGGAAGCGGAGACGTGACGATGGAAACGAAACCCTTCGGCGTGGCGGCGACCGTGGGCATGCTGGTCGCAAGCAACCTTTTCATGACCTTCGCGTGGTACTGGCACCTGCGGCTCCAGAAACCGGGGGCGGCGAGCTGGCCGGTCGCGGCAATCGTCGTCGTCAGCTGGCTCATCGCCCTGGTGGAATACTCCATCGCGGTCCCGGCGAACCGGCTGGGCGCGGCGAGCGGCCTCAACGTCGCGCAACTCAAGATCGTCCAGGAAGTGGTGACGGTCTCGGTGTTCATCCCCTTCATGATGCTGTTCATGGGGGAAAAATGGCGCTGGGACTACCTCTGGGCGTTTCTTTGCATGGTCGCCGCGGTGTATTTCGTAAACCGCGCCAAGCTGTAGCTTTCTCCCCGCCCCCGCCGCCATCCCCGC